>LUQC01000077.1 GCA_001627925.1 Rhodobacteraceae bacterium REDSEA-S34_B6 | reverse complement strand
GATTATATCAGATATCCTATCTAGCGGGCATGCCTCGCCACGCAACCGGCTACCTAGCGCGATGTTGTCTCGAACCGTCGCCCAGTTTAACAACAAGTCCTGTTGGGCCATGTAGCCAATACGACCGCTAAGGCCAAGCTGATCATCCGCCTTGACTTGTCCTTCAAATTTAGCTGCCACAGGCAGGCCTGCGATAATCCGCAAAAGAGTTGACTTTCCAGAGCCTGATAATCCCATAATCACTTGTATTCTTTGTTCAGGAATATCTAAATTAATATTGTTTAGTCCAAGGACATGACTATGATTATCCAATAGCTCCTGTTTTGACATTCCATCTTTTACAGGATCTATAAAAGATTTACCTCTAGGACCAAAAATTTTATAGAGATTTTCTATTTTAAGCTTCGTTTTACTCATGCTCTTTTCCGTACCGATGAGCCTGAAGTCTTTGTCCGTATCGCTGTGATACCCTATCAAAAATTATTGCCAACGCGACAATTGCTAAACCGTTCATCAAGCCGAGTGTTAAATATTGATTTTGAACAGCTTGCAGAACCGGCATACCTAACCCTTTTACACCGATCATTGAAGCTATAACAACCATTGCAAGCGCCATCATGATAGTTTGGTTTACTCCAGCAAAAATATTTGGTAACGCCAATGGGATTTGAACCGAAAAGAGCTTTTGTCTGTAACTTGAACCAAAAGCATCCGCAGCCTCAAGAATTTCTTTATCCACTAATCTAATGCCTAGATTAGTTAAACGAATTATTGGAGGTATCGCGTATACACAAACAGCTATCAAGCCTGGCACTCTTCCAATTCCTAAAAGCATTACCACAGGCAACAAATATACGAAGATTGGAATAGTTTGCATTAAATCTAAAATTGGCGTAATAGCACTTTGCACACGATCATAGCGCGACATTAATATTCCAATTGGGATTCCGACGGCTATACAAATGAGTGTAGAGACAGATATTAATGAAATAGTTGCCATCATATCTTTCCACATTCCAAAATAACCAATTAACATAAAAGAAACTACAGATCCTAAAGCTAGCTTCCAGCTTCTAGATCCAAGATAGGCAAGCCCCGCAACAATTATAAGTATTATTGGCCATGGTGTAGCTATTAGGAGTTTTTCTAACCACACTAAGAAGAAATAAAGAGGATCAAAGAATGCTTCAATAGCATCTCCATTTGACCTAGACCATTCTCTAAAAGATCCATCAATACCTTTTTTCAAATCTCTTAAGTCTCGTTTGCCTAAGCTTGGAAACTCTGCCAACCAATCCATTAGGGACCCTTTTTTAACAAAATTAAAAAAAAGGTCGCCTCAGTTACCCGAGACGACCTAAATAAAATTATATCTTTAAAGAGATGCCTTAACCTTCTTAGCAACATCTGCAGACACCCAAGGTGTCCATACATCTTCATATTCGATTAAGAACTCAACAGCTGCATCTGGACCATTAGCTTGGTTATCTTCCATATATACCAACATTTTGTTCATTATTGGACCTGGAAAAATACGTTTCGCAAAATAACCCATAGCATCTGCGCCAGCAGACTCTTTGAAGTTTGTAGTCACAATAGTGTGAACTTCTGACTTAGTCCAAGCCGATGGCTTAGGATCAGCACAGTCTTGTTCTGCTTTTGCAATACAACCATCCCAGTTCTCTGCACCAGCAAAGGGAACTCCAAACGGAACAAGCTGCATATTAAATTTTCCGATAGGAGCTGTTGGAGCCCAATAGTACCCAAACCAGTTATCTCCTCTTTGCACAGCTTTTGCCATAGATGCATCAAGACCAGCTTGTGAACCTGGGTCAATTAAGATCCAGCCCTTATCTTCCATTTTAAATGCTCTAAAAAGGTTTATGTTTGAAAGTTGGCAACCCCATCCTGCAGGGCATCCAATGAATTCACCTTTTGAAGGATCCTCTTTTGCCGGGAATAGATCTGGTCTTTCAAGAATATCTAAAACAGTCTTTAGACCTGGGTTCTTTGTGAGCACGTAATCTGGAACCCACCATCCTTCTCCAAGGTCAGTGATTGGCATTTCTCTTGCTGAATGCAATCTTCCTTCGTCCATTGCCTTGAAAAGTGGTTCCCTTACGGCGTTTATCCATAATTCGGCAGCAACATCAGGTTGACCCTTCTCATTCATAGACGCAAAAGTCGTAGTAGTTGCACCGGCAACCATTTCGATTTCACAGCCATAGCCCTCTTCAAGGATAATTTTATCGACATTTGCCATTAGTGTAGCTGATGGCCAGTTCATATCAGCCATAGAAATTGATCCACATGCCGCGTAGACATTTGTGGCTAAAGCCATGGTGCCAGCAACGACAGTTGACATCAAAAATTTATACATATCTCTTTCCTTCCATTTTAGGTCATACGTTAAAGACCAAGATTTGTTTATAGTAAGGCTACCCGTTTCATTAAGCCCTTGTCAATAGCAACAACCTTTTTTGTGCCGAGCTTTACAATTGAGGCCCGATTTTCATTCAATTATTGAACTAGTCCTTTAAAAATGCTTGAAAAAACGCCGGTTTGTTGTATCGTGTAGAAAGAGGTCGGTCACTAGCCCTCTATAAAAAAGGCCTGAAATGTTTACGGAGGCTATAGTGGCAGTATTCAAATATATATTATCCAAGCTTAACAGTAAAAAACCTGTTTATAATGTCGGTCAGAGGCTATATTCAAGAACAAAACGCAATGCCCTCTTCTTGGAAAAGGAAATCTTTGTAAATGAGATAAAGCATTTTCGCGTGAGCATTGAGGGGTCACCGATGAAAAAAGCCCTAATTTTAAGTGAAAGTGCTTTACAAAATGACCAATACAAAGCTCTTGAAAATAAATCTAAGTCAGAAACGCTGCTTTGATTTTCTTTGTCTTTTAAGCCTAATTTACACTTAACGATCAGGAGTCAGCATTATAACGTCATCTGTTAGGCCTTCCTTTCTGACATCTACCTTACTTAACTTCCCAGACCCAGTTTTTCTGATACTATCTACAAACCTGATATACTTTGGAACAGCAAACCGAGGTAACTTTTCTTGACAAAATAGCAGAAATTTATCGTTATCTATTTTGTCTTCTTTATTTTTAACAATACAAACGAGGACTTCATCTTCACCGCCTGATTTTTCTGTTTTTACCCCTATTGCTGCACTTTCATCTACTTGCGGGTATGAATTAATAACTTGTTCCAACTCAAAAGCAGAAATGTTCTCACCTCTACGCCTAATGCAGTCCTTTATCCTATCAAAATAATGCATCCTTCCCTTTTCGTCAAAATGGCATGCATCCCCAGTGTGAAACCATAAATTTCGCCAAGCCTCGACAGTTTTCTCTGGCATTTTATAGTAACCCGCTGAAAAAATTCCTGGGTGTTTAGGCCTAATTAGTAATTCTCCAACTTTATTTACAGGCAGAGCTTCATCATTCTCAGGATTAGCAATTCTGACCTCATATAATTCATTTACTGGGTAACCAGCACGCCCTGGAACACAAGTCTCTTCATTAAGTGAAGCCCAAAAACTCATGCCGCTCTCAGTCATCCCGAAACCTTGCAAAAACTTAATATTATCCAAGCTTAACAGTAAAAAACCTGTTTATAAT
>LUQC01000076.1 GCA_001627925.1 Rhodobacteraceae bacterium REDSEA-S34_B6 | reverse complement strand
GTATAGTGGGGCTTATTTGTTCTCTCAATCCTGTAAACATCTGCCAAGGTAAAGTTTTCTGATTTGTAGAGCCAACAAACATCACTACAACAACCTCATCAAATGAGGTTATGAAAGCAAATAGGCCTCCAGATATTACACCCGGCAAAATGAGAGGCATTTGTATCTTAAAAAATGTCCTAACTGGATCAGCGCCCATATTAGCGGCAGCCCTGGTCAACGAACTATCAAACCCTACGAGAGTTGCGGTTACGGTAATGATTACAAATGGGATACCAAGGACGCTATGAGCGAGAATTACTTTGACATAACCTACAAAATTTTTATCAAACCCTATCCTGTCTTCAAGAAAGTTTCCAACGTGAGAATAAAAGAAAAACATGCCCGTTGCAGAGATAATCAAGGGGACAATCATTGGTGAGATTAAAATAGCTGTAATTGCCCTTTTAAACGGAACGTGACTTTGACTTAACCCAATAGCCGCAAGGGTTCCAAGAGATACAGAAATGATAGTTGCTACAGGAGCAATTAATAATGAATTTTTAAACGACCGCTGCCATTCATTATTAGTAAAAAAATCTTTGTAATGTTTGAGAGAATACCCATCTGGATCAAACCGAAGCATCTCAGGAGTAAAAGTGAAAAAATCTTGCGCATTAAAGGATAAGGGCATCACAACAAGAATTGGAGTTATTAAGAATACAAAAATCACCCCACATATCACTCTAAAGGCATAGTGCCATAAAACCTGACCGGCCGATAAATATGGCTGAAGCTTTGCTCTGTATCTTCTCAAATGAAGCCAGTACAAGAACCAACCTGAAAACCAACCTAATATAAGTCCTAAGAATACTCCAATAATTCCAATAAAAAGAAACCCAAATATGATAAGAAAAAAGCAAATACTGTAACGAACAATTGACTCTTTTTGACGAGAAAAGATCGCTAGAAAACTAATCAAAAACATAAATAAAGCGCCAGAAATCAATCCGAGGGGTCCAGATCCGTTAGCAACACCGGCAATTAACCCAATTAAACCTCCCATCATTGCCATACAAATAAGGGTAAATACAAACGGGCTCATAAAGCTGATTTTAGGGTCACTCATATTGCTATCCACCTAGTTTCACATTATCAATCCCGACAATCTTATCGTAAGTCCAATATAAGATAAGAACGGCAACAAGTAGTATTGTGCCCAAGGCGGCTGCCAGTCCCCAATTCAAAGATTTCAATATATGGTAAGCTATGCGGTTAGATATGAAGACACCCTTGGTACCACCTACAATCTCAGGTGTTATGTAATAACCAATAGCAAGAATAAAAACTAAAATAGAACCAGCTCCGATACCAGGTATAGACTGGGGGAAATATACCCTCCAAAAAGCGGTCCAGTTTGTTGCGCCCAATGACTTTGCTGCGCGCAAATAACTTGGTGGGATTGTTTGCATAACTGAATACATTGGTAAAATCATAAATGGTAATAGAATATGGGTCATGGCAACGATAGTCCCAATCTCATTATTTATCATAATCAGGCGAGCGTCATCGGAAACAAGACTGAGTTGCACTAAAATATCATTTATCACACCCTGCTGCTGCAACATGACCTTCCAGGCTGACGTTCGTACTAGCAAGGATGTCCAAAAAGGTAATAATACTAGTATCATGAGCAGGTTTGCCTGCCGCATTGGTAAATTTGCAAGTAACCACGCTACTGGATAACCAAGCAGTATGCATGAAAATGTGATTATCAAAGACATAATAAGAGTACGTTGAAACAGCTTAATTAGAATGGTTTTATCTTCAGGCTGAAAATCTGCACCCTCTACTGTTTTACGCATATCGACAGCATTTAAAAAGTATCCCGATGTATAACGCGGACTATGGGTTTTTATAGTTTGCCATACTTCAACTTCACCCCACCCCTTGTGAACTTTAATTAATTTTTCTTTAAATGGACCGTCAGTTTCGATATCCCACTTTTTTGCTTTTCTTGCCGTTTTCTTAAATAGTGATGCAATACCGGACTTTTCGTAGTTGAGCCTCAATGCAACCTTAGTATGAACTTTTGCCTTAGCCGCATTCTGAATATCCTGTGCAAAAGCTTTATAAACAAGCTCATCTGGCAATTCGCCACTCAGAGCATCCCAAGACTGTATTGCACTAACCGTCGCAGGCAAAGTTTGAGAAACTAAGTCATTCTCAACCGAACGCGAAAGCATGGAAACAATCGGCATAATAAATGCGACTAGAATAAAGATGAGCAAGGGCGAAATTAGCAACAACGCTCGTATTTTTTGTTGTCTCAGGGAACGGCTTAAGCTTTTCTTTAAAGGAGTACCGTCTGCTGATAACAGAATGCTGTTGGGTGAGCTGTTAACCATAAAAGGCCCATGAGGAGTGTTAAAATATTAGTTAAATTTTGTGATTAGAAGGGCCCAATTGGCCCTTCTAAAATATTAACGAGTTATTTTGCTAACCATGCCTGGAATTTAGCATCGAGATCGTCTCTGTAATCCGCCCAAAAATCATAATTCATCAAAAAAGCTCTTGATAGATTTTCTGGTGCAGTTGGCATATGTGGCGCCATATCTATACCAAGATCAGCATGCTTTCCAACCAACGGTGCTGAAGATGCTCTAGCAGGACCATAACTGATATATTTCGCCTGATCTGCAAGTCGCTGAGTGTCTGTTGCAAACATGACGTAATCCAATGCGCGTGCTTGTCTTTCAGGACTAAGACCTGCTGGAATAATCCAACCATCTAAGTCCATAACCTGACCGTCCCAAATCATCGCAACAGGTTGCTTTTGCTCTTCGATCAAAGAAAATAGACGCCCATTATAAGTAGCGCCCATTATTACCTCACCATCAGCAAGTAACTGAGGAGTATCAGAGCCAGAGGAAACCCAAATAACGTCGTCTTTAATTGTATCGAGCTTAGCAAGTGCTCTATCTTGGCCTTCTTCGGTCGCAAGTACATCATATATATCAGATTTAGCTACGCCATCACAAAGTAGGGCCCACTCCATCTGATTGATCGGAACACTAAAGAGAGAACGCTTGCCTGGATATGTTTTGGTATCAAAAACAGCACAGACATTGTCTGGAGGAGTATCTCCTACGAGATCTGTTCTATATCCAAAAGTAGTTGAATACACGATTTGTGGAATAAAACACTCAGAAACAAGCATATCCCCAAAATCTTCAGATGCCGGTGTTCCATCTGGCGCTGGTGCAAGCATAGTATCTGGATCAATCTCCAGCGCTAAACCTTCGTCACATAGCTGCATGGCTGGAGCAGCTTCAACGTCAACAACGTCCCATGTGATATTGTTAGCCTCATTCATCGCTCTCAGCTGCGCAACAGCAGTTGATGAGCTGTCATCATTAAGGATCGTTACGCCTGTCTTGGCAGAGTAAGGCTCGTGATATGCCTTAAGTTGGGACGCAGAATAAGCGCCACCCCAAGACACAATTGTCATTTCCATTGACATGTGACCTCCAGCAAAAGCAGCACTAGAAATCAATGCTGCTGACGCAGTTGTCATAATTGTTTTAGTGAAGTTCATTAGCTTCTCCCATGTTACCCGTTGTAAGAAAACAGTATCAGCCTGACGGGCAAATAAACCAATACTGCAAAAGCTATATTCAAAATGAATACGCTAAACCAATTCCTTTTCATGCATCCAAAGCACGACAACACTCGGGTGACCAACCTATCTCAACATTCTCTCCAGGTGTCAGCCGCACTTGATTAGACGAATTTCTTGTTTTTACAATGAAGTCCTCATTACCAGCTACCTTAAGTCTGGTACGAAAAGTATCACCCATATAAATAAATTCCAAAACTTCAGCCGTCAGAGTATGCGCTTTTTTTGGAAGCTTACTTTTATTAAGCTCTACTCTTTCTGGTCTTATGGAAACTTGAGTTCGCTCGCCGACTTCGGAAACATTAACGGGTTTACAGTCAATAATATCACCACTATCCAGTTTGACTGTTGCAATACCACTCTTCAATTCTTTGACAACCCCGTTCAGAGTATTATTCTCGCCGATAAATTGTGCTACAAAACTGTTTTCCGGTTCTTCATACAACTGGTCTGGAGTAGCTAACTGCTGAATACGGCCATCGTTAAACACTGCTACTCGGTCTGACATCGTCAAGGCCTCTGTCTGATCATGAGTGACATAAACGACTGTTATTCCCAAACGATGTGCAAGTGCCGTTATTTCGAACTGCATTTTTTCACGAAGTTGTTTATCCAAAGCACCAAGCGGCTCATCCATCAAAACTAATTCAGGTTCGAACACGAGCGCGCGTGCCAGGGCAATGCGCTGTTGTTGGCCCCCAGACAACTGTGCTGGACGTCGCCCCTTAAACCCGCCCATTTCAACCATATCAAGTGCTCTCGCAACCTTTTCTTCACGAACCGACTTCTCAAGCTTTCTAACTTCCAAGGGGAAGGATAAGTTTTCTGCCACTGTCATGTGTGGAAAAAGCGCGTAATTTTGAAATACCATCCCGATTCCGCGTTTGTGCGGCGGTATGTTATTGATTGAAACACCATTTAACATAATGTCGCCATGTGTTGCTGTTTCAAAACCAGCTAACATCATCAGACAGGTGGTTTTGCCCGAACCAGATGGGCCAAGCATCGTTAAAAATTCACCTTTTGGGATTTCAAGGTTTAAATCTTTTACTACCAGCGTTTCGCCATCATAGCTTTTTTGCACACGATTGAACCGTACGAAAGCTTCTGCTTGTGAGTCTTTGGCCAATATTAACTTCCTGGTTTCGCTTTAGCTTCTCTATAGAATCGTCTGATTAAAACATATGACTCAATACCAGATCAACAGGATATGCAAAAATAATCTAATAGATTGTTTATATTGCTATTTTTTGAACTAAAATAATTAAATCGGAGCAGATTCCCATAATCCTTTTTCTTTCACTTTACTCATACCTTCGTCTAACGATTTCCAAGCGCGCTCAATCAAAATATCAATTTGTTCTTTATCAATAATCAAAGGTGGTGAAATAATCATTCGATCCCCAACATGACGCATTATTAGATTGTTGGCAAAACAGCATTCACGACAAATATACCCGACCGTACCAGAAGGGGATAAAAATTTGGATCGGTTTGCTTTATCTGGTGTCAAAGCTAGCGAGCCCATCATTCCAACAATTTTTGCCTCACCAACCATTGGGTGATCATTCAGCCTAGCCCACTTTTTAGCCAAGTATGGCCCTGTTTCATTCCGAACACGCTCGACAATTCCTTCAGACTCAATAATGTTTAAATTTGCCAATGCAACGGCTGCGGCTACTGGATGACTTGAATATGTGTAACCGTGGTTAAACTCATCTTTTCCTATTACTTCAGCAATTTTTCTTGAAACAATCGATCCGCCGATTGGCTGATAGCCGGAACTTAAACCCTTGGCAATGGTCATAATATCAGGCCTAATTTTCATGGTTTGCGAGCCGAACCAATTACCAGTTCTTCCAAAACCACAAATAACCTCATCAGCAATTAAAATTATCTCATACTTGTCACAAATCCTTTGAATTTCTGGCCAATATGTATCTGGAGCTACAATAACTCCACCAGCACCCTGAACAGGCTCAGCGATAAACGCTGCAACTCTTTTTTCACCAAACTCTACTATTGCCTCTTCGAGTTCCCTCGCTCTAGCTAACCCAAACTCCTCTGGACTTAACTCACCACCTTCCGCCCACCAATCGGGTTGATTGATGTGTTGGACGTTGGGAATTGGCAAACCGCCCTGTTGATGCATCGCATTCATACCGCCTAGCGACGCTCCACCCAACGTGGATCCGTGATATGCATTTTTCCTGCTGATTATTATATTTTTCTCTGCATGACCCAGTAATGCCCAGTATTGCCTCACAATACGGATGTTAGTGTCATTTGCTTCAGACCCTGAACCCGCATAAAACACATGGTTCAAATCTCTCGGCGCTAATTTCGCAAGTTTTTCTGACAGATCAATCGCCGGGATATGTGTAGTCTGAAAAAAGGTATTATAATAAGGTAGTTCTCTCATTTGCCGTTCAGCAGCCTGAGCCAGCTCTTCTCGACCGTAACCGATATTAACACACCATAATCCAGCCATTGCGTCCAAAAGTTGTTCACCATTACTATCGTAGACATAAACCCCCTGCGCAGATGTGATAATTTTTGACCCTTTATTTGCCAAATCATGTTGAGCGGTAAATGGATGCAAATGATGCGCCGCATCACGCTTTTGCAATTCCTCAGTAGGAAAATGGTTTCGTATATTCATTTACCGTGACCTCTCAAAAAAACACTCTGCTTTAGAGCCTAGAAAAGAATAGTCTGCAATGCTTTTATCGTCAACGATTTGAGTTTTTAAGATACGAAAGATTTACAAAAGCATAATCAATATGAGCTTAAGATTTCAATAATTTCCAATTATCTCTCGGGAAATGGCAGGTGTAGCCTCTGGGGTACCTTTGCAGATAGTTCTGATGCTCTGGTTCTGCTTCCCAAAAATCAGTAGCTTTTGAAACCTTTGTAACCACTCTTCCTGGCCAACGCCCACTTTCGTTAATCTCCGAAATTATTTCATGGGCATCCACTTCTTGCTCAGTGCTGAGAGCAAATATTTCTGACCTATAAGAATCACCAATATCATTCCCCTGACGATCTAAAGTAGTAGGATCATGTATCTGGAAAAAGAACTCTAACAGATCTCGATATGAAGTAACTTCGTTGTCGTACTCTATTTCTATCGCTTCTGCATGCCCTGTTGTTTTTGTACAAACCATTTTGTACGTCGGGTTACTGACATGTCCCCCTGTGTATCCAACGCGGGTGCTTAGAACGCCAGGGCGCATTCGAATTAGTTCTTCCATTCCCCAGAAACATCCCCCAGCAAAAATTGCTCTAGCCATACTGCTCTCCTATTTGGCTAATGAAGTCACCATAGCCTTCTGCTTCCATCTCTTCTAATGGAATAAATCGCAGACTAGCGGAGTTTATACAATAACGTAAACCACCTCTTTCTGGCGGCCCATCTGGAAAAACATGCCCAAGGTGACTATCTGCAAATTTTGACCGCACCTCAGTACGCAACATTCCGTGGCTACTGTCTTGTAATTCTGCAATATGAGACGAAACTAGTGGTTTGGTAAAGCTTGGCCAACC
>LUQC01000075.1 GCA_001627925.1 Rhodobacteraceae bacterium REDSEA-S34_B6 | reverse complement strand
AAATAATATCAAGCTACTAAGGGTAACCAACAATGGCAAAAAGGCATAGAGTATTAGTATCCGATAAGATATCACAGAGAGCATTAGAAACTCTTCAAAAAAGTAATATCGATTTCGATTACAAGCCAGACTGCGGAACAAGTGATAGCCTTAAGGAGGTCATTGAACCTTACTCAGGACTAATAATTAGATCTGCTAGCAAAGTCTCAAGAGACGTTATTGATCGAGGAAAAAATTTGCAGGTCATTGGTAGAGCGGGTATAGGCGTGGATAATATTGATCTTAAAGCGGCATCCTCTAAGGGAATTGTGGTAATGAATACGCCTCATGGCAATGCAATAACTACGGCAGAACACACTCTGGCTATGATTTTCGCCTCTTGTCGGCAAATTCCCGCAGCGGACCATTCGACGCAACAAGGAAAGTGGGAAAAATCGAAGTTTATGGGACAAGAATTAACAGGGAAAACCTTGGGATTAATTGGTGTTGGGAATATAGGTTCGATTGTTGCGGATCGTGCTTTGGGGCTCAAACTTAAAGTTAAAGCTTATGATCCTTTTTTAACAGACGAAAAAGTACAGGGTCTCGGTATAGAAAGAGTAAAGACGCTCGAAAAGCTTGTAGCTGAAAGTGATATAATTTCACTACATGTTCCAAAAACTGATAAGACCACCAATATCATAAATGGTTCTTTGATCAAAAAAATGAAAAGTACCGCGATACTAGTTAATTGTGCAAGAGGGGGTCTTGTAGATGAAAACGCACTTGCAAAAGCGCTGAAAGAAAAATCAATTGCTGGAGCTGCTTTTGATGTATTTGGCTCAGAGCCCGCAGTGGATAACGCTTTGTTTGGTCTGGAAAATGTTGTTTGCACACCACATCTTGGAGCCTCTACTTCAGAAGCTCAAGTAAAAGTTGCGGTGCAAGTTGCTGAACAGATAGCAGATTATTTAAAAGAAGGTGCAATAACAAATTCTATTAACTCACCTTCAATATCTGCTGCAGAAGCACCATTACTTAAACCTTGGGTCAAAGTATCTGATGTATTAGGTGGCTTTATTGGGCAGGTTATTGAATCAGGTCTACAGGAGATAAACATTGAATATGTTGGCTCAGTTGGCGAACTGAATACGCGTCCATTGACTTGTTCAATCGTAGCTTCAATCCTTAACCCAATTGTTGGTATTGGGTCTGTCAATCTTGTGTCATCTTTAATTTTTGCTCGTGAAAGAGGTATCGTAATTAGTGAGATAAAAAAAGACTCGCAGGGAGCCTTTGGATCGTATATTAGAATTTTGGTGAAGACCGAGAGGGCCATTAGATCTGCAGCTGGGACGGTTTATTCTGACGGGCAGCCTAGATTTATTCAAATAAATGGAATTGATATGGATACAATGCCACAGAAATTTATGCTTTATACATCAAATATAGATACACCAGGTTTTATTGGCCTACTAGGAACGACGTTGGGCAAGATGAATGTAAACATTGCAACTTTTTCTTTAGGAAGAAAGGAAAAGGCTGGCTTAGCGCTAGCTTTATTAGGGATTGATGAAAAAATTGACCCAAAAGATTTAAAGGAAATAAAGAGGCTAAAAGGTGTAAAAGAGGCAAAAACTTTGAGTTTTGAAATCTGATTAGATCAAGAAATGAGTAATTTAATTGTAATAGGCACACAGTGGGGCGACGAAGGAAAGGGAAAAATCGTAGATTTGCTTTCTTCAAAGGCAGATACCATAGTTAGATTTCAAGGAGGTCACAACGCTGGTCATACATTAGTTGTTGGTGATCAAGTATTCAAGCTTTCACTTTTGCCATCCGGAGTCATAAGAGAAGATAAGATTGCGGTAATTGGGAACGGAGTGGTATTAGATCCATGGAAATTACTGGAAGAGATTGAACAATTAAACTCGAGGGGAATAAAGATTTGTAGCGACAGGTTTTTAATTTCTGAGAATACGCCTCTTATACTACCCTTTCACAAAGATCTAGATCTTTTGCGGGAACAGAAAGCGGGAAAAGAAAAAATAGGCACAACTGGAAGAGGAATAGGGCCAGCTTATGAAGATAAAGTTGGAAGAAGGGCAATAAGGACCGGTGATCTGAAAGACTCAAACCAAGTGAAGAGAAAATTAAATATTATTAAAGAGCATCATGATATTTTGAGGGCAGGATTGGGCGCCACTGATATAGATGAAGAACAACTTTTTGATGAATTGATGATAGTGGGTAAAAAAATTAATATGTTCATAAAGCCCGTTTGGAAAATTCTTAACGAACAGATTAAAAAAAATAAAAATATTTTATTTGAAGGCGCGCAAGGTTCTATGCTCGATGTAGATTTTGGCACTTATCCATTTGTTACCTCTTCTTCAACAATCGCGGCAGCAGCAGCAATTGGAAGCGGTGTTGCTCATAATAAAATCAACTCTGTATTAGGAATAACAAAAGCATACACCACTCGGGTAGGAGAGGGTCCAATGCCTACCGAGCTTACTGATAGTATTGGACGTTATCTATCAGAAGAGGGAAATGAAAAGGGAACAGTGACAGGTAGAGACAGAAGATGTGGTTGGTTTGATGCACCGCTGGTTAGAAGAAGTTGTTTGCTTAATGGTGTTACTAGTCTTGCTCTCACAAAAATTGACGTTTTAGATAAGCTTGAAAAAATTAAGATTTGTGTAGGATATAGAATTGAAAAGGAAGAATATACGGATTTTCCTGTTTCCACTTCTTTATCAAATAAACTGTCTCCAATATACGAGGAAATCGATGGTTGGAACACCAGTACGGTTGGATTGGAAAAAATTGATCAGATGCCTAAAAAGGCAAGGGCGTATATTCAAAGGATAGAGGAACTTTCTGAGACCGAGGTTTCGATAATCTCAACTGGGCCAGAAAGAAACCAAACTATTTTGATAAATGACCCATTTTAATTATAATCCAGTATAGAGATGTCTTCATATAGATTAAAAAGATTATTCGCCCTTTTAGTTTTATTGCTTTGGTTACCTTTGTACATAGTGTTGGTTTTGAACTTGCTTACTTTTTTTGAAAGACCAAACTTATTTATAGAACTTTTGATATATATTATAGTAGGTGTGTTTTGGGCTTGGCCTTTCAAAGCTCTTTTTAAAGGAATAGGACAACCAAACAAAAAAAAATAATTTAAGAAATGTGAAAGCGCGATACGTTTGCAATGTCCAAAAAATTTGAAAAAAGACTTGAATTAGGAGATGCTGTAACGCTCGTAGGTGGTGCAGGCTTTTCCAAAACTCTTCTTTCAAAAAGCCTAGCTCTTACCAATGATCTGATAGCAGCTGATGGAGGAGCAAATTTTCTTCCAACGCATACAGTTCCCAAATATATAATAGGGGATTTAGATTCTATAAGGTCTCCGGAAAAGTGGGTTAGAAAAGGAAGTGAATTAATTAAGATTGAAGATCAAGACTCAACGGATTTTGATAAGTGCACATCACTTATTAAGTCAAAAAAAATTATTGCGTTAGGCTTCATGGATGAAAGACAAGATCACTTTTTAGCTGTTTGTTCATCGCTTGTGAAGAATAGACGCTTGATTTTTGTGGTTGGTAAAAGAGATGTTATTTTTCACCTGCCAAATGATCTTTCTATTAAACTGCCTGTTAATTCACGTGTTTCTTTATTTCCTCTGAATGAAATAAAAACAGTAGAAGCAGTTGGTTTGAAGTATCCTGTTGAGAACCTTAAATTCTCTCCTATGGGTAAAATCGGAACCTCCAATATATCAACGAGTGAAAACATAAGAATTTCTTATCAAGGGTCAGGAATGCTTGGTATATTTTCGAGCCGGCATCTGGATATTTTTTATAATTCGATGTACAATTAACCAACAAAGGTGGAGAAAAAAATAAATTCTGGAAAGAAAATTGCAGCCACAAAATCTATGGAATTTATAGATCCAAAGAAAATTATTGGGCTCGGCACTGGATCAACGGTAAATCACCTTATTAATAAAATCCATGAAACTTTCATACTAAATGGTCAATCAATAACTGCAGTATCTACTTCAACAGAAACAACTGATCTCGCTTCTAGTCTTGGAATTAACATTATAGATCTGGATAAAGTTGACGAACTTAACGTAGTTATTGATGGAGCGGATGAAGTTGATCCTGAAAATAATTTAATTAAAGGGGGTGGTGGTGCGCTTTTGATGGAAAAAATTGTAGCGAGTTGCTCTAAGCAGTTTATCATAATAGTTGACTCCTCAAAAATTGTTTCCAACTTAGGAAAGTTTCCCCTCCCAGTTGAAGTGGTTCAATTTGGTTCTGAAAGGATTAAAGCTTCTGTAGAAAGATTTTTAATTTCTCAAGGGTATCAAACGCCCAAAGTTACCTTCAGAAGATCTGCGTCAAATAAATATGTAACTGATCAGCAAAATTACATTCTTGATTTGCATCTAAATGAAATTCTGGACCCAAAGACGTTATCTATTGGGTTACTTCAAATTGTTGGAGTTGTTGAAGTTGGTTTATTTATAGATATGGCTTCTAAAATTATTATTGGTAATGATGATGGAAGCTGTAAGGTAATTTAGGAGGCTAGAATGTATGACTTATTCGTTATAGGAGCAGGATCAGGTGGAGTTCGTTCAGCAAGGTTAGCTGCCGCTCAGGGCTTTAGTGTTGGTATTGCTGAGTCCTCTCGCGTAGGTGGTACTTGCGTAATAAGAGGATGTGTTCCGAAAAAGCTTATGGTCCACGCTGCAGAATTCAGCCAATATTTTAGATAGGCTAGAGGCAGCATATAAAAAGAATTTGAAAAACTCTGGCGTTGAAATTTATGAAAACTTTGCAAAATTGAGAGGAATGAACGAGGTTGAGCTAGATAATCAGAAAGTTATAAAGGCAAAACATATTCTTTTAGCGACTGGTGGTAAGCCTAAGAAACCAGAGTTTCCAGGTGTTCAGTTTACAAAGTCGTCTGATGATATTTTCATGATGTCAAGCTTGCCAGAAAAAGTCGTAATTTATGGTGCTGGTTATATAGCCTGTGAATTTGCTACAATTTTTAATGGATTGGGTGTCGATGTTACACTAGTTTACAGAGGCGAAAATCTATTAAGAGGGTTTGATTACGACATTCAACGCTTAGTGAAACAAGGATTAGAGGAAAAAGGTATAAAGGTGATAGTTAATACTGTGATCGATAGCGTTACCAAATGTTCAAAAGGACTTTCAGTGGATTTGAGTGACAAAAGCCAATTGGTTGTTACCGAAGTTGTTTGTGCTGTTGGTAGAAAGCCAAATATTGAAAATCTTGGACTCGAAAAGCTAGGGGTTAATCTGAATGAAGGTGTGGTGGTGGTTGATGAGTATCAAAAGACTAATGTATCAAATGTCTATGCTATAGGTGATGTTACTGACAGACTAAATTTAACGCCAGTAGCCATACGCGACGGTATTGCTTTTGTAGATACGGTTTTTAAAAACAAACCTACAGTGCCCGACCATCACTTGGTTCCAAAAGCCGTTTTTGTCAGAGGTAGTAAATGTAGGAAAAGCTTATGCAGTTTTTAAGACCGAATTCAAACCGATGAAAAATCAATTATCAGGAAATCCACAAAAAACGCTCATGAAAATGCTAGTTGAAAAGAAAACCGATAAAATTCTTGGGATCCATATTGTTGGAGAGGGTGCCGCGGAACTTATACAAGTTGCTGCTGTAGCCGTTAAAATGGGAGCAACAAAAAAAGATTTTGACGCAACTTGTGCGGTACACCCGACTGCTGCAGAAGAACTAGTTACGTTAAATTAATTACATACACTTGAAATTCTTAAATTAATGAGCATTTATACGAAACAAGTGATTTTTACGTAGTAAAGGAATAGAAATGCCCAATGATGATAATGACAACCCTTGGGGTGGAGGAAATAATTCTGGAAATAAAAGCCCTTGGGGGAATAGTAACGGCAGTGGTGGTAAGGGACCTCGAGATGACAAACCTACATCTATTCCTGAAATAGACGATATGGTAAGGAAAGGTCAAGAAAGGCTTAAAGTTCTACTCGGGGGTGGTGGATCAGGCGGTAGGGGCGGTAGAGGCCAAAAATCCCCTGGAATTGGAAAAGGCTCCTACGGGTTAATCGGCCTGGCGCTTGTTTTGTTTTGGGCATATGCTTCTTTCTACACTGTGAAGCCAGAGGAAAAGTCCATTGAACTTTTACTGGGTGAATACTACAGAACGGGTGAATCGGGACTTAACTTTGCCCCATGGCCCTTCATAACACATGAGGTATTGACCGTAACGAGAGAAAATACCGAGGATATCGGAGTTGGCAACAGGTCATCTAACCAAGATGAAGGTTTGATGCTGACTGGAGATGAAAACATAGTAGATATTGATTTTTCAGTAGTATGGAATATTGCTGATCCAGCAAAATTTCTATTCAACTTGGCCCAACCACGCGAAACTATTCAAGCCGTTTCTGAATCGGCAATGCGAGAGGTGATTGCCAAATCGGAACTCGCTCCCATTTTAAATAGAGATAGGGCTGTAATCAGTGCAGAGGTTAGAACTTTGATACAGACCACTTTAGACAGTTACGATAGCGGAGTAAATATTGTACGTTTGAACTTTGATAAAGCTGATCCACCCGGCGAAGTTATTGACGCTTTCAGAGACGTACAAGCTGCAGAGCAAGAGAAGGATACGCTGGAGAAACAAGCTGACGCTTACGCTAATCAGGCATTAGCGAAAGCTCGTGGGGAAGCAGCTCAATTAATACAGGAGGCAGAAGGATATAAGGCTAGGGTAGTCAATGAAAGTGAAGGTGAGGCTGCTAGATTTGTTTCCGTTTACGAGGAGTATGTCAAAGCTAAAGATGTAACGAGAAAAAGGTTATATTTGGAGAGAATGGAGTCAATCATGCGTGATGTTGACAAGGTTATACTAGATCAAAATGTTGGAGGGGAACAAGGGGTTGTTCCGTATCTTCCACTCAATCAACTCAGAGCAGGAGGAAACAATTAATGGTTTTACGGATTATATCAATAGTAGTGGCGCTCATAGCGTTCGTTGCATACTCCTCACTCTTTGTAGTTGACGAAAGACAAAAAGCGCTTGTATTACAATTTGGACAAGTTGCTGATGTGAAAGAAGAACCTGGCTTAGCATTTAAACTACCATTTATACAGCAAGTTGTGAGGTACGATGACAGGATACTGTCGCTCGACACCATGCCGCTCGAAGTAACTCCGCTTGATGATAGAAGATTGGTGGTAGATGCTTTCGCAAGATATAGAATTATCAATGTCGTTCAGTTCAGGCAAGCGGTAGGAACAGGAGGTATTGTAACGGCTGAAAGTCGCCTTGAAAGGATTTTGAATGCTGCATTAAGAGAAGTACTTGGATCTGTGACTTCTAATGCAGTTTTATCAACAGACAGGATAGAGCTAATGACAAGAATAACAGAAAGCGCAAAGATAGAATCGAAAGGTTTAGGCGTAGAGATAGTTGACGTTAGGATTAAACGAGCTGACCTGCCCACACAAAACTTAGCAGCTACTTTTAGAAGAATGCAGGCAGAGAGAGAAAGAATGGCAGCAGACGAGAGAGCTAGAGGTCAAGAAGCCGCTCAAATAGTCAGAGCAGAAGCTGACAGAAAAGCTGTTGAGACTGTATCTGAAGCAAAGAAAGAAGCTGAAATAATAAGGGGTACTGCTGATGCCTTAACGACCAAAATTTTTGCAGATGCGTTTGGCAGAGACCCAGAGTTTTATGCTTTTACCAGGTCACTGATAGCTTACGAGCAATCAATGACAGGATCAAACACCACAATGGTCATAAGCCCCAACTCCGAATTCTTCGATTATATAAAGGAAAGTGAAAAAGAGTGATAGAAAAGGTGCTATTCGCTTTGGGATCCGTGATAGCATTTGAGGGGTTCTTTTTAGCGATTATACCAAAAAGGCTAAAAAAAACTTTGAGTCAAATTTCGATCATTCCTAATAAACAGCTTTCTCGAATTGGTTTAGTAATGATGGCTATTGGGATAATAATCATAGGTGTAACAGATATTTAGGATGGAACTTACATGAACGTCTTGAGAAAAAATACTGCAGAGAAATTTTGTTCTTATGCTTTTTTACCAGTTTGTACTTTCTTATTTTTTATCTTTGTCAGTGGTATATCCCACGGAAAGGGTATGCCGGGTAGTTTTAGTGATCTCGTGGAGAAATTAAGTCCTTCAGTGGTTAACATTACCACCAGCTCCACCGTGCCTAACAGGCAGGAGCTCAACCCACAACTACCACCTGGTTCGCCATTCGAAGATTTATTCAGAGACTTTATGGATAGAGAACAAAATGGTGCACCTAGAAGA
Organism: Rhodobacteraceae bacterium REDSEA-S34_B6; assembly: GCA_001627925.1. Taxonomy (GTDB): domain Bacteria; phylum Pseudomonadota; class Alphaproteobacteria; order Rhodobacterales; family Rhodobacteraceae; genus Salinivivens. Next base: position 469 of record LUQC01000075.1, on the reverse strand, counting down.
CAGCGAAGGGGCACAGCACTGGGCTCAGGTTTTATTATTTCAGCTGACGGATATGTTGTTACAAATAATCACGTTATTGAAAACGCGGATCAGATAGAGATTGAATTTTTTGACGGGAGATTAATGGAGGCAACCGTAGTTGGAACTGACCCTAAAACCGATATAGCTCTATTGAAAGTTAAGGCAAAAGATAAGCTAAAGTTTGTCAAGTTTGGAGATAGCAACAAGGCCAAAGTAGGTGACTGGGTTTTAGCTATAGGTAATCCTTTAGGTCAAGGGTTCTCAGTTTCTGCAGGTATTATTTCTGCTAGAGGAAGGGCTTTGAGTGGATCCTATGACGATTTTATACAAACTGATGCTGCAATAAATAGAGGAAACTCAGGAGGACCACTTTTTAATATGGATGGTGAAGTAATTGGTGTTAACACGGCAATTCTTTCTCCGAATGGTGGGTCTATAGGTATAGGAT
>LUQC01000074.1 GCA_001627925.1 Rhodobacteraceae bacterium REDSEA-S34_B6 | reverse complement strand
TAATCGCTGCTGTCAATGTTGTCTTACCATGGTCCACGTGACCAATTGTTCCAATGTTGCAGTGCGGTTTACTACGATCAAATTTTTCCTTTGCCATCGAAATTTTTCCTTATTTTTGAACCTGAGTATGATTTTTCAGCGCTGATAATAAGTAAGCATTAAAAAATCAAGTATTTGTTTTCAAATTAATCATATGTGTAATTTTAAAACCTTCGAATTTAAGGATAGTAATTTTATCCTATTTCAGAATGTTACCTTATTCTCTCAAACGATATTAACTTTTTAAAATTTTGAGGTTACTTTTAATACTAAGCACATTATTTTGGAGACCCCAATTTGAAACACATTCTTGAAACAAAAACCATTCATGCCAGTGGCGTGTGCTTTGAAAAAAAGGGAGTACTAATTCTAGGTAAATCAGGTTCAGGAAAATCTTCTCTAGCGTTATCGCTTGTTGCTAACGGAGCTCAGCTTGTTTGTGATGACAGGGTTCAATTGCAGGTGAAAAATAAAATATTGATGATGACAAAACCTTCATCATTGCCAAGCGCGTTAGAGGTACGGGGTTTGGGTTTGATAAAAGTTCCATTAATAACAGAAGCACGTGTAGACCTGATAATCGATATGGGATTAACGTCGGATTCGAGGTTGGGCGGTCATAAAATGGAATTAGTTGGTGTTGAGATTCCATGTGTGAAAGGACAGAATTTTTATGGATTGTCTGAGGCAATAATCGTTTGGTCAAAGTATGGGGGTTTCTTAGACCTATGATACAACTCTAGATTGACATAATTATGATAATTTTCATTGTGCAATGAATATGTGTTAAATTTTCTGCATTCTTATCATTTGTTTCGTCTTTCATGTTGAATTAATTATTTTATAGTTAGTGCTTAATACGCTTTTTATTAGATCCCTATTCTGAACATATGAATTCGTGATTTAATTCGACTGTGTATGATTGGTTTTAAATTGATTTACACACTTGCCGGTCATGACATGGATTTTCGTACTTGCGTATATGGTAAAATAGTGAAAAAGATTACCTATGGTTGGTGATATAGGTATAGTTATTGTAGCTCACGGACAGTTAGCTCATGAGTACAAAGCGGCCGTCGAGCATGTAGTTGGTCCTCAATCAAATATTGTTGCGGTTTCGATCGCCGCCGAGTGCGATCGAACTGACAAAGAAACTGAAATTTGTAAGGCGGTAGAATCTGTTGATACTGGTTGTGGTGTAGTAGTTGCCACTGACCTTTTCGGATCCAGTCCATCTAACTTGGCTTTAAAGGCTTGTCAGATAAGTGATCGAAAGATTGTCTATGGGATGAACCTGCCACTGCTGATTAAACTTTCACAATCAAAACGCCTTACTCTTTCGTCAGCTGTTGAGTTGGCATTATCGGCCGGACGCAAATACATTAACTCGTACGAAAATAATGCTGTAATACAATAATGAATAATACCAAAATTGCTCGAGTTCGAATTTTAAATGAGAAGGGCTTGCATGCCCGTGCTGCAGCCAAGTTTGTTGAATTAGTGGACAAATTTGACGTTAAAGTGGTTGTTAAAAAAGATAGTTTAGAAGCCAGTGGTGACAGTATCATGGGGTTGCTAATGCTGGGAGCATCTAAAGGCAGTGAGATTGACTTGGTTTTGTCTGGAAAGCAATCAGAGGATACACTCAAAGCGCTATCAAATTTAGTTGAGAATCTTTTTGGTGAAGAAATGTGATTGATTGAAAGTTTAATGATGTCCACAAATCTTCATTCTGAAAAATCTGATCAAAATATTTACACAGAGCGCTACGATAGGAAACGCCTTTCGTATGCCAACACGTTTACAAATCCAGTCCAGAAAAAAATTATACAGTCCATAGAACTGCTTACAGGTCAGCTTAAACTTTTGAGATGTGTTCGGAAATTTGAGCGACTGGGCATACCATATGGGCAGCCCTTCTGGTCACAAGCACTGGATGTCTTGGATATCAAACTTGAAACACCCCAATATCAATGGGAACGGATACCGAAGACAGGTCCACTAGTTGTTACTGCTAATCATCCTCACGGCTTAATAGATGGTATGGTTTTGGCTGAACTTATTGGAAAAGTTAGAACAGACTATAAAATCCTCACAAGATCACTGCTCACGGGGGTTGATCAGATTGATAAATTTATGATTTCAGTACCTTTTCCTCATGAAGAAATGGCATTAGAAAAAAATTTAGAAATGCGTAAGCGTGCAATGACCCATCTGAAAGATGGCGGCTGCTTAGTCGTTTTTCCTTCAGGATCAGTAGCAGCTTCGGAGTCGTTTTGGGGACCTGTTATTGAGAGAGAGTGGACCCCCTTTACAGCGAAATTAATTCAACGATCTAGTGCAGCAGTCCTTCCCATTTGTTTTCCAGGAGCGAATTCTAGGTCTTATCAAATTGCAAATCAGATATCAGCAACATTGCGCCAAGGTCTTTTAATTCGAGAAGTTGTAAAAGCTATGCATAAACCGCAGTCTCCAATTGTTGGAGAATTAGTAGGAAGAGATGAAATAGAAAAGTGGTCAAATAGTCCACGAAAATTTATGGAGTGGCTGAGAAATATTACCCTAGGTTTGCAAGCAAAATAGCTTATCGGGTCGGTGACGGAGTACCCGTTCTGTAATCATAAAAGCCACGTTTTGATTTTCTTCCCAACCATCCAGCTTCAACATATTTATTCAATAACGGGCAGGGGCGATATTTTGTGTCTGCCAAGCCGTCGTGTAAGACATTCATTATTGCCAGGCATGTATCTAATCCTATGAAGTCTGCTAATTCCAAAGGACCCATTGGGTGGTTAGCGCCCAGTTTTAGAGAAGTATCTATTGCTTCAACCGATCCCACACCTTCATATAAAGTGTATATTGCTTCATTTATCATAGGAATTAAAATCCGGTTTACGATAAAAGCTGGAAAATCTTCTGATCTCGCAACTGTTTTTCCAAGTCGATTGACTACTGCCGCGCATTTTTCAAATGTATCTTGAGTAGTTGCTATACCAGGAATAAGCTCTACAAGCTGCATTATCGGAACTGGGTTCATAAAATGAAAACCTAGAAATTTTTCTGGTCTGTCTGTAGAACTAGCCAAGCGAGTTATTGAGATTGAAGATGTGTTAGAAGTCAGTACGGTATGTTCCCCTAAGTAGGGCATAATAGATAAGAAGACTTTTCGTTTGAGTTCCTCTTCTTCATTTACTGCTTCTATTATCAGGTCTGTGTTTGCAACTGCTTCCAGATCTACGGAGGTCTTAACTAAACTCATAGCTTTAGAAGCTTCATCGACAGAAATTTTATTTGCTGAAACCTGCCTATCAAGATTTTGAGATATTGTAGTTTTTGCTGTTATCAAATTCTCAGGCAAAACATCGTTGAGGATTACGTCGTAGTTTGCTAGAGCCATTACATGGGCTATGCCTGTTCCCATTTGGCCTGCGCCTATTATTCCAATTCTACTGATACTCATTATAATTCCTAAATATTTTAAAAAGCTTTTCATTCGAGCCCGGCTTAGAACAATTTTTCCGCTCAAACTAAAGTGTAATATTAAAGCTGATCATTCTCGTGATTATTTTTCCTACTATTTTGTTTCTGTGTAAATATAAATTTCTGGTTGAAATTCATATGCATGAAGATTAGTTAGGATCCGAGTAGGGGTATAGCTCAGCTGGTAGAGCGACGGTCTCCAAAACCGTAGGTCGCGGGTTCGAACCCTGCTGCCCCTGCCAAGCACCCTTGAACTTTGGCACCAGTGACGTTAGAACCTCACGAAGATAGAAAGAATTGTAAGATGGCAACGACAAATCCTTTTAGATTTATACAGCAGGTGCGATCAGAGGTATCAAAGATAACCTGGCCTACGCGACGAGAGGTACTGCTCACGACGGTGATGGTGTTTGCACTATCTGCTTTGGCTGCTGTATTTTTTGCGCTAGTTGATTGGATTATACGATTCGGTTTACAGAATATTCTGTCTTTGGTCAGCTGAGCTAACTTTTCGGAAATAAATTGCGACTTGAAAAGGACATCAAATACCTTTAGGACGTCCTCCGATATTGACTGGCGTGCAGCGATTCGAGTTGTGCGCCGATTTTTTATCCTAAATGCAGAGATTACATTAAAATATTTCTGTTTGAGATTTGAAATGAAGTAAGGACTTAAATAAAATGGCAAAGCGATGGTATTCGGTAAGTGTCCTTTCAAATTTTGAAAAAAAAGTTGCCGAACAAATACGTACATCAGTGGAAGAGTCTGGGCTTCAGGATGAGATTGAAGAAATCTTAGTGCCAACGGAAGATGTAATTGAGGTGCGACGAGGAAAGAAAGTGACGTCAGAGAGACGGTTCATGCCAGGTTATGTTCTTGTAAGGATGGAAATGTCAGATCGTGGGTATCATATGATAAATTCCATCAATAGAGTTACGGGTTTTTTGGGGCCTCAAGGTCGCCCAATGCCGATGAGAGATAATGAAGTCAATGCCATTTTGAACAGGGTTCAAGAGGGTGAAGAATCTCCCAGAACGCTTCTGACTTACGAAGTAGGCGAAAAAGTAAAGGTAAACGATGGGCCGTTCGAAGATTTTGATGGAATGGTTGAAGCAGTAGATAATGATAATCAGCGGTTAAAGGTCACGGTATCAATTTTCGGACGAGAGACACCTGTTGAGTTAGAATTTACTCAAGTTTCTAAGCAAACTTGAGTATTAAATGTGGGAGGGTATCGTGTCGCGATGCGCAGTCCGTACCACACAACTTAAATTTCTCTATCGCGTTAGAGAAATGTTGGAAAAAGGAGCCTTTTGATGGCTAAAAAACTAGTGGGCACACTTAAATTGCAAATACCTGCAGGTCAGGCTAACCCTTCACCGCCAGTTGGTCCAGCGCTTGGACAGCGTGGTATTAATATTATGGAATTTTGCAAAGCATTCAACGCTAAGACTGGGGATATGGAGCAAGGCGCGCCTTGTCCAACGATAATAGAGTATTTCCAGGATAAGTCGTTTACAATGGAAATCAAAACTCCGCCAGCATCCTATTATCTCAAAAAAGCTGCAAAGTTGAAATCTGGAGCCAATACTCCTGGTCGGGAAACTGTAGGATCTGTAACGGTTGCCCAAGTTAAAGAAATAGCTGAGGCGAAAATGAAAGATCTAAATGCAAACGATACCGATGCTGCAATGCAAATCATTTTGGGTTCAGCAAGGTCAATGGGTATTGAGGTGAAGTAAATGGGAAAAGTGGGTAAAAGAGCTAAAAAAGCAATGGAAGCCTTCAATGGTAAAAGTAACGTGTCGATTGAAGAGGCTGTGAAATTAGTAAAGTCCAATGCAACTGCTAAGTTTGATGAAACAATAGAGATAGCAATGAACCTTGGTGTCGATACGCGCCATGCAGATCAAATGGTTCGCGGTGTGGTTGGTTTACCAAATGGTACCGGTAAGAGTATGCGTGTGGCAGTTTTTGCACGCGACGCAAAGGCGCAGGAGGCAAAAGATGCGGGAGCTGATATTGTTGGGGCAGAGGATTTAATGGAAACTGTCCAAGCCGGCACGATCGATTTTGACCGTTGCATAGCTACACCTGATATGATGCCAATTGTCGGGCGTTTGGGTAAAGTTTTGGGTCCAAGAAATTTAATGCCGAACCCAAAAGTGGGAACAGTGACTATTGATGTGACTGAGGCTGTAAAAGCTGCAAAGGGTGGTGAAGTTCAATTCAGAGCTGAAAAAGGTGGTGTTGTTCACGCGGGTATCGGTAAAGCCTCTTTCGACGAGAAGCAGCTGGTAGAAAATGTAAATGCCTTTATTGATGCAGTTGCAAAAGCAAAGCCGACTGGTACAAAAGGATCCTACATGAAGGGAATTACTTTGAGCTCAACCATGGGGCCAGGCGTAACCGTAAATATAGATAAATCAGTGGGTTAGTGTGTTAAAAAAATGTGCTTAGAGCAGGCAAATTCATATCTGCTCTGAGTTAACTGGTATCCGTTAATATTTTTGAACTTGCCTCTTGTTTAATTGGTAAAAATCTCATAAATAGCCGGCGGGAATCTTTAAATGATTCTAAACTGTCCGAGATGGAGGGTTGGCGTAAGCTGTTAATTCCTTCCTGAGATGGGAGCGAGATATAAAGGTCACAAACTCTTTTTGTGGTCTTGAGTGCTCAGAACCCTATTTCTAGGACTCGAACGCCGAACATTAATTTCGGCAAAACTGAGCCGGGGAATATCCCCAAATTTGGAGTGAAACTGTGGATAGAGCGCAAAAAGAAAAGGTGGTCGAAGAACTTGGCCAAATTTTTGAGAGCTCTGGCGTTGTGGTTGTTGCACAATACACAGGCCTAACGGTTGCCGAGATGCAAGATCTTAGGGCGCGTGCTAGTGAGGTGGAAGCTTCTGTGCGCGTGGCCAAGAATAGACTTGCCAAAATAGCTCTGAATGGAAAATCATGTGAAAGCATGGGTGAGTATTTATCTGGAATGACGGTTCTTACCTATTCTGAAGATCCTGTTGCCGCAGCAAAAGTTGCGGAAGAGTATGCTAAAGATAATGGTAAGTTTCAAATTCTCGGTGGATCAATGGGCGAAAACGCTCTGGATCGTGCCGGCGTTGAGGCTGTATCAAAAATGCCTTCTCGTGATGAACTTATTTCTTCCATTGTTGGATGCATAGGTGCACCTGCAGCAAATATTGCGGGTGTTATTGGTGCTCCATCGAGCGACATTGCAAGTATTATTGCTACAATTGAAGAGAGAGCCGCATGAGGCAACTGAAGGGCGTGTTATTTGTAACGAAGCACGTTGGAACACAACTTAAAATGGAAAGAGTCGAAAATGGCTGATCTGAAAAAACTGGCAGAGGAGATCGTTGGTCTAACACTGCTTGAAGCACAGGAACTAAAAACAATCCTCAAAGACGAGTATGGTATCGAACCCGCCGCTGGGGGCGCAGTAATGATGGCAGGTCCTGCCGGAGATGCTGGTGGTGCAGCAGCGGAAGAAAAGTCTGAGTTTGATGTAGTTCTGAAGAGCGCGGGCGGTAACAAAATTGCTGTAATCAAAGAAGTTCGCGGCATCACTGGTCTAGGCCTGAAGGAGGCCAAGGATCTTGTTGAGGCTGGAGGAAAGTTAAAAGAAGGTGTGGAGAAGGCCGAGGCTGAAGAAATAAAGTCGAAGCTGGAAGCTGCTGGTGCTGAAGTAGAGCTGGCATAAATTCACATTTGAACTATTTTTAGGCTGGGTCTGTCATTTTCGGGCCCAGCTTCGTCTGTCTTATAAAGCATCATTTGACAAGATGTTTCATAAGGAAGAATTGAAGAACCGGGAGACTTTCTAACGGGAAGAAAGTCAAGAATAGGTTTTCGTAGTTCCTCTCTCGTGTGGGAATGCATCTGGAACCCGACAGATTGTATTACCGGTGAGATAAAAAAAAGGTGTGTAATATCATGGCACAAACCTACATCGGCCAAAAACGTCTTAGAAAGTATTACGGAAAAATTAGAGAAGTTTTGGATATGCCGAACCTAATTGAGGTTCAGAAATCTTCATATGACCTATTTTTAAAATCTGGCGATCAGTCTGAACCGCTCGATGGCGAAGGAATAAAAGGGGTCTTCCAATCTGTTTTTCCAATTAAGGATTTTAACGAAACTTCGATACTGGAGTTTGTGAGTTATGACTTGGAAAGTCCCAAATATGATGTGGAAGAGTGCCAACAACGGGATATGACTTACAGTGGCCCACTGAAGGTAAAGCTCAGATTAATCGTTTTTGATGTTGATGAAGACACTGGTGCTAAGTCGGTAAAGGATATTAAAGAGCAAGACGTATTCATGGGTGATATGCCTCTTATGACCCCGAATGGTACATTTGTTGTTAATGGTACTGAGCGCGTAATTGTTTCACAGATGCACAGATCTCCCGGGGTATTTTTTGATCATGATAAAGGGAAAACGCATAGCTCTGGAAAACTACTTTTTGCCTGTAGAATTATACCATACAGAGGTTCCTGGTTAGACTTCGAATTTGATGCCAAAGATATTGTTTACGCTAGAATTGATCGTCGTAGAAAGCTTCCGGTAACAACCTTGTTGTATGCGCTTGGCATGGATCAAGAGGGAATAATGGATGCTTATTATGAAACAGTTCCTTATAAATTAAAGAAGAGAAAAGGATGGGTAACTAAATTTTTTCCTGATCGAGTGAGAGGAACTCGTCCTGCGTTTGATCTAGTGGATGCAGCCACAGGAGATGTAATTGCTGAAGCAGGAAAAAAAGTAACACCGAGAGCTGTGAAAAAGCTTAAAGATGAGGGTAAAGTTACTGAGCTATTGCTCCCGTATGACCAGATCATTGGTCGTTATGTTGCTAAAGACATAATTAATGAAGATGATGGGGCGATTTACGTTGAGGCAGGCGATGAGTTAACTGCTGAATATGATAAAGAAGGTGTGTTGATTGGTGGTACGCTAAAAGATCTAGCTGATGCCGGTGTAGATGAGATACCTGTTTTAGATATCGATAATGTAAATGTTGGGGCTTACATACGGAACACCATGGCTCAGGACAAAAATTTGAACCGAGACACCGCATTACTGGATATATACAGGGTAATGCGCCCGGGTGAGCCGCCAACGGTTGAGGCTGCATCTGCACTGTTTGATACACTATTTTTCGATAGTGAACGTTATGATCTCTCTGCTGTTGGGCGAGTTAAAATGAATATGCGTTTAGCGCTTGATGCTGAGGATACTCAACGTACCCTTCGCAGTGAAGATATTGTTGCTTGCATAAAAGCTCTGGTAGAGCTTCGTGATGGTCAGGGAGAGGTAGATGACATTGACCACTTAGGAAATCGGCGGGGCCGTTCTGTGGGTGAGTTAATGGAAAATCAGTATCGCGTGGGCCTGCTTCGAATGGAAAGAGCAATCAGAGAGCGCATGTCCAGTGTTGAGATAGACAATGTGATGCCTCAGGATTTGATTAATGCGAAGCCTGCTGCCGCTGCCGTTAGAGAATTTTTTTGATCAAGTCAGCTGTCTCAGTTTATGGATCAAACTAATCCTTTATCAGAAGTCACTCACAAGCGGAGACTTTCGGCATTAGGGCCTGGCGGACTAACCAGAGAACGTGCAGGTTTTGAAGTGCGTGATGTTCATGCAACTCATTATGGTCGGATGTGTCCGATTGAAACACCGGAAGGGCCAAATATTGGTTTAATTAACTCTTTGGCCACTTTTGCTCGTGTCAACAAGTATGGGTTTATTGAGACCCCATATCGAATAGTGAAGGATGGGCAGGTAACTGATGAGGTACATTATTTATCCGCCACGGAAGAGATGAGACACACCGTTGCTCAGGCCAACGCTAAGCTGGACCAATCTGGAAAATTTATCAGTGATTTGGTGTCTACGAGACAGAATGGTGATTATACGTTGGCACCGAATGAAAGCGTCGACTTGATAGATGTGAGCCCCAAGCAGTTAGTTTCTGTGGCGGCGTCCCTGATACCATTTTTGGAAAATGATGATGCAAATAGGGCCTTAATGGGTTCGAACATGCAGCGTCAGGCCGTACCTTTGCTAAGCGCGGAAGCTCCGTTAGTTGGTACAGGGATGGAAGGCGTGGTTGCAAGAGATTCTGGTGCTGCTATTATGGCAAAGCGGGCCGGAGTTGTTGACCAAGTTGATGCACAACGTATAGTTATAAGGGCTACTGATGATCTTGAGTTAGGTGACGCTGGAGTTGACATATATCGTCTCAGAAAGTTTCAGAGGTCAAACCAGAATACCTGTATTAATCAGCGCCCATTAGTTAAGGTTGGGCAATCAGTCGGTAAAGGAGAAGTAATTGCAGATGGACCCTCGACTGATTTAGGCGAATTAGCCCTCGGTAAGAACGTAGTCGTAGCATTCATGCCATGGAATGGATACAACTATGAAGACTCAATTCTTATCTCTGAGCGCGTAGCGAGAGATGATGTATTTACTTCCGTACATATAGAGGAGTTTGAAGTCGCCGCGCGTGATACAAAATTGGGTCCGGAGGAAATAACCCGGGACATTCCTAATGTCGGCGAAGAAGCTCTTAGAAACCTTGATGAGGCGGGGATCGTATATATCGGCGCAGATGTTGAGCCTGGCGATATTTTGGTTGGTAAAATAACGCCAAAAGGTGAGAGCCCAATGACACCGGAAGAAAAATTGCTCAGAGCGATCTTTGGGGAAAAAGCTTCTGATGTAAGAGATACGTCCCTTCGGGTAAAGCCTGGTGATTATGGTACCGTTGTAGAGGTGCGCGTGTTTAATAGGCACGGGGTCGAAAAAGATGAGAGAGCACTTCAGATTGAGAGAGAAGAAGTAGAGCGTTTAGCTAGAGACCGGGATGACGAACTAGCGATATTAGATCGTAATATCTATGCAAGGCTAAAAAATACATTAGTTGGTAAGAATGTTGTCAAAGGGCCGAAAGGCGTGAAACCAAATGCTAAAATCGATGATGAACTGCTTACTGCATTAACGAAAGGTCAATGGTGGCAGCTTGCCCTATCAGAGGAAAAAGACGCTCAAATCGTTGAAGCATTGAATGAACAATATGATGCTCAGAAACGCGCACTGGATGCTCGCTTTGACGACAAAGTGGAGAAAGTGCGTCGTGGGGATGATTTGCCTCCAGGCGTTATGAAAATGGTTAAGGTTTTTATTGCGGTAAAGCGTAAGCTTCAACCTGGTGATAAAATGGCGGGGCGTCATGGAAACAAAGGCGTAATTTCTAAAGTTGTTCCAATGGAGGATATGCCGTTTCTTGAGGACGGAACTCCAGTCGATTTTTGCTTAAATCCACTTGGCGTTCCTTCTCGAATGAACGTGGGTCAAATTTTGGAGACGCACATGGGTTGGGCTGCAAGAGGGCTAGGCTTGCAAATAGATGATGCACTCCAAGATTACCTCAGAACTGGTGATTTAACACCGGTCAAAGAGGCCATGCGCCTTGCGTATGGACAAGACGTTTACGATGAGGGTTTAAGTGATATTGACGATGAATCATTGCTTGAGGCGGCTGGAAATGTATCTTGGGGTGTTCCTATTGCTACACCGGTTTTTGATGGCGCCAAAGAGGGCGACGTTGATGATGCTCTGCAACGAGCTGGATTTGATCAGTCCGGTCAATCTATCCTATATGATGGTCGCACAGGTGAACAGTTTAGCAGACCCGTGACTGTTGGAATTAAGTACCTTCTTAAGCTTCACCATCTTGTTGATGACAAAATCCATGCTCGATCCACAGGACCGTATTCGCTTGTGACGCAACAGCCGCTAGGTGGCAAAGCTCAATTTGGTGGTCAGCGTTTTGGGGAAATGGAAGTGTGGGCTTTAGAGGCCTATGGTGCTGCTTATACTTTGCAAGAAATGCTTACAGTAAAATCTGACGATGTGGCTGGTCGTACCAAAGTTTATGAGTCCATCGTCAAAGGTGAAGATAATTTTGAGGCTGGCGTTCCCGAGTCATTTAACGTTTTAGTTAAAGAGGTTCGTGGACTCGGGCTCAACATGGAACTTCTTGATGCAAAGGAGGACGATTAAAGCAACTTAGCTTTATTTTAGATAACCCTATTGCTCATATCGAGGTATAAAAAATGAACCAAGAAATTACAAATAATCCTTTTAACCCTCTGGCGTCTCCGAAGGTTTTTGATGAAATAAAAGTTTCTCTAGCATCACCTGAAAGAATTCTTTCATGGTCTTATGGGGAAATTAAAAAGCCTGAGACGATTAACTACAGGACTTTCAAACCAGAGCGAGATGGTTTGTTCTGTGCTCGAATATTTGGCCCAACCAAAGATTATGAATGCCTGTGTGGTAAGTATAAGCGTATGAAATACCGGGGTGTTGTCTGCGAAAAATGTGGTGTTGAAGTTACTTTACAAAAAGTACGGCGTGAAAGGATGGGACACATAGAGCTTGCGTCGCCTGTTGCTCATATTTGGTTCTTGAAATCGCTTCCATCACGGATAGGACTAATGCTTGATATGACCCTGCGAGATCTTGAGCGCGTCCTCTACTTCGAAAATTATGTAGTAATAGAACCTGGCCTTACGGATCTCTCATATGGACAAATGCTCTCAGAGGAAGAGTTTATGGATGCCCAGGATACCTATGGCATCGACGCGTTCACCGCAAACATTGGTGCTGAGGCTATTCGCGAAATGCTTGCTGTAATTGACCTAGAAGCTGAGGCTGAGCGCTTAAGAGAAGAGCTTAAGGAAGCTACGGGAGAATTAAAGCCAAAGAAAATTATAAAGCGTCTAAAAGTTGTTGAAAGTTTCCTTGAGTCTGGAAATCGTCCTGAGTGGATGATTTTGACGGTGGTACCAGTTATCCCGCCGGAGTTGAGGCCGTTAGTACCGTTAGATGGTGGTCGCTTTGCCACATCGGATCTTAACGATCTCTATCGCAGAGTTATAAACAGAAACAATCGCTTAAAGCGTTTGATAGAACTTAGGGCACCAGATATCATAGTCAGAAATGAAAAACGGATGCTTCAGGAATCTGTGGATGCTCTTTTTGACAATGGTCGGAGAGGACGTGTAATAACTGGAACTAACAAGCGCCCACTTAAATCTTTATCGGATATGCTTAAAGGTAAGCAGGGCCGTTTTAGACAAAACCTTTTAGGTAAACGTGTTGATTTTTCTGGCAGATCAGTAATAGTCACAGGACCGGACCTAAAGCTACATCAGTGTGGGCTTCCCAAAAAAATGGCATTGGAACTCTTTAAGCCATTCATTTATTCTAGGCTTGAGGCTAAGGGGCTTTCATCGACAGTAAAGCAGGCTAAAAAGTTAGTAGAAAAAGAGCGGCCAGAAGTTTGGGATATCTTGGATGAAGTTATACGTGAGCATCCAGTTATGCTGAATAGAGCTCCTACGCTTCACCGTTTAGGCATTCAAGCTTTTGAACCAGTTTTAATTGAAGGAAAAGCCATTCAGCTCCATCCTCTGGTATGTGCTGCCTTTAATGCTGATTTTGACGGAGATCAAATGGCCGTCCACGTGCCTCTAAGCCTTGAAGCACAATTAGAGGCCAGGGTGTTGATGATGTCGACAAACAATGTTTTATCGCCTGCTAATGGAGCTCCAATTATAGTTCCGTCTCAGGATATGATCCTCGGATTATATTATACAACGATAGAGCGAGACGGTATGAAAGGCGAAGGAATGTCTTTCAGCTCAACAGAAGAAGTTCAGTATGCCCTAGATACTGGAACAGTACACCTTCATGCAAAGATACAAGCTAGAATTGATCAGATTGATGAAGAGGGAAATGAAATTTTCAAACGGTTCGATACTACTCCGGGCCGGGTGAGAATTGGATCACTGCTCCCAAAAAATGCAAAGGCACCTTTTGATTTGGTTAACAAACTTTTGCGTAAGAAAGACGTCCAAAGCGTAATCGATACTGTGTATAGATATTGTGGTCAAAAAGAATCTGTAATTTTCTGTGACCAGATTATGGGAATGGGGTTTAAAGAGGCCTTTAAAGCGGGGATATCATTTGGAAAAGATGATATGGTTATCCCAGAAGATAAGTGGGGGTTAGTTGAAGAGACTAGAAGCCACGTAAAGGATTTTGAGCAGCAGTACATGGATGGCCTTATAACTCAAGGTGAGAAGTATAATAAAGTAGTGGATGCATGGTCAAAATGTAATGATAAAGTTACCGATGCAATGATGGGAACAATTTCGTCTGGCACCCGTGATGAGGGTGGTGCGGAAGCAGAACCAAACTCAGTTTACATGATGGCGCATTCTGGTGCTCGGGGTTCAGTTACTCAAATGAAGCAGTTAGGTGGGATGCGCGGTTTAATGGCTAAGCCAAATGGAGATATTATCGAGACCCCTATCATTTCGAACTTTAAAGAGGGTCTAACTGTTTTGGAATATTTTAATTCTACTCACGGTGCTAGGAAAGGTTTATCTGACACAGCGCTAAAGACTGCTAACTCTGGGTACCTAACGCGTCGTCTGGTGGATGTGGCGCAGGATTGCATAGTACGAATGCAGGATTGCGGTACAGAGAATTCTATTACTGCAGAGCCAGCAGTGAATGATGGCGAAGTTGTTACTTCGTTATCAGAGCGTATCCTGGGCCGTATCGCTGCGGAGGATATTTGTAATCCAGAGAATGGAGAAGTCATAACCGCTAAGGGTGATATGGTAGATGAGCTTATGGCAGATCGTATTGATGAGTGTGGATTACAATCAGCACGAATAAGAAGCCCACTAACCTGTGAGGCCGAGGAAGGTGTCTGTGCAAATTGTTACGGTCGCGATCTTGCCCGAGGTACGAAAGTAAATGTTGGTGAGGCGGTAGGAATTATAGCAGCACAGTCTATTGGTGAGCCGGGTACTCAGCTTACGATGAGAACCTTCCACATTGGTGGCGTAGCTCAGGGTGGGCAGCAATCATTTCTGGAAGCTAGCCAGGATGGTGTCATATCTTACGAAAATCCCATGACACTTGAGAATTCCTCCGGAGAAACATTGGTTGTTGGTAGAAATATGAAACTTCGAATTGTTGACGAGCAGGGAAATGAAAGAGCAAGTCACAAACTTGGCTATGGTTCAAAAATCTTCATAAAAGAGGGTGCGAAGGTATCGCGTGGTGATAAGTTGTTTGAGTGGGATCCATACACCCTACCTATTATTGCTGAAAAATCGGGTAGCGCTAAATTGGTTGATTTAGTCAACGGTATTGCAGTGCGAGAAGAAACCGATGATGCGACTGGTATGACACAAAAAATTGTTGTCGATTGGCGTGCTGCTCCCAAAGGAAATGATTTGAAGCCGGAAATAATATTAGTGGATAATGCCGGGGAGCCTGTTCGCAATGATGCTGACAATCCAATAACTTATCCGATGTCTGTAGACGCTATTTTATCTATTGAAGATGGTTCTGAGATTAAAGCTGGCGATGTGATCGCCCGGATACCACGGGAAGGGGCCAAAACCAAAGATATCACAGGTGGTTTGCCTCGTGTGGCTGAGTTATTTGAGGCTAGGCGTCCTAAAGATCATGCAATTATAGCCGAGATAGACGGTTACGTAAGGTTTGGGCGTGATTATAAAAATAAAAGGCGCATTACAATCGAGCCAGCTGATGAAACATTAGAGCCCGTGGAATATATGGTGCCAAAAGGTAAGCATATACCGGTGGTAGAAGGTGATTTCGTTCAAAAAGGTGACTATATCATGGATGGTAATCCTGCGCCACATGATATTCTTGCAATTATGGGTATAGAAGCGCTTGCAAATTATATGATTGATGAGGTTCAGGATGTTTATCGTTTGCAGGGTGTTAAAATCAACGATAAACACGTAGAAGTTATCGTACGTCAAATGCTACAGAAATGGGAAATTTCTGAAAGTGGTGACACAACCCTACTTAAAGGAGAGCATGTTGATAAGGCTGAATTTGTTGCTGCCAATGAAAAGTCTCTCGCTAAAGGTGGTCGACCAGCACAAGGTGAGCCTATCCTGTTAGGTATTACTAAGGCGTCTTTGCAGACACGTTCATTTATTTCTGCAGCTTCTTTTCAGGAAACTACTCGGGTACTAACCGAGGCATCTGTTCAGGGTAAAAAGGATAAGCTCGTTGGATTGAAAGAAAATGTGATTGTGGGAAGATTGATACCGGCGGGTACTGGCGGTGCAGCATTAAGAGTTCGGCGTATAGCTAATGCGCGAGATAAAGTCGTGATAGACGCTAGGATTGAGGAAGAAAATGCTGCGGCTCAGTTGGAGGCTCCCTCTTCGGAAGAAGTTGTTGGGTCAGAGGCAGAATAAATAGAAAAATGTTTACAAAAACCAGTGGTTTTGCCGCGGGTTTTTGTATAAGTGTTTAACAATTTTTCTTACTTTCTGCTAGTTGTGGCTAATTAAGAACTATTTTAATTAGTTGAGACTGTGATGGCTTATTTCCTGAATTTTACTAGTTATCTACTAATTAATTATTTGATAATTAAAAATTCCCTACTGTTGACAAATTAACCGACTCCTCATATACGCACGCGTAAATCGGATGGGGTGTCTCATTTCGAATCCAAATATGTAGTAGTCAAGATCCGGGTAGATCCCCGATCCTCTGGAAACCTACCGCTTAGTTCTCGCAAGTATGGGAGCAAAAGCGGCATTTTCGTTTGTGGGAACACGAAGCGAGAGAAATTCGTCGCATTTAGCTTTTGCTAGGTGCAAAATAAAATGTAAGAGCCAAACGGGGAATGCCTGAATGCCTACAATACAACAGCTGATACGTAAGCCACGACAGCCAAAGATAAAGCGTGTACCAGAGTGTACACAACTACACCAAAAAAACCAAACTCTGCCATGAGAAAAGTGGCGAAAGTTAGGCTGACAAACGGATATGAAGTCATTTCATACATTCCTGGTGAAAAACATAACTTACAAGAGCACTCAGTTGTTCTCATAAGAGGTGGCCGTGTCAAAGATTTGCCCGGTGTGCGTTATCATATCTTGCGTGGGGTGTTGGACACTCAAGGCGTAAAAGATAGAAAACAACGTCGTTCGAAGTACGGCGCCAAGCGGCCTAAATAGGGGGAATAGAATATGTCTCGACGTCACGCGGCCGAAAAACGCGAAATTCTTCCAGATGCAAAATTTGGGGATCGTGTGCTTAGTAAGTTCATGAATAATCTCATGGTGGATGGTAAGAAGTCTATAGCCGAGAAAATTGTATATAACGCTCTTGACCGTGTTGAGGGAAAACTAAAGCGGGCCCCGGTAGAAGTGTTCCATGAGGCCTTGGATAATATCAAGCCGACAGTAGAGGTTAGGTCGAGACGGGTAGGTGGTGCAACGTACCAAGTCCCGGTAGAGGTGCGCCCTGAGAGAAGAGAGGCTTTGGCTATTCGCTGGTTAATATCTGCAAGCCGTGGTCGAAATGAAAATACCATGGAAGAGCGTTTGGCCGGAGAGTTGATGGATGCTGTTAATTCAAGGGGCTCTGCAGTTAAAAAACGCGAAGATACGCACAAAATGGCTGATGCGAACAAGGCATTTAGTCATTATCGTTGGTAAAGGTAGAGGCAGAAAAAATGGCACGAGAATATCCACTAGAGTTATATCGTAATTTTGGTATCATGGCTCACATTGATGCTGGCAAAACTACGTGTTCTGAGAGAATTCTGTACTTTACAGGAAAATCTCACAATATAGGCGAAGTGCATGACGGCGCTGCAACCATGGATTGGATGGAACAGGAACAGGAGCGTGGTATCACAATTACTTCTGCTGCTACCACGACGTTTTGGGAGCGCACCGAGGATGGAGAGAAAGCAGACACCCCTAAGCACCGTCTCAACATTATCGATACTCCTGGGCACGTAGATTTCACTATCGAAGTTGAGAGGTCTTTGGCAGTTCTTGATGGTGCTGTATGTGTTTTGGATGCTAACGCAGGCGTAGAACCACAAACTGAAACGGTTTGGCGTCAGGCCGATAGATACAAAGTTCCACGGATCGTTTTTGTAAATAAAATGGACAAAATTGGTGCAGACTTTTTCAACTGCGTGAACATGATCGAAGATCGGACAGGAGCGCGGGCAGTTCCAGTAGCCGTTCCTATTGGTGCGGAAACAGAGCTGGAAGGTCTGGTGGATTTAGTTACAATGAAGGAATGGTTGTGGCAAGGCGAAGATCTAGGAGCATCATGGATACAGGCTGATATTCGTGATAGTCTTAAAGGTATGGCAGAAGAGTGGCGGGGGAAGATGATCGAGGCTGCTGTCGAAATGGATGATGATGCCATGATGGCATACCTGGAAGGTGAAGAGCCTGATGTTAGTACACTAAGGGAGCTTTTACGAAAAGGGACCTTGAGTCTTTCATTCGTCCCGGTCTTAGGCGGCTCTGCTTTTAAAAATAAAGGGGTTCAGCCACTTCTGAACGCCGTTATTGACTATCTTCCAAGTCCATTGGATGTCGTTGATTACATGGGCTTTGCACCTGGGGATGATGCGGAAGAACGGAACATTGCGCGTCGAGCGGATGACGGCATGCCATTTTCCGGCCTTGCGTTCAAAATAATGAACGATCCTTTTGTAGGTTCTTTAACTTTTACCCGCGTTTACTCTGGGGTTCTGAATAAGGGTGACACTGTTCTCAATTCAACTAAGTCCAAGAAAGAACGTATTGGGCGAATGATGATGATGCACTCAAATAATAGGGAAGAGATAGACGAGGCCTTTGCTGGAGATATTATCGCTTTGGCTGGTCTTAAGGACACAACTACTGGTGATACTATTTGTGACGCAAAAGAGGCTGTTGTACTAGAGACCATGACGTTTCCAGAGCCTGTGATAGAAATTGCGGTAGAGCCCAAGACCAAAGGTGACCAAGAAAAAATGTCCCAAGGTCTTGCGAGACTTGCAGCTGAAGACCCTTCTTTCAGAGTTGAGACTGACATGGAATCGGGTCAAACCATTATGAAAGGGATGGGGGAGCTCCATCTTGATATTTTGGTTGATCGATTGAAGCGTGAATTCAAAGTTGAAGCCAATATTGGTGCACCGCAGGTGGCCTACAGAGAAACAATTTCGCATGAAGTTGAACATACGTACACGCACAAAAAGCAATCAGGTGGTTCCGGCCAGTTTGCAGAAGTTAAAATGATAATTACGCCCACAGCGCCAGGCGAGGGATATTCATTTGAAAGCCGTATCGTAGGTGGAGCAGTTCCGAAAGAGTATATTCCTGGTGTTGAAAAGGGAATTAATTCTGTCATGGACAGCGGTCCGTTGGCCGGCTTCCCTGTTATCGATTTTAAAGTAGCCTTGATCGATGGCAAATTCCATGATGTAGACTCTTCAGTCCTTGCATTCGAAATTGC
Organism: Rhodobacteraceae bacterium REDSEA-S34_B6; assembly: GCA_001627925.1. GTDB lineage: Bacteria > Pseudomonadota > Alphaproteobacteria > Rhodobacterales > Rhodobacteraceae > Salinivivens. Next base: position 476 of record LUQC01000074.1, on the reverse strand, counting down.
TGCGCGGATGGGCATGCGAGAGGGAATGAAAAAGGCCGGTGCAAAGCTTTTGGAGCCTGTGATGAAAGTAGAGGTTGTTACTCCTGAGGAATATACCGGCGGCATAATTGGTGATTTGACTTCTCGACGGGGCCAAGTAACTGGTCAGGAGCCTCGGGGTAATGCTGTGGCAATAAATGCTTTCGTACCTCTAGCAAATATGTTCGGATATATAAATAATTTGCGTTCGATGTCGTCAGGCCGAGCTCAATTTACAATGCAATTCGACCATTATGATCCAGTGCCTCAAAACATCTCGGATGAAATTCAAGCGAAATTTGCATAATTAGAAATCTGCCACTGAGGTCATCTCGACGGCAAAACTTAGAAGGAGGCCACGATGGCAAAGGAAAAATTTGATCGTAGTAAACCGCACTGCAACATTGGAACAATTGGTCACGTGGACCATGGTAAGACAACATTGACAGCAGCGATTA
>LUQC01000073.1 GCA_001627925.1 Rhodobacteraceae bacterium REDSEA-S34_B6 | reverse complement strand
CAGTTGAAGATAGGGTGGCTATTGTATTACCAAACGGTCCTGAGATGGCGAGCGCCTTTTTAACAATGGCGCAAAGCTGCACAACTGCACCATTAAACCCTAATTATAGGGAAGAAGAATACTTATTTTATTTGAAAGACTTAAACGCGAAAGCTCTTGTAGTATTTAAAGATTACGACGGTCCAGCGCTTGCGGCAGCAATTCAGTTGAATATTTTAGTAATTAGAATGAGTGTAAATTCAAAGCATTCTGCTGGAGGATTTGAGCTTCGCTGTGATATTAATAATCCTGTCACATCGGAGCAAGTACCCACTCCAACAAATGTAGCTTTAATTCTGCACACTTCAGGTACCACATCTCGGCCAAAAATCGTACCAATTCTTCACTCAAATATAGTTTCGTCGGCAGAAAATATAAAAAGATCTCTTAGGTTAACTGAGGAAGATCTGTGCTTGAATATAATGCCTCTATTTCATATCCACGGTTTGATTGCGGCTGTATCTGCATCCATGGCCGCCGGTGGATCGGTGTGGTGCACCCCTGGTTTTGATGCATTAAAGTTTTTCCGATGGTTGGATGATGCTTCACCTTCATGGTTTACAGCCGTACCGACAATGCACCAGGCAATTTTGGCAAGAGCTCAACGAAATAGAGATATAATCGATCGAAATAAATTGAGGTTTCTCCGATCTTCTTCTGCCTCACTGCCATCGCAGGTGATGAAAGAATTAGAACGGGTATTCGAAGCACCGATAATTGAAGGCTATGGAATGACAGAGGCAACGCACCAAATGGCTTCAAATCCCCTTCCTCCGCTTGAGCAAAAACCAGGTTCTGTAGGGCTTGAAGCTGGGCCTAAAATCCGAATTGCTCACGAAGCTGAAAACCATCTAATTGATGGTACCGGCGAAGTAGTTATCTCTGGTCCGAATGTGACGCCTGGTTATGAAAATAATCTGGAGGCAAACAAGAATAGCTTTTTTACTTTTGAGGGTGAGCGCTGGTTTCGTACTGGAGATCAGGGTGCTTTTGACGCAGATGGGTACCTAAGTTTAACAGGAAGGCTGAAAGAAATTATAAATCGGGGCGGTGAAAAGATAAGTCCCCTTGAGGTAGACGAGGTTCTGATGGATCACCCAAGCATAGTACAAGTAGTCACATTTGCAGTGCCTCATGAGAAACTTGGAGAAGATGTGGCAGCAGCTGTAGTCCTAGAAGATGGCTCAAAGGTCACGGAGAGTGACCTGAAGGCTTTTGCTTCAGATCGAATGGTAGATTTCAAAGTACCAAAAAAGATCGTTATTCTCTCAGAAATACCAAAAGGTGCGACTGGTAAACTCCAGAGAATCGGATTGGCTGAGACGCTTGGTTTGACTTAAAAGGGAGCTTTAGGTTGAAAATTTGTATATTTGGTGCTGGTGCTATAGGGGGCTTTGTTGGCGCAAAGCTTGCTGAAGCGGGGGCTGAGGTAAGTATGGTTGCCAGAGGTCCCCATTTGTCGGAAATGAAAAGAAATGGGCTAACCTTATTAGAAGAGGGCCTAAATCCTAGAAGAATAAAAATCAAAGTTGCCCAAGACCCTTCAGAACTGGGTACTCAGGATTTTGTTTTTGTCACTTTGAAAGCTCATTCAGTGCCATCTGTTGCTGAGAGTATGGCGCCATTATTCCGCGAGGATACTACAATTGTAAGCGGCGTAAATGGTGTTCCGTGGTGGTATTTTTACAAAGTTGGCGGTGAATTTGAGGGTACAAGGCTTTCTTCCGTGGACCCTGATAATAAACAATGGAACTTTTTTGGTCCAGAACGTGTGTTAGGGTGTGTGGTTTATCCCGCTGCAGAAGTTACTGAACCTGGAGTAATTAGGCATATTGAGGGTGATAAATTTTCACTGGGAGAACCTAGCGGAGAGAAATCCCAACGTGCTTTGCTGTTCTCAGAGGCATTAAGATCTGCGGGTCTAAAAGCTCCCGTAAGGAAAAAAATTCGTGATGAAATTTGGGTTAAACTTTGGGGTAATTTATCATTTAATCCAATTTCAGCTTTAACACACGCAACCCTAGATATTTTATGTGAAGACCGGGATACACGACAAGTTCTTCGTGCAATGATGCTCGAAGCCAAATCGATCGGTGAAAAATTAGGGGTAAATTTTCCAATTGACGTGGAGCAAAGAATAAATGGAGGAGCCGCAGTTGGCTCTCATAAAACATCAATGCTTCAAGATTTGGAGTTGGCTCGTCCTTTAGAGATCGATGCGATATTGGGCTCAGTCCAAGAATTGGGTCAAATTACAAAAACGACGACGCCAACCATAGATACTGTATTAGCAATTATTAAATTACGAGCTAGGACGGCAGGTCTTTATCCAGGTTGATGTGATTGAACTAATTTGCGCTGTAAAAAATGGAAATTTAATTTACAGAAACTGTTTCTCTCCATAGAAAATCAAGTGAGTCAATTTCATCAGTATTAAAACTGTCACTTTTCTCCCAGTATCTACCGTCTTCTACAAAATAACCTAATGTAGCCTCCTTTTGTTTGGCCTGGTTAAATTTATTTTCATTTACTTTAAATGGTTTAGGGGCAGGTGAATTTACAGATTTTCGCCTTGGTGCGATTAGTTTGCTATCAGCCTTTGATAAATTGGTTATTTGGCAGCCCTGCCTTAGGGCAATCGAGTAGACCCTTGCTGACTTTGCTTCAAGTGAGCGAAGTGAAATATCTTCCCTTAAAGGGTCGGCCGTACCAGTGCCATAAAAATGGGTTGAACCGGTTTTAGGATAAACCATATCGCAACCTAAAATATCTATCGAACGAGGTGAATAGTTGCCAAGTGCCCAGTAAAGTGCGGTGAAGGCCATCGTTCCACCCGCGTAAACGAAACCACCATACTGATTTTGAATATCTACAAACTGTTTTTCATCAACTTTTTTTTGTGATGATTTTAAGACCTGGGGTTTATTTTGATTTGGAAAGTCATGAGGGAATATGTGATCTGTCCACCCTTCAATAACTTTCCAAGCATTATTAATAACAACTATTTTATCATAGACTGAGAGGTCTTGTTCTAATATGTCAATTACATTTGGGCCAGAGCCCAAAATGAGAATTTTATTCACAAATATTGCCACCATTAGGATATGAAAAATTGGTAGAGATGTAGTTCATTCTATCTGTTAACTACGCAGTTATTGTACCAGATATTTGCTCAAAATGCTTTGACATATATATGCGAAGCCATGGAGTGAATTCATCTGGGTTTGTTTCAACCTTGTTAGCCAGTTCAATTTGGTCTAACCATTTAATTTCCATAACTTCTTCTGGATTTGGGGTAACTTTTGGCGCGGCTGAACAGGTTGCTGTGAATATTTCAACAATTTCGTGCTCTATAAGTCCTTGACCGACATCAGCGCGATATTCAATTTTCCCTCTATTTTTTAGTTCCAACCCAGTTAAGTGCAATTCCTCGAATACCCGCCGGTTTGCACAGTCACTATCTGTTTCATTCCAATAGGGATGAGTGCAACATGTGTTTGCCCATAAACCTGGGGTATGATATTTGCCCAAGGCTCGTCGCTGAAGTAATATTTTGTTATTGTGAAATAAAAAAACAGATATGGCTTTGTGCTTTAAGCCAAGTTTATGGGCTTCAAGTTTCTCTACCGGTTGAAGTGTTCCATCTACCCAAGCTGGTATCATAATATTCATGTGAACTCCTTCGATACTATTCCAGTAAGATGAGCGAGGTTTTTGAACATAATTTTTAAATGCGCTAATGGTCGTGCGCTCACCAGTTTTTTATTCATGTACGCCTCGAATGTCAGGGTTTGTACATCTACATCGTGGCATAGTGAGACAAACCGCTCTCGCCTATTGTCCGATTTATAGTAAGCATTTTGCATCGCACCTAAGACATTAAAAACAGTTCCATGCTCTTTAAGAAAGCGTTGCCTTGCTAGTTTCAAAGTCGTTGGAGATCGTGATACTAAAGTTTCTACAATTGTTTCTGCTGCAATCTGTCCGGCAGCCATCGCATAATAAATACCTTCTCCAGAACTTGGAGCCACAACACCTGCCGCATCTCCAGCAACAAGCACATCCTTTCCATTATCCCATCGTTTCAATGGTTTTAGTGGTATTGGGGCTCCCTCTTTTCTAATTGTTTTACATTTATCTAAGCCTGCTCGGCTTCGTAGTTCTGATGTTGCCGTTTTTAGGTCAAAGCCATGGTGCCCAGTACCCATCCCAACAGATGCACTTTTGCCATGGGGGAATACCCAGCCATAAAAATCTGGTGATATTATTCCGTCATATATCACATCGCAACGTTCAGGGTCATATTTCCCGGTTGCCTCTGGAGCCTCTATAATTTCATGATATGCAATGACATATGGTATTTTATCACTGTCAGGAATTTCTGCTTTTGCTACGTTTGAACGAGCTCCGTCCGCTCCTATGATATATTTTGTTTTAAGCTGTTCAACGGCCCTATTTTCGTGATTTCGAAAGTGAATTGTAGTTCCTGAATTGTCTCGAGTTATTTTTTCAAATGTTCCTGTAAATCTTGTAGCACCTTTTTTTGCTGCGCGTTCTCTCAAAAACTCGTCAAACTCTTCTCGGTCGACCATTCCAACATACCCGTTTTCAATTGGTATATCTACAGAACGATTGGTTGGAGAAACCATTCTAGCTGTGGTAACCTTTGCCTTTAATAGCTCATCGGGAATTTCAAAGTCTATTATTGCCCGCGGGGGTATAGCGCCGCCACAGGGCTTTATTCTGCCCGCTCGGTCCAATAATGCTGTTCTGTGTCCTAGGCTGGCCAAATAGTTTGCTGCCGTTGACCCACATGGTCCTCCACCTATAACTACTACATCAAACATATTACTCTCCCACCATTTGAGTTGTCCCACTGAATGCGTTGGTTATACTTCTGGTTGCTATGGTTGCTGCCACCGCGAATAAAGCTGCCTCGAAAATGAATACCGCTCCATATGCATCTGCTTGACTGAAATTTATTAGACGCAGCAGGTCAACAAGGACAGTGCCTAGCAGGCCGCCGAAACCAGCAGCAATAGCTTGGGCTGCTCCCCATAATCCCATTCGCGTACCTTCTCTTTTATCATTGTTTTGGCTAGCTAACGACATCATTGAGCCGATCGCAGCTACCGCAAACATCCCGTTGAAAAATCCAAGTCCAAATACCAATGGAACAAGTGGTGCAATTTCAGGGGATTGACCCGCTAACGCTATAAGAATTAAGCTGATGCAAGATCCCATACATCCTGCCCAAACCCAATTTTTTAAAGCGCCAAACTTAAAGCCAGTACAGGCTATTCCGACTGCTAACATTCCCAGAAATACACCACCGTTTTGCATTCCAGAGAGTGACGTTGATTGACCAGGTGTAAAAGAAAACACGAGTCCTGAATAGGGTTCAAGTATAAGTTCCTGCATGAAATATGCGGTCATTGATAAAAATACAAAGATGGTGAAACGTTTTGTTTGGCTGTTAGACCAAATTATTTTCAAGCCCAAAATAAATGATTGAGATTGATTGGTATTCTTCTTTACGCGTTCAAGCCCTCTTTCTATATTTAAAGTTACCACCACTGTAAGTAAAATTGTCATCATTGTGAGACCAAAGACAATTTTTATCATTCTTTGCACTGAATAAGGGTCAAGCAACTTTCCAACAATAGTGGCGGTTAGAGCAATTCCAAAAATCATCATTAGCCAAGTAATTGTTGCAGCTGCAGCCCGTCTGCGCTGTGCAGTATGAGTTGCTAAAAGAGCAAGTAATGAGGTGCCTGAGGCCCCAACTCCCAAGCCAATTAGAATATATGCTAGGATGGAAAGCAGAGTAGCAGCGGTCGTATTAATCGGGTATAGAGGAATGCAAAGTGCCGCCAAGTTCGCGCCAAGAGCTAGTATTATCATACCTAAAATAATCCATTTAGTTCGATTTCCTTGAACATCTGAGATAAATCCCCATTTGGGTCTAGAAATTTGAACTAAGTAATGAATTGCTACCAAAGCGCCAGGAATTGTAGCTGCTAATGAAAGTTCGACTACCATCAATCTATTGAGAGTTGATGTCATTAGAACGACTACTGCGCCTAAGCACATTTGCACCAAACCCAATCGAATAATTGAAAGCCATGAAAGTGTCATCTTACAAAGCTCCAAAATTTCTTAGGCCAAAAGCACAAACCATCATGCCGAGCACAAACATCAATACTCCGGTTGCATTATACCACGGTGCAAGTTTGAGAGGGTCTTTCAATAATCTACGCATTGCTAAGAATTGACCGGCGACTAAGCAGCTTACAACCATCGCGTGCTCAATCGCACCCCAACTGGCCATCAACATGACAACGATTAATTGGGGAGTGGTCATTACCCAACAGGCAATTTTAGCTGCTTTGTCTGGCCCAAATTTAACGGGTAAAGAATTAATTCCCGTTTGTTTGTCACCTTCAAGAGCTTTGAAATCGTTGAGGGTCATAATGCCGTGAGCTCCAACAGCATAAAGTGACGCAATCACTACTATATTAAAATTTGGAAAAGTTTGGCTCATGACAGCAGCACCGGTAAACCAAGGCAACCCTTCATAGCAAAGAGCTACAATGCCTGGACCCCACCAGCCGGATCTTTTTAATCTGATCGGTTCGCAAGAATAAGCCCAGGCTGCAGCTACGCCCAATAAAGTGGCGCAAAATCCCCAGATACCGAGTTGCCATCCAATAACCAATGCTAGCAGGCTCATGGTTATTGCTATCCAAAGGCCCCATAAACCTGGAATACGACCTGATGGGATTGGTCTGTCCGGTTGGTTTATCGCATCTACATGCCTATCGCACCAATCGTTTGCTGCCTGACTCATTCCACAGACAACTGGTCCAGCCAAAGCAATGCCCAAAATAATTAATGCTAAATTAGGCATAATATCCATACCTGAAGATATTACTCCACAAGCATATGCCCACATAGGTGGGAACCAAGTAATTGGCTTTATAAGCTCAAGCACCGCTAACGGGTTAGAAATAGATTGGCTTTGTTTAATATAATTGACACTCATGTGTCATATATTATTGACAATTAATTTTGTTTCAAGAAAAACCTGCTTCAATATAGTTACCAAAGCAATTTGTTACGGGTCAAAATTGAAAGCTTAGCTTTCTTCAGTATCTACCAAACCGTACTTGTGTAGTTTTACATAAAGGCTTTGCCTTGAGAGGCCAAGCATTTCAGCTGCAGCGGCTTTGTTGTTATTTGTAGTCTCGATGGCTGTCTGGATACAGATTTTTTCTATCACGTCGGTTGTCTCGGCTACTATTTCTTTGAGTGATGCGCTGCCAACTAACTCTGCGACGGATGGATTGTTATCATTTGAAGCTAACGCAGGTCTGGTTGGCACTGGTTGCTCAGCGCGAGAAATTTCCCTTATCACAAAAGAAATTTGTTTCAATGTGCTGTTAGCTATTTTCGTCATTGAAACTTCAACGGCTGTTTTTATTCCAAAATCATTTTTAAGATCAGTGGAATATATACGCATCGGACCAGCTCTTTGGACATTTTCAAGCATAACTGCGAGGTCAATTTGTCCTTTTGAAAGGAAATCTCCTAAACTTCGTCCAACAATCTCTGATCCTTGCGCTGTGTTTATAAGTTCTAAAAAACTTTCATTCACATAGGTTATAACCCCATTAGGGTTTGTAAATACTATTCCGTCTGTTCCGTTTTTGTACAAAGCAATAAGATTTTGGGAAAGAGGATCATTAGGGCTTAATTGGCTAGCTTGAAGGTTCAGCCTTACAAGAAGGACTTGTTGTCCTGATGCTCTGTATATAACAGGGTATAAACCTGCTTCAGTATTTTGGCCGTTATGACTGACGGTAATTGTTAATGTCGTCTTATTTATGGCTGCCATTGCCATTTTTTCAGTAAGTTCTTTTTTATCTTTTAAAGCCACGAATTTTGCAAACGGTTGGGTTAATAATATATCTATATCCTCTCCAAGCAGTGTGCATGCGGCTGGATTCGCTTGTCTTATATTCCCTGTGTTTGCGTCTAGAACAAAAATAGGTTCACTGGCAGTTGAAAATATTGACCTGTAATGAGCGTCGTACTCTTTACGCTCTTCATGACTTTTCTCAACTGCAATTTGTGCTTGTACGAGCTGTTGCTGTGTTTCAGAT
>LUQC01000072.1 GCA_001627925.1 Rhodobacteraceae bacterium REDSEA-S34_B6 | reverse complement strand
CTTTCAGGCTGAACTGTCCAAATTGCATCATCAATAAATTTTAGACTAGCTTCGTCTTTGCACCGTATAAATACAGTCCAACCAACATCTTTGGCTTTAGAAAGCAATTGTGGCAAAGCACTAGCAACTGTCTGCTTTGTAACGTGATAAAAATACACTTCGCTCAAATTAGCCACGCTCAAAATTATTTTTTACTAGCGTATCTAAGGTCATTACACCCCAACCAGTGGCGCCAGCTGGTGCATGATCCGACTCAGTTTTTGTCTGCGCAACACCTGCTATATCTATATGAACCCATGGAATTTCAGGTTTGACAAATTTTTCCAGGAATGCCGCTGCTGTTATTGAACCAGCAGCACGCCCTCCAACATTTTTTATATCAGCCAGTCTACTTTTTAATAACTTACTGTATGACTTGCCCAATGGCATTCGCCAAGCACCCTCATTTTCTGAATTAGCAGCTTTTAATACTTCGTTGCAGAGCCAATCGTTATTTGAAAAAAGCCCAGCATTTTCATGACCCAAGCTGACTATTACTGCCCCAGTCAACGTAGCTAAATCAACGATCGCAGAGGGTTTGAATCTTTCTTGCGCGTACCACATCACATCACAAAGAACTAAACGCCCTTCTGCATCAGTATTAATAACTTCAATCGTATCGCCTTTCATTGATTTAACTATATCGCCTGGGCGTTGAGCAGTTCCAGACGGCATATTTTCTACCAGCCCCACTAATCCCACTACGTTTGAAGGTGATCTACGTTTAGCCAATGTTGCTAACACGCCAGCAACAACCGCCGCGCCTCCCATGTCCATTGTCATATCTTCCATTCCACCAGCAGGCTTTAACGAAATTCCGCCAGTATCAAATACTACTCCTTTACCCACTAACGTCAGTAGAGAATCATCATCCGCTGCTCCTAACCAACTCATAATCACTAGTTTGCAAGGGCTAGAAGAACCCTGCCCCACCCCTAAAAAAGCATTCATTCCAAGATTACGAAGATCATCTTCATCTAAAATCTCAATTTTAATACCCAATTTTGATAACTCTTCTAGCCTGCTAGCAAACTCTTCTGTGGTAAGAATATTTGAAGGCTCGTTTATCAGGTTACGTGTAAGGAAAACACCATCTCTTATCGCCACAAGCTCAGGTACTTGGGAGTTAAAAAATTCAGGATTTTTAGTCATGACTGTTATGAGGGTGGAACCGTCTGACTTACTAGAAGCATCGGCTTTATAAATATCAAATTTATAATCTCTTAACACAATCCCTTTACAAAGCTCGATTAAGTTTGGAAAATTCCCCAGCGCTAAAAGCATTTCAACGGAACCCTTCATTTTAGCAATTGAAACGCCTACCTTTCTAGCAGCCAATTTGGATGTGCGCCGCTCAATTTTTACAACACAAATTTGCTCAGCAGCGCATCTTTCTGGGAAATATATAGAAAATAGTTGACCGCTATCTGCTTCTTCAAATTTCTTTGAACTAATTAAACGAGTTAATGACCCTCTGGTTAATTTATTTACTCGCCGAGCATAAGGATCCAGCGCCCCTTCTGGAGTAACTAAAACGACTATTATTCCCCTAGCTTTTGCGATGTGGTCTAGATCTGATCTAATAATTTTCAAATTCAGCGGCTTTATCGTTTTCATACTTTTTTAAATTCCTATCAAATGGTAGTTTCTTCAATAAACGCTTTTCGCTATATAGATTTTTTGTTTATGTACAATTACAACGTTCAGAAAGTTATATAAAGCCGTGTCGCGATTTGACAGATATTTATTCACTCAATACTTTTTGATGTTCGGGTTTTTTTCCCTCATCTTACTTTTTATCTATTGGATCAACAAAGCCATCGCCTTGTTTGATAATTTGATAAGCGATGGCCAAACATTCTTAGTATTTTTAGAGTTTTCAATTCTAACGATCCCGCCAATTATACCAATAATCGCTCCACTTGCAGCATTTGCAGCAGCTATTTTTGTAACGAACAGGCTTAAAAACGATAGTGAACTAACTATAATGCAAGCTACAGGTTTCAGTCCTTTAAGGTTATCACGTTCAATTTTTTTATTTGGACTAGTAGTAACTACCTTTTTGCTAATTATTTCTCATTATTTAATTCCCAAATCAAACAACATTCTTTTAAAGCGGCAGAACGAGGTGGCCTCATCACTTAATGCAAAATTGTTAAAAGTTGGAAGTTTTATTCATCCACAGATTGGCGTAACTTTTTACATTGGCGGTATATCAACCTCTGGCGTTATCGAGGATGTGTTTGTCTTAGACGAAAGAAATAAAGACCGGGAGATTATTGTAACCTCCAAGTCTGGCTACCTGATAACAAATAACAACAATCCAATATTAGTTCTAAAGGATGGAATCGTTCAGAACTATGACTTAAAAAGTACAAATCTTTCGACAATACATTTCCAAGATCTATCTTACGATTTAACATCGTGGTCTGTAAAAGAGCGTATGCCAAAATCGAAACTTCTTCTCACTTACTCAAGTTTTGATCTCTTTAAAGACCCTGAATTAGTATCAATACTTACAGACTCTTCGCCGACACGCGTTCTAGAGGAGCTCCACTCACGCATTTTAACACCACTTTTAGCTTTAATTGCGGCTTTAATTGGCTTTTCCGCTCTTATGATAGGAGACTACTCAAGATTTGGAGCATCAAAACAAATTTCAGTAGGAATAGTAATTCTAATCTTAATAAAGTTATCAGAGAGTTATGGAAATGAGCTAATGTTAAAATCTCAAGGAAATTGGCTGGCTTTGTATTTGCCAGTCCTTATCGGAATTTTGATTTTTAGCTTCATGATGTTACTAGCTTCAAATCAAAAGTTGCTAGGCAGAAGTAGCCGAGCAAGCGAGAATACCTAATGTTGCTTCACATATACTTCGCTAGCAAGTTCGCTAAAAACTTTGCAATAACGTTAGGTATATTTATTATATTTATGCTTCTCATTGATATAATCGAACAACTCAGAAGGTTTGCTTTATCAGTCAATTATATTGAGATATTTTTTCTCGCGCTACTAAACCTGCCAGGATCCGTTTATCAAGTTTTGCCATTGATCATAATTTTAAGTTCCGCATGGACCTTTCTGTCCTTAGCCCGAAATTCAGAACTGATTGTCTTCAGAGCCGCGGGAAAATCATCAATATCAATGCTTATTACACCTGTAATTCTTTCGCTTTTAATTGGTGTTTTAGCAATAAGCTTCTTAAATCCAATTGTGGCTTCGACTTCTAAAAAATATGCAGACGTAAAAAGCAAGCTTATAGACGGGCAGGAAACAACAATTTCGATAGGCACTGAAGGCTTATGGTTGAGACAGGCTGACGAAACGGGTCATACTGTAATCCGTGCCAAGCGGGCAAATTCTGACGCTACTGAACTATACGATGTGACTTTGATAAAATTGAGCGATGATAAGCTACCCATTAGTCGCGTTGAGGCAGAAATCCTTACATTGAATGATTCTATGTGGACTGCTAAAAATTCGATAATTTGGCCAATCAAATATGGACTGAATTCACACTCAAACGTACAAAAACTCAGCTTAGTTGAAATTCCTACTTCTTTAAAAAAGGAGCAGATTACAGATCAATTCGGCGATCCTTCCACAATTAGTTTATGGTCGCTGCCAGAATTCATTGGGCAGCTAGAGCAAGCAGGCTTCTCAGCCAATCGATATTCTGTTTGGTTTCAAAGTGAACTTTCAAAACCTATCTTTTTATTAGCAATGATGCTTGTATCAGCAGCCTTTTGTATGCGTCAAAGCAGGGTTAGAGGCACAAGTTTACATGTCTTAGCCGCGATACTTGTTGGCTTCCTTCTATTTTATTCATCAAACTTTGTTTTAATACTGGGTATAAACGGACAGCTTCCAGTACTCATTTCAGCTTGGGGCCCATCTTTTGCAGCTTTGTTTATATCGCTTGGATTATTCCTAAACCGTGAGGAAGGATAATGTTTCGATATTTATCTGCATCATTACTTTTCTTGATGCCGTTTTTATCAGTTGCACAAGGTGAAAGCTTTGTTGAAAGCGCATCGATCATCGCCAACAGTATAGAAATAGATGCAGAGGGAAATTTGACAGCCAAAGGGAATGTCGAAGTTCATTACAAAGAAAATATTCTAAAGGCTAAAGAAATATACTACGCAAGAAGTTCGGATGAACTGTCAGCAAAAGGCCCCCTTTCTCTGATCGATCATACCGGAAATGAAACAAAAGCTGGAGATGCAATTTTTAAAAATGAATTCCAAGAAGCTATTTTGCTTGCAACTCGGGTTATATTAAAAAATCAATTGGAAATTTCCGCAGATGAATTAAAATATGCGATAAATGATAAGAGCGTCTTCAGCCGCGTATCTGCAACTTCCTGTAAGACTTGCGAAAATGAGAAGCCTTTCTGGATTATAAAAGCAAAAAAGGTTTCTCATAATCAAAAACTCAAAACAATTTATTTTTATGACGCATCATTAGAAATTTTGGGAGTTCCTGCGTTCTACACTCCCTACATAAGCATACCAGACCCATCAGCAAAGAGGGCAGTTGGATTTTTGGCTCCTGAGTTTTTATCAAATTCCAGATTGGATTTTGGAGTAAAGTTACCCTTCTTTATCCCTTTAGATGTAGATAAAGACGTAACCTTTACACCGTTTATAACGCCCCAAACCAATACGATCGAAACAAGATACCGGCAGGCTTTTTCAAGAGGAAATTTAGTAGTTGAAAGCGCTCTGACGCGAGATGATTTAGATGACAAACAATTTCGGGGATATCTATCTATAAACGGAGAGTTTGATTTAGAGAACGGTTATACGTTAAATTATGAAATTGAACGCGTATCAGATAGCGCTTATCTTGGAGACTACGGTTACTCGGCGAGAAATGAACTATCATCTGGGCTTAATTACTCAAAAGTAAAATCGGACAGACTATTTGAAACTTCGTTGGGCGTCATTCAATCTCTTTATAAAGAAGATAAGGATAACCTTACCCTTACAACAAACAATTATTATGACCGAGTTATTGATCAAAATATTATACCTGGCTCAGTAAGCTTCAACAGTGAGTTAGTTGGAAGTTGGCGTAAGGGCTCTGAGGACATCATAGGGAGAGATGTTGCCCGATTTGCAAATCAGTTGGTATGGAATAACTCTTCAATTTCTAAGTTGGGATTAGAACTTGGGTCTGGCGTAGTCTTAAATCAGGATGTATTTTTGGCAGTTGATGATAGCAGACTGAACGATCTAGAAATTCTCAACAGTATTGGGACTAATATATTCATCAGGCTGCCATTTTTATCTAATACGGAAAAGGCCACCCATATGCTTGAACCACTCGCGCAGGTTGCGTGGGGAGAACGAAAAAAAGCTATTGTATATATTGATGAAAGCGAAAATACAGAATTTGATATGGGAAATCTTCTGGCGATTTCCAGGTACTCTGCATCAGATCAATTCGAAACTGGGTTTCATGGAGCTTATGGAGTGAGATATAACTTCAATTCAAAAAAAAATATAACTGGGGGATTCTCACTTGGCCAGGTACTGCGATTGAATGAGGATCTAGGTTTCACAAGCAGCTCGGGATTGGAGAATAAGCAATCTGATATCTTCTTAGCCGCCGAATTATCTCTTGCCAAAAACTCATATGTTTCCTTTCAAGGATTACTGAGCAATAAGTTAGAGGCAAAGAAAACAGATTTTAACGTAGGCTTTGACTATGAAACTATCTACCTTGATACAAAGTATAGCTTTCTGCAATCAGACGCAGAGGAAAATCGCTTCAATCAAATTGAAGAATGGACAATAGATACAGGATACAAACTTAATGATAATTGGCAGCTAAAATCTAATTTAAGGTACGACCAATCGGAGTCTCATCTAGCATTACTCGGCGCTGGTTTAGCATATGAAAATCAATGCGTTTTGTTTAATCTAGAAATGGATAGACGCTATGCATTGGAAGGGACATCCCCACCTACAACTAATTTTAGCTTTGCAATCAGCTTAAAAGGCTTTAGCACAGGCCCGGTGAATGCTATTCAAGCAAAAAACTGTAAATCTAGAGCCCAAAACAATTCGCTATTCTCTCCAGTAATCCAAGTAAACGACACTGTGATTACAAAATTTGAATTTGACCAAAGAGTTAAATTTTTGTCAGCGCTGAAATTTCCTGGGGATCCTAATAAAGTTGCTCAAACACAACTTATTGAGGAGCGCTTAAAACAAACTGAGGCACTAAAATTAAAGATAACCGCATCTGAGGCTGAAATTGAAGATGCAGTAAAGCGTTTTTCATCGAGAGTAAAATTATCTAGCGACGACTTTATTGCAGAGCTTAATAGACTTGGTATTTACTCAAATACTTTTCGATCATATGTCGAGTCAGAATTAATTTGGCAGAAGATAATAAAGAAAAAATTTCTTTCACAATCTAAAATATCAGACCTTCAGCTAAAACGGGCTAGCAACATAGCTAACTTTGACGAAACAGTACAAGTGTTGCTGACTGAAATAATTATTCCGTTTTCAAACCAAGAATTAAGGGAAATAGAAAATATCGCCTATCAACTAAAAAATATCAAATCCGTAGAAGAATTCTCAAACGCTGCAAAAATATATTCAAAAGCGCCCACGGCTGATTTCGGTGGTCGAATAAAATGGCAAAGCTTTAATAAATTGCCAGAAATCATCAAGCCGTTTATTTTCAATCTTTCGCCCGGCGAGGTGACCGAACCAATAAGACTAAATACGGCAATAGCATTATTTCAATTGAGAGATATTAGAGAAATAAATGGCATAAATACAGAAGTTAATTTTTTAGATTTTATTACAGTTTCTACATCATTGGCTAACTTGGCATACTTAAAAGATATTCAAAACAAATATTATAGCTGCTCTGATTTAACGGCTGCTATTGGAAATAAAGCAGATTTTAAACTAATGAGGAGTAAACTTTTTTCTGAACAACTATCGAATTCTCTAGCGACGGTGTTGGAGAAATTGGATCCAGATGAATCAGAAATCATTATCGATAATGAAAAACCAAAATTGGTTAGATTGTGTGAACGCAATAAAAAAGAAGAGCTGACCAACGAAAAAATCGAAAATGATAAAAATAATTTACAAACTATCCGTCTGAAGTATTTAGCAAGAAGTTTTATGGAAACTTTGAAAGATAACGCTAGGGTTGTCATTAAATGACTATAGCAGTTACGAGTGGTGATCCATCCGGTATTGGTCCAGAGATAGTACAAAAGGCATGGATTTATTTTAAAAATAACCCATCTAATGAGTTTTTCTGGATAGGAGATCCTCTTCATTTGCCAGATAAAAGCATACCATGGCAACCTATAGTGCATCTAAATGAAGTCTCAGAAAATTTTAGTTCTGCGCTACCAGTTCTAGTTCATAAGTTCGCTCATCCACTAAAAATTGGATGTCACCAGCCTGAAAATGCAAATGATATTATCAAAGTGATTAAAAAAGCAGTGCGCTTGGTAAAAGAAAATAAAGCGACAGCTTTATGTACGAGCCCAATCAATAAAGATGTTTTAAATTCTGGAACACAATTTCCATTTTTGGGGCATACTGAGTTTTTAGCATATTTGGATAATATCGAACATCCAGTTATGATGTTGGCTTCTCCAAAATTAAAGGTTGTGCCAGCAACAATCCATATCCCAATCAAAGAGGTTTCAAACCGTCTATCAATTGAAGGCTTAACAAAAACCATCAAAATAACAAACGAAGCTATGAAATCCTCATGCTGGAGAAAATGGGAAGTTGGGATTTGAAGAAAAAGAAATAATAATCCCTGCAATACGTAATTTAAAAGACACGATAAATATAATTGGACCAGTATCGGCTGATACTATGTTCCACTCGACTGCTCGGGCAAAATATGACGTCGCTATCACAATGTATCATGATCAGGCCCTTATACCATTGAAAACAATTGGGTTTGAGGAAGGGGTCAATATAACTTTAGGCATATCCTTTGTTCGCACTTCGCCCGATCATGGAACTGCTTTTGATCTTGCAGGACAAAATTTGGCAGATGAAACATCGATTATAAATGCAATAAAAATGGCAGCTTCACTATCTCGAAAGCAACAGAATGGAAAAACTTCCCCCGCTTAAAGATGTAATTTCCAGGCATCAGCTGCGTGCAAAAAAGTCTTTAGGTCAAAATTTTTTACTCGATCTTAACCTTACATCAAAGATTGCACGTTATGCGGGTAATTTAGATCAGTTCGACATCTTAGAAATAGGACCTGGACCCGGAGGTTTGACTAGAAGTTTACTTCATGAAGGTGCGCGAAAAGTCGTCGCAATAGAAAAAGATAACCGTTGCATAGAAGCGCTTGAGGAAATTCAAGCAACATTTCCAGGGAGACTAAAGTTACTACAAGGTGATGCCTTGTCAACGAACGCAAGCGAGCATTTAGCCGATCCAGTGCGAATAATAGCTAATTTACCATATAACATCGGGACAGAGCTTTTGGTGAGATGGTTAACTTCAAAAACTTGGCCTTCGTTCTGGCAAAGTATGACCTTAATGTTTCAAAAAGAAGTAGCAAATAGAATAGTTGCAAGTCCAGGAAGCAAAGCATATGGAAGATTATCAGTTATGTCCCAATGGCGATGCGATACAAAAATCGCATTCAACGTCCCAGCGACCGCATTTACGCCACCACCCAAAGTTGAAAGTGCTCTCGTTCATTTTGAAGCATTAAAAGAACCCAAATTCCCAGCTGAAGTTGAAGTTTTGGAATTTGTAGTATCGAAGGCTTTCAATCAACGTAGAAAGATGTTGAGAGGGGCATTAAAGGGTTATTTTCAAAATGTTGAGGAAGGTCTCTTAAGTATCGGTGTGTTACCCACCAGAAGAGCAGAAGACATAACAGTGCAAGAGTATTGCGCCATGTCTCAAATTTTGATTAGGAAATAACAGCTATTCACTTTCCGTTTGATATTGCAACTATTCAGCAGCTTCAACAGATGAAATATCTTCAACAAGTTTATCAGCTTTGTCATCGTTGCGCTGAGTTTCGTCACGTCTACGAGATTTATTATTACGGGTATTTTCGTTTCTATTTCTTTTATCAGACTGGTTGCCATTATCGAGTTCACCAGAACGTTCACCGTCTGACAGACGGTCCCTACTTTCCTCCTGGAACGAATTATCATTGCCACTCACATTAGCATCATTTGATAGGTCAGAGGTAGCATTATCCAAAGATGATCTTGAATTACGTTCTTTCTCGCGATCCGTGTTACGATCTTTATTTTCCCGATCCTGCTGTTCCCTACGTGCATCCATCTCACGTTGCGCTTCTGATAATAGTCTTACGTAATGTTCGGCGTGTTGTTGAAAATTTTCAGTAGAAACTCTATCGTTTGAGAGCTGAGAATCCCTTGCTAGTTGGTTGTATTTATCAATTATTTGTTGAGGGGTTCCCCTGACTTTACCCTCAGGACCAGAACTATCAAAAACGCGGTTAATAATATTTCCTACCGAACGATTCCGGTTCTTGTTAGAACGCGAGCGTGATTTTGATGATCTCATTTAAGCTTTCTAGCCCTATGTTTGCTTGGTCATAAATTACATCAGCTGATATTGGATTATTCTGATGTTTGGATTTTGTAAAATGCTTCTGATAGCATTATTCTTACAATCTATTACAACAAAAATTAATCCACTTTCAAGTACAAATATTAATTTTTATCAAAAACTATTCGTCATGTGACCGGTGACCCATCAGCTGCTTGGGCAGATAGCACGCGATCTCTTGACCCAAGATCTTTGTGGACCCTGATTTTTGAAAACCCTGCGCCATCTAAAAGCTTTTTTACAGGTTCAGCCTGTGAATATCCAATTTCAAGTACAAGTTGCCCATTTTTTCTCAATTTCTCTCTAGCGTTCGATATTATCTGACGATACGAATCCAACCCGTCTCCTCCTGGCGTCAATGAGATTTTTGGATCATAGTCGACAACTTCATCAGCTAACTCATTGTATTCTTTTGCAGAGATATACGGAGGATTTGAGACAATTATATCAAATCGCCCACTAATTTTACTAAACCAATCAGATTGCAACAACTTCAAACGATTTTGAACGCCATATATCTTTGAATTCCTAGCTGCAGTTTCTAATGCTAGTCTAGAAATATCAGTAGCAACACAAGTTGCGTCGAAACGCTCTGCCAAAACTGTGATGGCAATGGCACCACTTCCAGTACCGAGTTCTAGCATAGTCTTAAATTTTTTTTTCAATACCACTTCAACCAGAGTTTCTGTATCTCCACGCGGATCTAAAACATCCTCATTAACTTCAAAATTCCTACCCCAGAAAGCACGATAACCAATAATTTTAGAAACTGGTTTCCGATTGCAGCGCTCATCAACCATTATCCAAAATTTTGAAAGTTCATCTTCAGACGGAAAACTGTCATCAAGAAGATTAAGTCTATGAACTTCTACACCCAAACAGTTTGCTAACATTAATCGAGCGTCTCTCGCAGGATTTTCTATGCCACAGTCACGCAACTTTCCTTGACTTGCCAATACTAATGCTCGAACTTTCATCCGTTTATTTCAGCAAGCATTTTTGCTTGCGCATCTGCCAGAAGGGCATCAATGGTTTCGTCTAAATCTCCACCGAGAATTTGATCCAATTTATAAAGAGTTAGATTGATTCTGTGATCGGTCATTCGTCCTTGTGGGAAATTATAAGTTCTAATTCTTTCAGATCTATCTCCAGACCCAACTTGAATTTTTCGGTTTTCTGATCTCTCACTGTCAACACGCTGCCGCTCTAAATCAAACAATCGAGTTTTTAAAACTTGAAGCGCTATTTCACGATTTCTATGTTGTGACTTTTCAGAACTTGTAACTACTATACCGGTAGGCAAATGTGTAATTCGTACAGCTGAATCTGTAGTATTTACATGCTGCCCGCCCGCTCCTGAGCTTCTCATTGTATCTATTCTTAAGTCATTACTATTTATCTCTATATCTACGTCCTCAGCCTCGGGTAGAACTGCGACGGTTGCCGCGGAAGTATGTATTCTTCCACCGCTCTCAGTTTCTGGAACTCTTTGCACTCTATGCACACCACTTTCATACTTTAGACGTGCGAAGACTCCATCGCCCTTAATATGCGCTATAACTTCTTTGATCCCACCGAGTTCAGTATGCTGCTGTTCAATCATATCAAACGACCAATTATTTATCTCAGCATATCGTTGATACATCCTTAATAAATTTCCAGCGAACAAAGCTGCCTCATCACCTCCCGTGCCGGGCCGTATCTCTAAAATAGCAGGACGAGCATCTGCATTGTCCTTGGGGAGTAATGCGAGTTGCAAATTTTGTTCGGTTTTCGGTATTTTTTCTTTTAAATTAGAAACTTCGTCTTCTGCCAATGCTTTCATATCTGGATCAGAGACTAATTCTTCTGCTTCTTCAAGCGCACTTAACAGGGTCTTATATTCATTTATTTCATCTACAACTGGGCGTAATTCAGCGTATTCACGAGATATTTTTGCAATATCCGCACCCGAAAGATCTTCATTCAGTTTCGCTTCTAAAAACTGAAACCGCGAAACAATTTGGTCAAGTTGATCAATCGGTAGCATCAGTCTCTATTGCATCTATTGAAATTATTGGTCAAGGAGTTTACTTGATTATTTTAATTTTTTAAGTTGCGTAGCTTTTCAATTTGTTCGGCGCTTTTTGTTCCATCCCCAGACACAGATTAGCTCATGAACCGCATGTGCACCAGCGATTGCTGTCGCACCTGATAAATCATATTGAGGAGCAACTTCTACCACATCTCCACCTACCATATTGATACCAGCAAGATCCCGTAAAATAATTGAAGCCTGGATAGAGGATAACCCACCCCATACAGGAGTACCTGTACCTGGAGCGTATGCAGGATCCAAACAATCAATGTCAAAAGTTAAATAGGTGGGAGTGTCACCTAATATCGATTTTATTTTTTCCGCCGTCTTACCCGGACCAATCTCAAAAACTTCCCTAGCGTCGATTATATGTACGCCCAAAGTATCAGAGTTATAAGTTCTAATTCCAACCTGAACGGAGTTTTTTGGATCAATTAATCCCTGTTTCACGGCTTTATAAAACATTGTTCCATGGTCAATACGATGCATGTCATCGTCAGGCCATGTGTCTGAGTGAGCGTCAAACTGTAATAAAGCCAGCGGCTTTCCAAATTTTTTCCTATAGGCCTTTAATATCGGGTAGGATATAAAATGGTCACCGCCGAGCGAAATACATCCGCTACATTTGCCTAGTATAGTGCTAACGTGGTCTTCTAAAATCTGAGGAAACTCACTTACTTTGGCATAATCAAATGCGATATCTCCATAATCGACCATGGATATCTCTGACATTGGATCAAAATCCTCCCACCCGTATATGGGATCAAATGGCTGCAAAGTTGACGCTTCCCTTATTGCGCGTGGACCAAAACGCGACCCGGGCCTATTGGTAACGGCTTGATCAAATGGGATTCCAGTAATTGCTAAATCAACATTATTTAACTCTTTTGTATACTTTAAACGTAAAAATGAAGTAGCCCCACCAAATGCATTCTCAAATGACTGTCCAGTGTAACTATCCCTTGTAAATGCCCGATCTACCTGTTTTTCTGCATCTTTCAAACCCAATTTTATCTCCCCAACGGTTGTGATATTTCAACCAGTCTTGCAAAAAATGATGCACCATAAACGGATGCGTCATCATTAAAATCATAATTTGTATTGTGAAGACCTGCGGCCTCCCCAATACCTAAAAACAGATAAGCCCCAGGTCTTTTTTCCAAAAGATAGGAAAAATCTTCTGCTCCCATTTCCTGACCAGCGTTATCATCAACCATGTTAACACCAGAGATATCTTCAGCGGCTAATGCGGCAGTCTTGACATTCTCAGGACTGTTTATAGTTGGAGGATATCCTTTTTCATATCGTAATTTACACTCAAGCCCAAAACTCTGGGCATGCCCTGAAACAATTTCTTCCATTCTTTTGATTACTAATTCCTGCACTTTTTTATCAAAGGTGCGCACAGTACCGTTGATGTAAGCATTTTGGGGTGTAACATTATCAGTACTTCCCGCATGAATCTGTGTAACCGAAACCACTAATTTATCGTTTGGATCACGACTTCTGGAAACAATTGTTTGTAAAGTTTGAACAATTCCGATCGCAGCAGTTATTGGATCCTTTGTCTCATGTGGATAAGCCCCATGACCTCCCACTCCAACAACATCAATATGAAATTTATCTGCTCCAGCCATTATGGGGCCAGGCGTTGTATAAAATTTTCCCAATTCAACATCTGGAGTATTATGAATGGCATATACATTTTTAATGTCAAACCGATCCAAAATTCCCTCTTCCACCATAATACGTCCACCACCCTCGTTTTCCTCAGCCGGTTGAAATATTAAAGCGACTCTACCAGAAAAATTTCTAGTCTCACTTAGGTACCGTGCAGCCCCCAACAGCATAGTCGTATGACCATCATGCCCACATGCATGCATTAACCCCGGGTTATTTGACGAATACTCCAAATTAGTTGTTTCTGTCATAGGAAGCGCGTCAATATCAGCCCGCAGGCCAATTGTATCACCAACGTCCTTTCCATCAATAATGGCTACTAACCCTGATTTTGCAATCCCAGTGTGAATTTCATCAATGCCAAACTCCCGAAGTCTCGCCTCAATAAAAGATGCAGTCTCATAACAATCTAACCCTAACTCAGGGTTTTGATGAATATTTCGTCGCCATTTTTTCATATCTTCGTCAAATGCAGCAATACGATTGACTATTGGCATATCTGGACTCCTTTGACTTTAACGTTCAAAATGTATCAGACAAAAAAAGCCACGAGGACGCAATGCCTTTCAACGATAAAATTATAAATGGACGAAATGGAGATATTACAGCTTTGGTTGAAATAATGCGTGCATTGCGAGATCCTGAAACAGGTTGTCCATGGGACATAGAACAAACATTTGAGAGCATATCGCCTTACACAATTGAAGAAGCGTACGAAGTTGCTGATGCAATAGACAGAAAAGATTGGGACAGTTTGAAAACTGAACTTGGAGACTTATTGCTGCAATCAATATATCATTCCCAGATAGCTTCAGAAAAGGAATATTTTAATTTTTACGATGTCGTTAGCGAGATTTCAGAAAAAATGATTTCTCGGCATCCTCATGTCTTTGGAGACAGCAAAGAAAATAAAACTGCAAAACAACAAGTTGAGGATTGGGAAACTATAAAGGCGTCAGAGAGAAAGTTGAAAAAGCAAGGGAAAGTACTTGATGACGTAGCTCTAAATCTACCTGCTTTAGTACGCGCAATGAAACTTCAAAAACGTGCTGCACGCGTGGGTTTTGATTGGCCAAGTTACAAGAATGTATTGGACAAAATAATCGAAGAAGCGCAAGAGCTTGCTGAAGCCGCTGCCAAAGGAAATTCGTCGGATGTAGAGGAGGAGTATGGCGACTTGCTTTTTGCTTTTGTAAATTTGGGCCGTCATTTAAATATTGAGCCCGAAGTTGCGTTAAAAAGAACAAATAATAAATTCATAGAAAGGTTTGAATTCATCGAAATAGAGCTTGCAAATAATGGAAAGAGCCCAAGAGAGTCCTCTTTAGAAGAGATGGATGGCTTATGGGAAAAAGCAAAAAAATCAGGTAAATAATTAGATATATGGAGACAATGTTGGGCGCTCAAAAAATAATTATTGATACAGATCCGGGTCAAGACGATGCAGTGGCTATTTTGCTTGCACTGGCAAGTCCTGATGAGATAGAGGTTTTGGGCATTACCGCAGTAGCGGGTAACGTACCACTTTCTTTAACCGAAAAAAATGCTCGAATTGTATGTGAATTGGCAGGGAGATCCGATATCGGTGTTTATGCCGGATGTGCTCACCCGTTGAAAAGAAAACTTGTTACAGCAGAACATGTACATGGAAAAACAGGCCTCGATGGACCTAAATTACCGGAGCCAAAGATAAAACTGCAAGAAAAGCATGGTGTTGATTTTATAATTGATACATTGATGCAAGAGCCTGCAAATTCTGTATCACTTTGTCCATTGGGGCCTCTGACTAATATTGCCACTGCAATGTTGAAAGAGCCAAGAATTACTCCACGAATAAAACAAATTGTTTTAATGGGGGGAGCATACTTTGAAGTTGGAAATATTACGCCAGCGGCGGAATTTAATATTTTTGTAGATCCCGATGCAGCAAAGATTGTTTTCGCCTCTGGAATCGAAATAGTAGTCATGCCTCTAGATGTGACGCACAAAGCTCTTGTAACAACTCAACGTAATGAAGCTTTCAGGCAACTGAAAACTCCTGTTGGAGCCGCAGTTGCTGAAATGACAGATTTCTTTGAAAGATTTGACAAAGAAAAATATGGTTCAGCCGGGGCTCCTTTGCATGATCCATGCGTTACCGCATATTTGATTGATCCAACGATATTTTCAGGTAGAAAAATCAATGTAGAGATAGAGACAGAGTCGGAATTAACTTTGGGTATGACTGTAGCGGATTGGTGGCGTGTCACCGATCGAGAAGCTAATGCTTTTTTTATTGGAAACTTGGATGCTAATAAATTTTTCAGTCTACTTACAAATCGATTAGGAAGATTGCCGCTAAACGGCATTAGTTAGGTAAATGAATAGATTTGAAAACAGATTTAGGACTTAAATTTGAAAGTTTGCACGAAAAAGAAAATATTTTTTCTGGTAATCTTCCTCTGAATGGTACTCCGATAGCGCAAAAATACGCCGGGCATCAATTTGGACAATTTAATCCTGATCTTGGGGATGGACGCGCACATTTATTAGCAGAAGTAATATCTCCTGATGGTGAGAGATACGATATAGCTCTTAAGGGTTCAGGCAAAACACCGTATTCACGAGGTGGAGATGGTCGAGCATGGTTAGGACCTATCCTTAGAGAGTATATTGTGAGCGAGGCAATGTACAACTTGGGGATTCCTACAACCCGCTCCCTTGCAATTGTAAGCTCCGGCGAAGCTGTATATCGGGAAGTAAAAATGCCAGGAGCTATAATTACTCGCATTGCTAAAAGCCATATTAGAATAGGAACATTCCAATGGTTTGCTGCGATATCCGATATTAAAAACCTAAAAATCTTATTAGATTATTCGATTAAACGTCACTATCCTGATGCAAGCAGTACAGCAGAATTTTTACGAGCTGTTTCTTTCAACCAAGCCCGATTAGTAGCTGAATGGATGAGAGTAGGATTTATTCATGGCGTTATGAATACAGATAATTGTCTTATTTCAGGCGAAACGATAGACTATGGGCCTTGTGCATTTATGGACGAGTACAATCCTGATAAAGTTTTCTCTTCAATAGACAAGTATGGTAGATATTCTTTTTCTAATCAATCGAAAGTTATTATTTGGAACCTAGCCCAACTAGCCAGCGCTTTATTAATGCTTCACGGCGATGATCAAAATACTTTGGAAATTTTTCAAGAAATTATCAATGAAACTTCTAAATATTTGTCTCAAGAGTATTACGCACAATTTGCTTCTAAATTGGGAATTGTAACCCCTGATGAAAAAGATAAACGGTTGGTTGATGACCTGCTAAAAATTTTAGCTGGAGAAACTGCAGATTTTACTAACTTTTTCTCAAAAATTACAAATGACGAGAAGCCTTTCAAATTTATGATGAAAACTGCATATCTAACATGGGAAAAAAAATGGCAAAATCGTGTTAAAAACATACCCGATGCAAAGCCAACCATGAGGCAGGCGAACCCGGTAATTATTCCACGTAATCACATTGTTGAAAAAGCTATTCAGTCTGCTCTTTCAGGTGATTTCGAACCTTTTTATAGTCTAAATGAAGCATTACAAAAACCTTATGATTACAAAGGGCAGTGCAATTTTCTAAACGCGCCAAAGGAAGATGAAAAGGTTACGGCTACTTTCTGTGGTACCTAAGGATTGTTATTCTTGCTTTGGCTAAATAAGTAAATTCCAACTGAATTTAAATTATATTTCAAATTTTCTTTTCTGCCTGTTAAGCTCAAGAGCAGACAACAAAAAAACATTTCTACCGATTATTGAGGCAATTATGAGCCAGACAATTTTAGACCGATGCGAAATTAAAGGGTTACGGATGACCAATCAGCGAAAAATTATCGCCGAAATAATAGAAAACTCATTTGATCATCCCGACGTAGAGGAACTCTACAACCGCGCCTCAGCTATCGATGACTCCATATCTATTGCTACTGTTTATAGAACCGTTAAATTGTTTGAAGAAAGCGGCATTCTGGAGAAACTCGAGTTCGGGGATGGTAGAGCAAGATATGAAAATGCTGACCGAGAACATCATGATCATCTTATCGATATTAACTCCGGAAAAGTTATAGAATTTGTAGATAATGAGATTGAAAAATTGCAAGAGTTAATTGCCCTTCGCCTCGGTTATGAACTTCGAGGTCATAAACTAGAACTCTATGGTGTGCCAATAAAGAAGGCATAATTAGTAGAGTTGAATAAATCCTTTACTGAACATTGTATTTACGTGAGCGCTAGAATAAGGCTAAAGCGATAAATTCAGCCAATTTTTTGAAAGTCAAATATGTTTAATATTAATCAGATCAAAGCTCGTGAAATTTTGGATAGTCGCGGTAACCCAACTCTTGAAGTTGAAGTCACGCTTGAAAACGGCACTGTTGGTCGCGCAGCAGTTCCTTCTGGCGCTTCGACAGGAGCTCACGAAGCGGTTGAACTTCGTGATAATGATAAGGCACGATTCAACGGTAAAGGCGTTTTAAAAGCGGTGGGAAACGTAAACAGAGACTTAGCTGCGGCACTTATCGGACTAAATGCAAAAGATCAAAACAGTATTGATCAAAAAATGATTGATTTGGATGGTACAGAAAACAAGTCGAGGCTCGGCGCAAATGCAATTTTGGGTATTTCTTTGGCGATTGCAAAAGCTGCTGCCACTTGCAGTAATCAGTCACTATTTAGATATATTGGCGGCAAGCGTGCAAGGGTTCTTCCTGTTCCAATGATGAATATTATCAACGGCGGAGAACATGCAGACAATCCAATAGACATTCAGGAGTTTATGATAATGCCAATAGGTGCAAAAAATATTAAAGAGGCTATCCGCATGGGCTCGGAAGTATTTCACACTTTAAAAGCCGAATTGAGTTCATCTGGCCTATCAACCAGTGTTGGCGACGAAGGTGGCTTTGCACCAAATATCAGTTCTACCAGGGATGCGCTTGATTTCATTTTAAAGTCCATTGAAAATGCAGGATACAAGGCAGGCGAAGATATTTATCTAGCATTGGACTGCGCTTCAACAGAATACTTTTGCGAGGGGAAATATCATTTGTCGGGAGAAGGTAAAGTCCTCGGCTCGAAAGATAATGCCGCCTACCTAGCCGACTTGGTTGCAGATTATCCTATAATTTCAATAGAAGACGGTATGGCTGAGGATGACTGGGAAGGTTGGGAAATCTTAACTAACGAACTAGGGAACAAGATACAACTTGTGGGAGATGATTTATTTGTAACCAATCCTAAGAGGTTGAAGAAAGGAATTGAAAAGTCTTGTGCAAACTCAATGTTGGTTAAAGTTAATCAAATAGGAACACTTACAGAGACTCTTGAAGCCGTAGATTTGGCACATAGAGCTAATTATACAAATGTGATGAGCCACAGATCTGGTGAGACGGAAGATACGACTATTGCTGATTTAGCTGTTGCAACGAACTGCGGTCAAATTAAAACGGGATCTCTTGCTCGATCCGACAGATTGGCGAAATACAATCAGTTAATTAGGATCGAAGAAGAATTGGAAGGTTTTGCAAAATACGCCGGCAGATCAATATTAAAACAATTTTAGGTCAATTTTAACTAAAGTTTATTAGCGGTTCTTATAAACTCTGGGTCCATCAAGTGTTAACGAAATAATTTGCTAAGCCTGTTTAGCTTCGCCTTTTTTAAAAGACGATATTCACTTAACTTATTGGCATTATTTTTATTAAAATCATTCAGAATACTAATAACAAAGTCTGCGATCAGATTAAAATTATCAAGTGCTTCTCGGTATAACAATTCATCCGGATGCACACCTCTAATTCCATATTTTTTTAACTCGTAATTTGGGAAATCTCTCAAGTTGAGTGTTACTATGCTACTAGCGTTACCTTCAATAGCTGCTGCCAAAACATGCAGATCATTTTTATCAGGCAAATATAATTTCGGGATTTGCTTTTCATAATCATTTACCATGGATTTTGGATATTTCGATTTAAGGATCGCTATTTCTGCTTCTGTTTGGGCTTTAGCCTCTAAATTTATTTTATTCGACGCGCGCCGCCATTCTTCGAAAATTTGTTCAGTCCAAATTAAATCCCATTTCTGCTCTCCCGAAACGCTAATAAGAAGATTTCGAATTACCGTCGGATAAAGAACGCATGCATCAAGTAAAAGTTTCATAATCTAAAAACTAGAGACTTAAGATATGAATTATCCAAAAGTTGGAGATGTATAGGGTGATCAGCTGCTGCAAAGCCAGTGTGAATTAATTGAGCACGCCGACCTGCCCTACCAATACCTCTAACACATGCATTTCTGAACTTTGTTAGATCAGCAAGTTGACTACAAGAACAGAGGGCTAAAATTCCATTCTCGCGTACCAAACTGGAACCTAACTTTGCTATTTTCTCATATGCTCTCAAACCACTGTTAAGAGATTTACGAGATGTGACAAATGCCGGTGGATCACAGATTACTATATCATAAGAGTTATCAGACTCTAAAAGTTTCCTCAAAACCGAAAAAGCGTCACCTCTGATAATATTCATTTTACTTGATGCCATCATTTCAGAGGCACCCTCCCTGACCAAGTCCAGTGCATTTGCTGAACTATCGACAAATGACACTTTGGACGCACCGGCAGCGATGGCTGCCAACCCAAAACCGCCTACGTGGCAGAATACATCTAATACTGTTTTTCCACTAGCCAAACTCGCGACAAATTTGTGATTCTGCCTTTGATCATAAAATAAACCCGTTTTTTGCCCCTCGTGAACATCAGCTTTATATATCGCTCCATTCATTGGAACTGAAATTGCCGCTTCTGGAAGATCACCGAAAAATACTGAGTTTTTATCATCCAAACCTTCTAACCTTCTTGCGCGACCAGATGCATTTTTTATAACAACATCAATGCTGCAAACATCCTTGATTGAATTTGCAATAATTTCACTCATATTCTCTGCCCAAAATGCATTTGGCTGCATAACAATAACGTTATCAAAACGATCAACAATCAATCCTGGGAGCTCGTCTGCCTCCGCGTTGACAAGCCGATAAAATGGGTCTCTGAATATCTCTTTTCTCTTAGCTAACGCTTTAGAAATTTTATCTTTTAACCAATAGGCATTGATTATAGTGTCAAGATTATAATCCATTACTCTGGCAAAAATTTTTGAATTCGGATTAACAGTAACGAGGCAAATAGGGTTTTTGTTATAATCAGCAAGAGTACAGAACGAACCAGGCAAAAGTGACTTCGTTCGACGGTCAGAGATTATTTCGTTGCTGTAAATCCACGGATAACCATAGCGAAACTTATTAGCTTCAACGCTGGCCTTCAATCTCAAATAAAATTCAGTCATACGGAAGATTTCCATTTTCTGAACAGATCAATAAAGGCTATTCGCCATATTTTATATAATAATCTTTTATAACTATCTAATTTTATTTATTTAAATAAAATTCTAATTACTATCTTTTTTCTTGAGTTTTATATTTTCTTAAGTTAGCTCTAATTATATGTGTTAGCGCTAACATAATACAGAGATATTTTGAATGGCAATTAATAAAGTAATATTGGAAGTTACGGAGCGTATCACCCATCGCTCTCGTGAGACTAGATCAAAATATCTCCAGAATATGCAAGATCAATTAAATATGGGTCCACGTAGAGCGCACTTAACATGTGGAAATCAGGCGCACGCATATGCAAGCACATCTAAAGATAAGGTATCACTTTCCAAAACTTCAAATGGAAATATCGGAATAGTTAGCGCGTATAATGACATGCTTTCCGCTCATCAGCCATTTGAAACCTACCCTGAACTCATTCGCGACACCGCACGAAAATTTGGTGGTACAGCCCAAGTGGCAGGTGGAGTACCAGCCATGTGTGACGGTGTTACGCAAGGGCAACCCGGTATGGAGCTTTCGCTTTTCTCGCGAGATGTAATTGCGTTAGCAGCATCAATTGCCCTGTCGCACAATACTTTTGATTCTTCTATTTATTTAGGGGTGTGCGATAAAATTGTGCCTGGCTTGATTATTTCAGCGGCCACTTTTGGATTTTTACCAGCTGTATTTGTTCCAGCGGGCCCAATGCCCTCCGGAATTCCAAATGACAAAAAATCTATTGTACGACAAAAGTTTGCCACTGGAGAAATTAGTCGAGAGGAATTAATGAAAGCCGAAATGGCAAGCTATCATAGTCCCGGTACATGCACTTTTTACGGGACAGCAAACTCAAATCAAATGCTTATGGAGTTTATGGGATTGCACTTACCTGGAGCTTCATTTGTTCCGCCCAATACACCTTTACGGACAGCATTAACTGAATTGGCAACAAAACGCGCATTAGATATTACAAATTTAGGAAAAAACTTTACGCCAGCCTATAAAATTTTAGACGAAAAAGCTTTTGTGAACGGAATCGTAGGGCTTATGGCCACCGGAGGCTCAACAAATCTGGTATTACATTTGCCCGCAATGGCGAAAGCTGCGGGAATTAAACTCGAACTAAGTGACTTTGACGACATCTCAGGCGTCACACCCTTAATGGCGAAAATATATCCAAACGGATTAGCCGATGTTAATCATTTTCATGCTGCAGGTGGTTTAAGTTACATGATAGCTCAGCTTTTGGAATCAGGTTATCTGCACAACGATGTGCACACTATAATGGGGGCAGGTTTGAAAGCTTACACAAAAGAACCTAAATTGGTCGACGATGGGATAGAGTTTGTGTCCTCAAGCACAAAATCACATAACGAGAAGATATTAAGACCAGTAACTAACCCATTCCAAAGATCTGGTGGAATAAAGAAATTAGAGGGAAATCTTGGAACTTGCATAATTAAAATTTCAGCCGTTCCCATG
>LUQC01000071.1:3147-8463 GCA_001627925.1 Rhodobacteraceae bacterium REDSEA-S34_B6 | reverse complement strand
AAGTTAAACAGCCAATTCTTTACACCTTTAGGAGGTGCCCTTACGCAATTAGGGCAAGGCTCGCCCTCTTGCACGCGAGGATCAATGTTGAAATTAGAGAAATAGTTCTCCGGGAAAAGCCCAAGGAATTTTTGGCTACATCACCAAGTGGCACAGTTCCGTCGTTGAGACTTAAAATGACAGTACTGGACGAAAGTCTTGATATTATGAAGTGGGCTTTGGGTCAGAATGATCCGACTAATTTAATGGAAATGCCAGAGTATGGCTTTGATTTAATTTCAGAGTGTGATGAAAATTTTAAGCGTGCTCTTGATAGGACAAAGTATCCAAACAGGTTTCCAGATGCAGATCCTGCGCAATCTAGAGATAAAGCTTCAGTATTTCTACATAAATTGGAAAATATACTCTCTCCAAATTTGTTTGGAGCAAATATGTCCATTGCAGATTTGGCAATATTACCCTTTGTCAGACAATTTGCCCACATTGACCAAGTCTGGTTTTATGAACAAGACTGGATTAATTTGATCAAGTGGTTAGATAGTTTTAAGCAAAGTTCAGAATTCAATAAAATTATGACAAAGATAGGTCCTTGGCAGGTAGGTGATACACCTGTCATGTTTTCTGATCTTTATTGGTCCTAACAATTGTGGCTTTCAGTTGATCTTTATGTTTGCGTTACGAAATTTCTTGTGAATATTAGTTTCAAAATTTTTTGGATCACAAAGGCTACAAATGTTCAGACTATATCACGTCCCCTTATCACCATTTTGTAGGAAAGTTCGTTTAAGCCTTGCTGAGAAAAAGATAGAGGTTGAGCTCATTGAGGAGCGTTATTGGGACAAATCAGCAGAATTTTTGAGAAGAAACCCTGCGGGCAAATTACCCGTCTTGAAAATTGGTGATGAAATACTTTCCGAAAGTACTGCAATCTGCGAATACTTAGAAGAAGAGTATCCTGATAAGGCTTTGCTCCCAGCAACTCCTAAAGAAAGGTTCGAAGCTCGGCGATTGGTCTCATGGTTTGATGACAAATTTCATAATGAAGTCACATCAAAGCTTCTTTATGAGCGGGTAAATAAGAAAATAATGGGACAAGGTTTTCCGGATAGTAAAAATATAAAAGAGGGTTCAAAAAATATAAAGTATCATATTGATTACATGGCTTGGCTGCTTGAGCACAGACGTTGGCTGGCAGGAGAAGTTATGACGCTTGCTGATTTTGCCGCTGCTGCGCATTTTTCCACACTAGATTATTTAAGTGACATCGATTGGAATAGGTCTAGTGCTGTGAAGGATTGGTATGCTAAAATTAAATCAAGACCTGCCTTTCGTAATTTACTAGCAGATCAAGTTTCAGGTTTCCCGCCGCCTGTTCATTATAATGATTTGGATTTTTAATTAATTGGAAAAACTGTGACTGATTTAAAATCGAAATTGATAGATCGGGCGAAGGATCTCAGCTTCGACTTAACAAAAGTTTGTAATCCGTCCGAATTACCATCTATCTCAGGGCCTTTTCGAGAATTCCTAAGTTTGAATTATCATGGTCAAATGACTTGGCTTTCAGATAGAATTGAATGGCGTGAAAACCCTAAAATTCTTTGGCCTGAGGCGAAATCAGTAATAATGCTGGCTCAGAGTTATGCGCCGGCACATAATCCTATGGATGTTCTAAAATATCCTGATAAAGCTGCAATTTCTGTTTATGCGCAAAATAAAGATTACCACGTTGTCATAAAGAAAAAATTGAAGTCGCTTGCACGTTGGTTAATCGAAGAGGCCGGTGGCGAAGTAAAGGTATTTGTAGATACCGCACCCGTGCCAGAAAAACCCTTAGGGCAGATGGCGGGGTTGGGTTGGCAGGGAAAGCATACAAACCTGGTAAGCAGGGACTTAGGGAATTGGTTTTTTATTGGATCTATTTTCACAACAGTAGAAATTGAACCTGATGATCCGGAAGTGGATCACTGTGGTTCATGTCAGTCATGTATTGAGATCTGTCCAACGGATGCTTTTCCCAAGCCTTATCAAATTGATGCAAGACGCTGTATTTCTTACCTGACCATAGAACATCGTGGTCCGGTAGAAATTGATTTAAGGTCAAAGATTGGCAACCGAATATATGGTTGTGACGACTGTTTGGCTGTTTGCCCTTGGAATAAGTTTGCAAAAGCTGGTAGTGAAACAAGGCTTTATGCTCGGGAAGAACTAAAAATGCCAGATCTGAAAGAGCTTGTTTCGTTAGACGATAGAGCTTTCAGAGATAAGTTTTCTGGAAGCCCAATAAAGCGTATTGGTCGCGATAGATTTGTAAGAAATGTTCTCTATGCGATTGGCAATTCACGGAAGCAGAAATTTAAAAAAGTTGTAACACCTCTTACTAAAGATCCAGATTTCGCAATACGAGACGCTGCAACGTGGGCTCTTACACAATTAGCTTGAATAGGCGGTAATTAATGTGCTGTAATTTTTTATTTGAAACTCTGCAATAAGGTCTGGGAGAGCAACGTGGCTTTTTTCTTAGGAGTGGATACTGGCGGCACATACACGGATGCCGTTATTTTACGTGATGAAACAGAGGTCATAGCTAGTGCAAAGGCACTCACTACCCGTCACGATTTATCTTTTGGCATATCTGAGGCCATACGAAATGTCATTGATAAATCTTCAATAAAACCAAAGGATATCTCTCTTGTATCGCTTTCAACCACTTTGGCAACAAACGCGCTTGTTGAAGATCAGGGTGGTAGAGTTGCCTTAATATTTGTTGGGTTTCGCGATGGTGACCTAGCCAAGCATAGTATTAATGATGCGTTGAGAGGTGATCCAGTTTTACAAACAAAAGGTGGGCATAATCATGCTGGTGACGAAAAGTGTCGAATTAATTTAGAAGAAATCAAAGAATGGATCTTACAGCGCGATGGGGTCTCAGCTTTTGCTGTCGCCAGCCAATTTGCAACCCGCAATGCTGCCCATGAGCTTCAGATTATGGAATTAATAAGGAATTTGACCGATAAACCCGTAACTGCGTCTCATCAGTTGTCTTCAAAACTCAATGGACCAAGACGGGCTCTTACTGCCGTTCTTAATGCAAGATTAATTGGGATAATTGATGAATTGATAGGTCGTTGTGGAGCGACACTGTCCAATCTAAAAATTAATGCCCCTTTAATGGTCGTGCGCGGTGATGGTGCGCTTATTTCTGCAAGTGAGGCTCGCAAAAAACCTATAGAGACAATTTTAAGTGGGCCTGCAGCGTCAATTGTTGGTGCGAAATGGATGACAAATTTAAATCTAGGTTTCGTATCTGATATCGGTGGGACAACTACCGATGTTGCACTACTTAAGGACGGGCGCCCTACACTTGACGCAGCTGGTGCTTGCGTTGGGAATTTTCGCACAATGGTCGAAGCGGTCGCAATGCGCACAACAGGGCTGGGCGGTGACAGCCAAGTCCATTTTCTGTCCGAGGGGCTGAAGGGCGGTGTGCATTTAGGTCCAAAAAGATTAGTTCCCGTATCATTACTTGCTCATCAAGAACCGCATATTCATGATATTCTGGATGAACAATTAAGAACGGCAACTCCTGGCGAGTATGATGGAAAATTTATAAGGCTTATTTCAAGTCCAGATGATCATGGTTTGCAGTCTAGAGATTTAAAAGTACTCTCGCGAATTGAAAAAACTGCAAAATCACTCAGGTCGGTCATTCAGACACGGATTGAAATAAAATCCATCGAGCGACTTGTATCGCGTGGACTCATACAGGTTGCCGGTGTCACACCGTCTGATGCTAGCCATATATTGAAAAAAATGACTGCTTGGGATGCCGCTGCTGCAGAAAAAGCTATTTTGTTGTTTGGCAGAAGACGCAAGGGCTCCGGTGATTTATTGGGAGAAACCGCGGAAGGTTTGTCTAAAATGATAATAAATCAATTACAGAGACAAACAGCATCATTCTTATTGGAAAGTGCATTTCATGAAGAGGAGAAATTTGATGATCCTGCTGAAGAATTAGCAAATAATATAATAATGGTTCAAGGTTTGAGAGCTCATAAAAATATTGTCAAAATTGATACCGGTCTAAATCTACCTGTCGTAGGTCTAGGTGCCTCTGCTTCTTCATACTATCCAGCAGTTGGTGACCTTCTGAAGTGTGATATGATACTCCCCCAGCATAGTGATGTAGCCAATGCTATTGGAGCGGTAGTTGGGCGTATCAGTCGGCGAGTGCAAGGCTCTATTACTGCTCCGAGTGAAGGGCAATTCAGGGTCCATCTTCCGGATGGACCAAAAGATTTTTTAAATGAGGCCCAAGCTTTAGATTGTTTAGAAAGTTTCTTAGTCGAAAAAGCAATTGACCAAGCGCGTGACTCAGGTGCAGCTGATATTGTTACGAAAGTATCATGGGATATTAAAAAAGCAAAAACTGAGGCTCGCGAGATGTTCGTGGAAGCAATTTTGACTGTAGAAGCATCTGGTCGTCCTAGAATATCACATTAGATTTAGTTTCCATCATAGCCAACCATGTGTTTTTCTCCTCGATCACGTGCAAGTTTTATTTGTTTTTGTCTCTCTCTAAATCGGCTTTTATCGTAATCAGAGGTTTTATCAAAACATTGGTGGCAGGAAACACCATGCTCATACTTGCTGTGGTTTTGATCTTTTGGGAGTATTGGGTGTCGACACGCATAACATAACTGGTGTGGCCCCTCCGTTAACGCATGCCTCACCGAAACTCTGGCGTCAAAGACAAAGCAGTCACCCTCCCAGCTACTTCGTTCTTCAGGGATTTCTTCTAAATATTTTAGAATCCCACCCTTCAGATGATGTACTTCTTTTACGCCTTTGCCCAGGAGGTAGTTAGTTGACTTTTCACATCTAATTCCACCGGTACAGAACATAGCAATTTTTTTATTCTGAAATTTATCTTTATTTTCTTCCCACCATTTCGGGAATTCGCTAAAACTCTTTGTTTTAGGATTTATCGCGCCTTTAAAGGTTCCAATGCCTACCTCATAATCATTCCGCGTATCAATAAGCACCACATCTGATGCATTTATAAATGAATCCCAATCTTTGGGTTCAACATATTTCCCAACTTTTTCTGCTGGGTTCACGTCAGGTTGACCCATTGTTACAATTTCTTTTTTTATCTTTACTTTCATCCTTGGGAATGGCGGCAAAGAAGCGACACTTTCTTTATGCTCAATATTGCTACAGCCTGGCAGGGTTTTTATGTATTTAATCACGTTATCAATTCCTTGGCGAGAGCCGGAGATCGTACCATTTATTCCTTCTGGTGCCACTAAAAGC
>LUQC01000071.1:0-3110 GCA_001627925.1 Rhodobacteraceae bacterium REDSEA-S34_B6 | reverse complement strand
ACTATAAACATTGGTTAAACCTTGATATTTGCAACTAGTTTCATATTTTTGTGATTACTTGAAAATGTTAAAATTCATTGTTTGAATTACTTTGCTAAATCAAAAGCCAAAGGCTTAACTTGTTTGAACATGCCAGTGTCCCTTAATTGCTTTACTGCATCTGGAGTTATTGGTCCATCAAGATAAAGTAAGGCTATGGCTTCACCACCAATTTCTGCACGTCCTAAAGTAAAGTTAGCAATATTTATCTTGTTTAAGCCCAGAATTTGCCCAAGCTGTCCAATTATTCCCGGCACATCTTCATTAGTGGTATACAGCATATTTTTACCAACTTCAGCATCCAAATTTATGCCTTTTATTTGTATAAACCGGGGTTTGCCATCACTGAATACGGTTCCCCCAATCGAGCGTTCTTTCGTTTTAGTTACAGCAGTCACTTTTATATAGCCATCAAACGCTCCAGATTTATCTTGGTTTGTTGTAGAAATTTGTACACCACGCTCCTTTGCAATTACTGGAGCGGAAACCATATTCACATCTGGGTTTACCTTTTTCATTATACCAGCGATCACGGAACAATTTAAGGCTTCCAAATTCATTTTTGAAACACTACCATCATATAAAATATTTATGGCCTCCAATGGCTCATCGGTCATCTGCCCTATGAAACTCCCAAGATGCCCGGCTAAATTTACCCAAGGTCGCATTATTTTAGCTTCTTCGGCCGTCATGGAAGGCATATTTAATGCGTTTTCTACAGCTCCTTCATTTAGATAGTTGGCCATTTGCTCGGCTACTTGGATTGCAACATTTTCTTGTGCTTCACTCGTTGCCGCGCCTAGATGAGGAGTACAAACCACATTTGGAATTTGAAATAATGGATTGTCAGTAGCCGGTTCATCTGAGAAGACATCGAAACCAGCTCCTGCAATATGTCCTGATCGAATGAGATCTGCTAGAGCACTCTCATCAACCAAACCACCTCTTGCGCAGTTTATTATTCGAACGCCTTTTTTTGTTTTACTTAAATTCTCTCGACTTAAAATATTTTTTGTTGCCTCGGTATATGGCACATGAAGTGTTATGAAGTCTGCCTTTTGTAAGAGCTCATTCAGCTCAACTTTTTCGACGCCCATGCTGTCTGCTTTTTCCTCACCAAGGAACGGATCGTGAGCCAAAACTTTCATTTGTAACGCACGAGCTCTCTCACAGACAATTCCACCAATATTCCCTGCTCCTATCACACCAAGAGTTTTTCGAGTAAGCTCAACACCCATAAACCTTGATTTTTCCCATTTCCCTTCATGCGTAGAAATTGATGCCTCAGGTATTTGACGTGCTACTGCGAACATCATGGCGATTGCATGTTCAGCTGTGGTTATCATATTCCCAAAGGGTGTATTCATAACAATAATACCCTTTTTTGATGCTTCTTCCTTGTCGATATTGTCCGTACCGATTCCAGCTCGTCCGATAACTTTTAGTTTTTTTGCATTTCTAAGAACTGTGGGGGTTACTCGAGTTGCTGACCTTATAGCCAAGCCATCGTAATCACCTATAATTTCGGCAAGTTTTTCTTTATTTTTGCCAACTTCAGGCATGAAGTCGACTTCGATACCTTTTTCTTTAAATATTTTTATAGCAGTCTGAGATAATTTATCGGAAACGAGTACCTTGGGTACCATATTGAGCTCCTTGATCATTAATTAAAAGTACGTTTAACACTGGCGGTTAGGATCCTTATCCTAAATCTGCCTAGCTAATTCCTCGTGATATGCCCATTCAAGCCATGGAAGCATTTGCTCCAAATCAATTTTATTGACAGTCCCACCACACCAAATTCGTAATCCAGGGGGTGCATCTCTGTAAGAGGCAATATCATAGGCTACCTCTTCATCTTCCAAGCGCTTAACAATGGCTTTTGAAAACGTTACTCCGTCTTTAATTTTTGGATCAGTAAATTTCAAACAAACGGATGTGACAGAGCGAGTTTCACGATCGATGGCAAGATTATCTATCCAATCTCTTTGATCGCAGAAAGACCAAACTGTTTTTGCATTAGTTTCAGCTCTTGAAATTAATTCGTATAAGCCACCAATTTCTCTGGCCCATTCCAATGCATATAAAAAATCTTCAACGGCCAACATTGAAGGGGTATTAATTGTGGCTCCTTCAAATATACCTTGGATCAGTTTATTATTTTTGGTCATTCTAAATATTTTTGGAATTGGCCAATTAACTTTATGACTTTCTAGGCGTTCAATTGCCTTTGGTGATAATATTATTATACCATGTGCAGCCTCTCCACCCATCACTTTTTGCCAGCTGAATGTCGTAACATCCAATTTTTCGAATGGCAGTCTAATGGCAAACGCGGCTGAGGTTGCATCGCAAATTGTAAGGCCTTTTCTTGCGAGTGGAATATGGTCTCCGTTCTTCATACAAACACCAGACGTAGTGCCATTCCATGTAAATACAACGTCGTTGTCATAATCGATTGAAGACATGTCGACGATATGGCCATAGTCGGCAGTTATAATTTTAGGATTAATTTTTAATTCATTTACAACATCATTAATCCAGTCTTTTCCAAAGCTTTCCCAAGCTACCATCGTAGTGTTTCGAGCGCCAAGTAGAGACCACATTGCCATTTCCACGGCTCCAGTATCTGATGCTGGTACAATCCCTACTTTATAATCAGATGGAACTTCTAAGATTTCTCTCACACCATCTATTAACTGTTTGAGTTTCTTTTTTCCCACGCTAGCTCGATGTGATCGGCCTACTGCAGCAGAGAGTAATTTGTCAGCGGAAAATGTGGGATATTTGGCGCATGGTCCAGAAGAAAAATACGCGTTATCGGGCCGCGCAACCGGTTTTTCTATATTCATTTGTTTTACCCTTACAGATATATGCCCCTCGTTGGGGAGGGGTGTCCCACAAAAACGGATAAAGATTTCGAAAGACTTTAACAAGTCCGATTTTAACGCTATAGGGCTTTCAAGTTCGTAAAAGGTGTGAGCGGAAGTTATTCAATGTATAATGTTATACTTTTATGCACTAGTGGAAGTCAGACCCTCAGCCAGAAACTGGTTAATTCAGTTTATTCT
>LUQC01000070.1 GCA_001627925.1 Rhodobacteraceae bacterium REDSEA-S34_B6 | reverse complement strand
TGTATTCTTGCACACGACGCAAATTTAATTTTTGCAGAAAAAATGTATAAGTTGGGAGCAAACGTAAGTATTCCAACAACAATAAACGCAATCTCAGTCAATCTTAATAATTGGGAAAACCAAGGAGTAGAACCAGATTTTGGAAATAAGGCTAGCCGTCTTGCCAACGCCTATCAAAAGATGGGCGCGCATCCTACATACACCTGTGCTCCTTATTTGTTGGAAAACAAGCCCCAACGGGATGAAGTAATTGGGTGGTCTGAGTCAAACGCCGTAATATATGCAAATTCAATTTTAGGTGCAAAAACACAAAAGCATCCTGATTACCTTGATTTATTCATTGCAATGACCGGCCGAGCACCAAAAGCTGGAGTATATCTTACCGAAAATAGAATACCCAAAATTGAAATTTCTGTTCATCTACCTACCGATTTTGATGACTCAATTTGGCCGATGCTTGGGTGGTTGATTGGAGATTTATCTCCTAACAAAATTCCACTGGTAACTGGGCTTGAGATGACTTCTCCATCAGATGACAATTTAAA
Organism: Rhodobacteraceae bacterium REDSEA-S34_B6; assembly: GCA_001627925.1. Classification (GTDB taxonomy): domain Bacteria; phylum Pseudomonadota; class Alphaproteobacteria; order Rhodobacterales; family Rhodobacteraceae; genus Salinivivens. Next base: position 2,642 of record LUQC01000070.1, on the reverse strand, counting down.
AGCCCTTTGCGCAGCGTTTGGTACTACATCTGCCGCTCCAATGCTTCATATAAATGGGCATACACCTGGAAAAGTGTACTCTATTCCTTCAAAATTGAAAAATTTCAATATCACCAAACAACATTTGGCAAAACTTTGGAACAAATTTAATTATGCTGATTTAAGGGTTGATTTAGTGGCGATAGGTAGCCCTCACGCGTCTCTTACAGAGTGCCAAAGTTTTGTTAAGTTTTTCGATGGGAAAAACTGTAATCCAAACGTTAAAACGATAATTACAATTGGACGCGATATACTATCCAAGGCAAAAAGTGAGGGTTTAGTTGAACAATTAACTAGTGCTGGTGTTCAGATAATTTCAGATATCTGTTGGTGTTCAATTACTGAACCAATTTTTCCGCCTGAAGCATCAGTGATCATGACTAATTCTGGTAAATATGCTCACTACGCGCACGGTTTAACTGGGAGAAAAACACGCTTTGGAAGTTTGAAGGACTGCGCAATAGCAGCTCAAAGTGGTTGGGCAAAGTCTGAGTTGCCAGAATGGTTGTCAAATTAAAATAAATACTTAGATCATTTAAGTTTGCCTATACAACCCATTCTTTGGAAGAAAACATCTATCAAATCAAAATGTATACTTCCTAAAAATATTGATCCATATTTGATCAAAATTTCAAAATACTTTTAATAACCAGTGAGACTAAATTTGCTTGAAGACTATAGCCTTTTACAAGTGATAATAATCCTTGGGACATATTTTTTTGCATCCTCAGTTAAGGGTGTAACTGGCCTCGGTTTCTCTACAGTATGTTTACCGTTTATGGTGCTTACCGTTGGCCTCAAAGCGGCTCTCCCACTACTAATTATTCCATCACTGGTATCAAATTTGATCGTTATGCGACAGGCAGGTCATTTTCGGACCACTTTCCACAGATTTTGGCTTATGCTACTTACTACCGTAATAGGGGTTTTTTTGGGTTTGGCTCTACTTTCGAAAGTAGACGGTACGTTCGCTGGTGCAATTTTAGGTTTGGTTTTGATATTTTGGTGTATCTTCTCTTATATCACACCTAAATTTAAATTACCTGCACCAAAAGAACGACCCGCTGGTATTATAAGTGGCCTAGCAACAGGTATAATTAATGGTTTGACTGGATCACAAGTTGTGCCTTGCGTCCCTTATTTAATGGCGCTTAATCTTGATAGAAGTCTATTTATTCAAGCAACCAATATATCATTTACATTATCAAGCCTAATTATGGCTATTGGTCTAACTCGCCTAGAACTCTTCACATTGGACGCAATAAAAATCTCTATAGCTGGCTTAGTTCTGGTATATTTTGGTCTAAAGTTAGGGTCAAAAATAAGACCATTCTTATCTCCAGATAATTTTAGGCTGGCGGTACTAGTTGTTTTATTTATCACTGCTTTGGGACTTTTATTAAAAGCGTTTTAAAGTTTAATAAAACAATTTAATAATAACCCTATGTTTCTTTTTCTTTGAACCCCATTAAAACATTAACGGTATTAATTCCGATTTCCTCCACGGCATATCCCCCTTCCATCACAAATAATGTTGGCAGGTTCAACGAAGCAATAGATGCACCCATTTTAATGAAATCAGAACTGGTGAGTTTGAAAAAACTGATAGGATCCCTTTCAAATGTATCTACACCGAGCGATATAATAACTGCATCAGCACCAAATTTTTCTATCTGATCCAGCGCAGACCCCAGAGAATTATTCCATTCAGCAAAGGAGGTTCCAGCCGGCATTGAATAATTAAAATTGAAACCCGCGCCCTCACCATTGCCGATTTCGTCTGCGTGCCCAAGAAAATGGGGAAATGCATGCATAGGATCTCCATGAAGAGACAGAAACAAAACATCTGACCTGTCATAAAAAATTGCCTGTGTTCCATTGCCATGATGGAAATCTACATCAAGCACAGCAACTTTTTCCAAGCCGCTGTCCCGCAAGTGCTGAGCTGCCACAGCAGCATTATTTATAAAGCAATAACCACCAAATTGATCATGTGAAGCATGATGGCCTGGAGGACGGCAAAGAGAAAAGGCCGAACGATCACCAGCCAAAATATACTCCGTACCACTGAGTGCAACATCAAGTGACGCCCAAGCAGCTTCCGCTGTCCCATTGCTAATGGAAGTTTCAGCAGCCAAGCAGTAATATCCCATTTTACCCTCAATAAAATCTGGGACACGAGACGAAGGCATGGACCGTGACTGCCAAACGGTCGCGATTGCTTCACCTTTAAAGCCTTCCGCTTTCCAATCGTCCCAGGCAGATTTTAAAAATGAAAGATAGCCTTCATCATGGATCTTTGATAGCGCTCTGGATTGAACTTCATGAGGAGCTACCACTTCACCGAAGTCTGTTTCCCTCAGACGGTCGAGAATGTAAGCCATCCTTTCTGGACATTCGAAAGGCCTTACCAACTCACCACCATAGAGCTCAGTCATGGAGTTTCTCTTCCTATGAGTATCCGTATATACTACTTTCATCTCTTACTTCCTTCACCACATTTCTCATGTTGAGAATATACATCTATATCGGCATGTCTGTAGCCGTTTGGCCTCTAAAAGAATATTTTTGACACATACGATTTTCATTTTATTGCATTGAAA
>LUQC01000007.1:1694-3300 GCA_001627925.1 Rhodobacteraceae bacterium REDSEA-S34_B6 | reverse complement strand
CCGTTTATCTACACACATTAGTTGGGGAGACACAATTTGAAGAGACCTGGGGAATAACACCTGTTTTAAAGTTTCACGATGGCGAGACTGGTCTTTACTCGACGCTGACATACCGGGTCGATGACATGATCTGGGTAAGAACCCAACAAACTGTATTCCCGACCTTTTCTCACGTTGGGGCTTTTTGGGAAACTGGTAAAGATGAGAAATATTTCAAGCGCTCGAGTATAACTAAATGGACTGTGCCCATTGACGATACAAACAGCATGATCATTGCATGGCGACACTTTGGACCGGCCATAGACCCTGATGGCAAGGGCAAACGCGACGAGGTAAAAATTGAGTCTGTGGATTTTGAGGGGCAAACTGAAGCCCGTGACTATGATGAAATGCAACGTAATCCAGGTGATTACGAAGCTCAAGTTTCTATTGGCCCAATAGCGCGGCACGCCGCTGAGAATCTTGGTAAAACTGACCAAGGTGTAATGATGTTGCGAAATAGGCTCCGAAGAGGTATCCGAGATGTTGCAAATGGCAAACGAGTTCTGCATTACGATGCAGGAAAGCCAACTAAAAACCTCTACACTCAAGATACGGTTATGCCAATTCCCAAAAGGGATGATATGGACGATGATGAGCTCATGGCTGCTGTAGCCGAAGAAGTGATGCGAATTGTTCGCGAAGGCGATAATTACGCCGGGATGGAGAGAGAAAATTTCATAATTGAAAATCTCAAAAAGATTAAATCAGATAACCGTTTTGTTGTTGGATAGTAGTGGAAAATCGCTGGATCGCATATTTAATTCCTCCATTTATTATCACGCTACTTTTGGTGGCGGGATCGCAGTACGTATTCATTCAAAATAGTTTTTACCAAGACCTTGGTCTGGGCAGAACTGGCACAGACTTAACCCTCACTAATTATATCAAATTTTTTAGTGACTCCTTCTATTTAAAGACTTTCTGGATAACCATAAAAGTAAGTGCAATTGCTGCTCTCCTAACTCTTTTTTTAGGATTTCCAATAGCTTACGTAGTGGCGAGAATGAAATCAAAACTAGCTATGTTTCTACTCGCTGGCATTGTTGTCTCAACATTCGTTACCATAGTGATCAAGGTTTTTGGTTTAATTATCATTTTTTCGGCAGATGGCTTGATTAACAAGACACTCTTAAATTTGGGTTTGATTGAGAGAGCTTACAGTATAATCGGTACACAGGAAGGCGTTGTCATCGGACTAATGCACTTTACTATAGGCTTCAGCGTTTTGCTCCTTTACAGCGTTGTTGTGACAGTCCCGCCATCTTTGGAATACGCAGCCCAAATACATGGGGCGTCAAGGTTCAGAGTTTATCAGCGTGTTATTATTCCGCTTTGCGCTCCCGGTTTTGTCGTTGGAGGGCTTATGATTTTTAATATGTGTATGGGAGCGTTTACATCTGCGGCTCTTTTGGGCGGCGGGAGAATATTAACACTTCCTGTGCTAGTCCAGCGTACTGTGATGATGGAGGTAAAATACTCCACCGCTGCGTCAATTGCGTTCATACTTCTTGTGTCAGTGATCCTGATCAATTTGTTTTCTTTGATTGCAATCCGACGCCTTCGA
>LUQC01000007.1:0-1687 GCA_001627925.1 Rhodobacteraceae bacterium REDSEA-S34_B6 | reverse complement strand
GTTGCGGCTGTGGCTACTTTCATCGCAGCTCTTATTGCGATCCCAGCGGCACTTGGCCTAGTTCGAAGTAACTTCAAACTGAAGTTTGCAGTTTCATCAGTTTTTCGAGCACCACTTCAAATACCAGCTATCGTCTCCGGTATTGCATTTTTACAGCTTTATTATTTGATCTTTGATACCAGCGGCTTAATGCTAGCTGGAACCATACCAGGTATGTTGCTTGGACATGTATTCATAGCTACACCTTTTCTATTTGGAACCATTGTCGCAGTTTTACAGCGTTTCGATCATCGCTTAGAAGAGGCTTCCTATAGCCTCGGTGCGGGGAGGTGGCGAACATTATATCGGGTCACGCTTCCAACAATAATGCCAGGAATTTATTCTGGTGGGCTTTACGCGTTCATGGTGTCATTTGCTGACGTGCCAATGTCAATTTTTCTGACGGCACCTGGTTTTGAGACTTACCCAGTTGAACTTTTCTATGCAATGGAAAACGATTTCGATCCCAGTATCTTAGCATCATCCTCATTGGTCATTGTCTTTTGTTTGGCTATGCTCTTGATCGTGCAAAAAGTAGTGGGTTTGGAGACTTTGCTCCGATCAGGCGGAGGAAGTGCAAGATGATAATTCATCAACACAAAGAAAAAGGGAGTAGATTATGAAAAAGCACAAAAATCCATTGGCTTCTTTGGGCTTGGCATTTGGCCTATCACTGGGGGTGTCATTCAGCGCAACAGCTGGTGAATTCGATGGCGTTACATTAAAAGTTGCGACTTGGGGTGGCTCATGGAAAGCCAACATGGAAAAAATAATTGTTCCAAAGTTTGAGGCGTTAGGAGGCAAAATTGAATTTGTTACCGGTAGCCCTGCAGCAAATTTTGCCAAGTTGGTTGCGGGTCGTGGGCGCGCACCGTTCGACGTCATGGAAGTTCTTGACGCGCAAGTAGGTGATTTCGCGCAGGTAGATTATCTCCAACCAATAAACCTTGATCTCATTCCTAACAAAGTTAACCTTCAACCGTTTCAATACAATACGACCTATGTTGGTAGTGGTTTGGCAAATTTTGGTGGTGTTATTTATGCCGCCGGTGGTGATGAGCAAAACATCCAGCCGGGTCTAGATTTAATGAAAAAAATCAATGCGACAAAATTCTGGACCCGCGGTGGGGAGACAAAAACACAGTTTGAATCTGGTGATATTTACGCTGCAGTAGTTCATGCTGGATGGTGCACTCGCGCCGCCCGGGCAGGCTCGCCGGTCATGACCGTACACCCGGAAATCAAACCAGGCGTCAAAGGTCTTGCGAAAGAAGGATGGCTGGGGATCATGAAGTCGAGCAAAAACGCCAAGGCTGCTCATTGGTTCATAAATGAATATCTAACAACCGATTTCCAATACGAGTATGCGATCAACAGTGGAGTCTTTCCTCTGAATAAAGATGCGATTGAGAAGATGAAAGGTGATGAAATCAACGCTAAATTGATGGAGTTGAGACCCGATGCAATCTCATCTATGTTGCGGTTAGACTACAGTAAAGTTGATAAAACCGCCTGGATTGATGGATGGAACAAAACCCTGACAAAATAAGTCGTGGTTGAGGATTAATATAACGTCGCTGAGTTTGGTTGGTAAGAATGTCCGGTGTAACACTTGAAAAAATCGTTAAACGTTATGGTTCCACCGTGG
>LUQC01000069.1 GCA_001627925.1 Rhodobacteraceae bacterium REDSEA-S34_B6 | reverse complement strand
TCTTCTAGAGATTTATTAGCCCATTCAGTACCTTCAATTAATTTGTTACCGTTATCCACATACGCCTTGTGGTGTAAATCATGGTGAAACTCTAGGGTCTCTTTAGACATACCAGACTCAGATAATGCATCGTGAGCATACGGTAGATCAGGTAATTCAAACGCCATTCAAAAATCCTTTTATTCAAAATGTTAGTTCAACAGGATGGTAGGTTTACTCACAAAACTTCAATAGTAAATAAGCAAAACATGGTAAAGCTATAAAAATCCCAGTAAATATTGCAAGTTGTAAATAGTCTACCAGACGCCTACTTCACTGCCTTTTTTGCAGGAAATTAATAACAAATCTCGAAGATATTTTTCTACTGACCGAAAACAAATGATAGTAGCTCTATTTTCCTCAGTCAGCCAAATTGCAGCTGCGACTTGTGAAAGGCGTGTTCGTCTAATCTCACCCAATTCCAAACTGTTGATTGCTGTATCAATTGGTGCCAATTTAGCTATTACTTCTCTGACCTTACCTCCCTCCAATGAAAAAACTACTCTTGCATCAGATACGTCCAGTGAAAGTGAATGATATGACGTCATGGTCTCTTTTACGAGATTTAATCTGTTAACAACCTCCGATTTCGTACAAAAATAAAGCAACTCATCCGGTGACATCCAAGCCAACAATGCATCGGTGGTTGCTTGTATCTGTCTGACCGATGGCATACTTATTCCAAGAGCGTGACGCAATTTCCGTTTCAGTACTTGGTTTTCAAGATCTAGGCGCAAAGTAATCATCCCTACATCCGTGTGTTGGAAGACTTTGAGATAATTCGTCTCATCACTGATCTGTATTTTAGAATGATTAAACATTTTGCTTACTGCCACTTTTGTCATAAAATACAGGATCTACGATGGTTGCTTCCACAATCTCGCCACTAATTTTTTCAAATTTAATTACTTCGCCAACCCGATCTGGTCCATTTTGAACTAGCCCCATGGCAATGCCTCTATTAAGGGTGGGTGAGAAATATGTAGAAGTCACTCTCCCTATAGTATGTTTCTGCCCATTTCTATTGCGGCCAGCACCCACGGCATATGAGCCATCAGGAAGTACTGATCCGTCTAATGTTTCCAACCCAACAAGCTTCCACCTATCTGGGTTTCGCATAAATATCCTCTCATGGGCTCTCTTACCAATAAAATCATTTTTCTTTTTCGAAATAGCCCAGTTTAAATTGAGATCTTGGGGAATTATCGTTCCATCTGTCTCGTCACCGATCATTATGAAACCTTTCTCTGCTCTCATTACATGCAGTGCTTCTGTTCCATAGGGCATGACACCATAGTCAGAACCCGCATCTAGTAGTGCATTCCAAAAATCGAGCCCGACTGAGGCATCAACAGATATTTCGAAGGATAATTCTCCTGAAAAAGAAATTCTAAAAATACGTGTTTGAAATCCACCTAACAAAGCATCGGTCCACTCCATGAAACCTAAAGCCTCTTTTGAAATGTCTGTCCCCCCTAATTTATTGAGTAATTTTCGGGAATTGGGTCCTACCACAGCAATTTGGGCGTATTGCTCAGTAATATTTTGTACAAATACTTGTAAGTCCCACCACTCTGTCTGCAGCCATTCCTCCATGTGTGAATGGATTCGTTCTGCCCCACCAGTGGTAGTATGGCAAAGAAACGTATTTTCACCTATTCGAGCCACAACACCATCATCGATCAAGAACCCATTTTCAGAACACATCAAGCCGTAACGACATTTCCCGATAGTGAGATTTGACATCATATTGGTGTAAACTAAATCCAGAAAATTTCCTGCATCAGGACCAGAAACTATCAGTTTACCAAGAGTGGATGCATCAAGAATTCCAACTGAAGAGCGCGTTTGCAAGATTTCACGGTTCACTGCCTGTTCTGTGGCTTCACCTTTGTTAGCAAAGCAATAAGGTCGGCGCCAAAAACCAACTGGTTCAAAAACTGCATCATGCTCAACATGCCAACTATGAATTGGTGACATTCGCACAGGCTGAAAGACGCTGTCACGGGCGGAACCAGCAATAGAACCCATTGAAACGGGAGTGTATGGAGGCCTAAAAGTTGTGGTGCCAACCTTACTAATTGGAGTGGCTAAAGCATTAGCTAACACTGCTAAACCATTGATATTTGATAGCTTTCCTTGATCTGTGGCCATTCCAAGAGTAGTGTATCTTTTCAAGTGCTCAACACTTTCAAAACCCTCACGAGCCGCCAGCTCGACATCGCTTATTTTGACATCATTCTGGAAGTCTAAAAACGTTTTATTTCGTAACTTTCTTTTTGCTCGTCTGGGCGTAAACCACAATGGTTCAACAGGATTCTCAACGTGTTGCTTCACCTTAGGCACATTAGATCGAATTTGTTTTCCTCCAAATTTTCTACCAATGGATAATCCTAATTCAGTAGCTTCTTCTACGATTTCGTTGAGTTGGGTATTGCCAGAAGCAGCTCCAACTGTTTCCACAAAACTTTCACCATTTTCATTTGTAGGTGGCCGAGACTTATCGGGACAAAACATTGAGCTTTCATCATTCCACTCCAATTTGCCCCCACAGTGCGACCACAAGTGAACTACTGGTGACCATCCACCTGACATCGCAACCGCGTCACATCCTATTCTCTCTGTAGTTTCACCTTCACCAGAACTTAAACATACATTTACGCCCCGAACTCTTTTTCTGCCAATGACCCTGGAAATCACCTTGCCATTCTCAACACGTATTCCAATTGCGCGCGCTCTAGCAGCTGCCTCACCACCCCCATGTTCTCGTGCATCCAGTATAACAGGGACTTCCAAACCACTTTCTTTCAGAAAGATAGCGGTTTTATATGCATCATCATTATTGGTAATAACAACCGTTTTTTGCCCAATAGATACCCCAAAATTGATAGCATAATCCCTTACTGCTGATGCCAGTACAACCCCGGGAATATCATTACCTGCGAAACTAACTGGACGCTCAATTGCACCAGTGCAACATACAATTAGCTTAGATCGAATTTTCCATAATCTATGCCGCGGCCCATCCTTGTTTGCTTTATGATCGTTTAACTGTTCGTAGCCTAAAAAGTAACCATGATCATAAACTCCCACACCAGTCATACGAGTTCTCAGCGACACATTTGGCATGGCGGCTAACTCTTCTAAAACCTTATTGACCCAACTATTTACAGGAGCATCATCTATCTCGTCTTCATCAATCTGAGCACGCCCACCCCAGCTCGCATGCTGTTCGATTAGAAGTACTTTAATCCCACTCCTACCAGCGACTAAAGCAGTCTGAAGACCCGCTATTCCACCTCCCACAACCACAACATCGTAAAAAGCGTGAAAATGCTCATAGGTGCTCCCATCTTTTGCCTTTGGTGCTTGGCCTAGACCAGCCGACATTCTAATTAATGGCTCGTATATATACTTCCAAAACGGACGTGGATGAATAAACATTTTGTAGTAAAAACCAGCTGGCAAAAATCGCGCTAGCCAACTATTTATCTCACCAAAGTCAAATTCTAGCGAAGGAAAATGGTTCTGAGACGTCGCGGACAGACCTTCAAAAATATTCGTCATCGTACCGCGTTGATTAGGCTCAAAAAAATGGTCTTTCCCTAAATTTACTAAAAAATTTGGTTCCTCTGGTCCGGAAGAGACAACGCCTCTCGGCCTATGATATTTAAATGAACGCCCAAGCAATAATTTACCATTGGCCAACAAAGCAGACGCAAGAGTGTCACCCTGATAACCGGTAAATTGCACTCCATTAAAATGAAACTTAATTGGCTTATCAGCCTTAATTAATCTGCCTTTGTTGGAAAACCTCCTACTCACAACCAGACCCCCTGGAGCGTATGAAGTAAATCGGTTATGGCTTTTTTAATATTAGAACTTTTCATGAAAATTCTTTCCATTTCCAAACGGGTCTTTTTATCGAAATATTATTCGTAATCTCTGTTGGTGGCTCTAATGTTTGTGCTGGATATGTTCCAAAAACTTCCATAGTTATAGTACAGCGGGCTGCATTAAACCACTTGCCACAACCATTTATATGTCTCCAACGTTCGAAGTGGACACCTTTTGGATTTTCACGATTAAATAAATAAGCTTCAAATTCATCATCGGTGGAACCTGGGCCAAATCTTTTTAAATGCGCCTCACCACCAGCGGCTAGGTCCGTTTCATCGGCAAGTACACCACAATATGGACACTCAAAAATAAGCATACAAATCCTCTTTAATGAGCAACCCCGGCTGCTACACTTTCATCAATAAATTGACCCTCGCGAAAGCGAGTGACCCTGAAATCTTCCGCTAAAGGGCCAGGTTCACCCTTAGCAATAAGCTCTGCCATCGCCCAACCTGAGCCAGGTATTGCCTTGAAACCTCCTGTTCCCCAACCACAATTTATAAATATATTTTTGACCGGCGTTTTTGAGATGACAACAATACCCCCCCACCACCTTAACATCTTAAGTCTTGAGATAATCGGAAACGTTTCAACTAGTGCTCGCACTGTCTCTTCAACATGATGAAACGACCCTCTTTGAGAATAATTATTATATCCATCGGCACCACCACCGATTACCATTTCACCTTTATCAGATTGGCTCATATAGCCATGAACAGTATTTGCCATTACGACAACATCCATGCAAGGCTTAATAGGCTCAGATACTAAAGCTTGCAATGCAACCGATTCTATTGGCAGACGAAACCCAGCCATGTCAGCCAAAACACCAGAATGTCCAGCGACCACAATACCTATTTTCTTGCAAGCAATCGCACCTTTAGTTGTCTCCACTCCGACAACTTTACCATCGATAGTATTAACACCGGTTACCTCACACTGCTGGATAATATGCATACCCATATCGGAACAAGCTCGAGCATATCCCCACGCAACCGCATCATGTCTCGCCGTTCCTCCTCGAGGCTGCCACAGCGCTCCTAGAACTGGGTACCTAGGCCCATCTATATTTATAATTGGGCAAAGTTTCTTAACCTTTTGCGGACTTATAAACTCTGTTGAAACCCCCTGTAGAGCGTTGGCATGAGCGGTCCGCTCATAACCTCTTATCTCATGTTGAGTTTGAGCCAACATCATAACACCTCTAGGACTAAACATAACGTTATAGTTCAAGTCTTGACTCAAGTTCTCGTAAAGCGATCGAGCTTTTTCATATATCGCGGCAGACGGATCTTGAAGATAATTAGATCGAATTATGGTTGTATTTCGGCCAGTATTACCGCCTCCTAGCCAGCCCTTCTCCAGAATAGCTACATTTGTAATCCCATAATTTTTGCCAAGGTAGTATGCAGTAGCTAAACCATGCCCACCTGCACCAATAATAATAACATCATATTTTTTTTGAGGTTCGGATGAACGCCAGGCCCTCTCCCACCCTAGATGATCGCGTAATGCTTCACGAGCAACTGCAAACGCTGAATATTTCTTCATAAAACCGATTCCAATTTTCAGTACTGCGATAGTTCAATAAAAAGGGTATCAGGCTTCGTTTCAGAGCGCCACGTTAAAACAATTTTGCGCCATTGAATTATGAATATTTATTTTTGGGCTTTTTAAATAAACCCTCAAAGGTTACATATTTCTTAAATTAGATACGATGGGCTTTTTTATGACGTTTTGGATAATAGTATCAATAATATGCATACTAATTTCTATACTTTTTTATTTGAGCATAACGCAGGACACACCTAACCTAGTACCCAATTCAGACTTGGAGGTTTATAAGGATCAACTTATTAATGTCGAGCGAGATCTCTCGAGAGGTATAATTACAGAGGACGAAGCCGAAAGAATACGGGCGGAGGTTAGCAGGCGTATTCTAGAATTAGATAAAAGAAAACAAAGATCGTTAGAAAAAGAAACAAAAGTAACAGGTCTGATTTTTAGTATAGTTTTTCTTTTAATTTTTATAGCTGGAGGTTCTTTTTTATATCAAAAATTTGGCGCTCCAGGTTATGAAAATGCTTCGGCTCGCTGAAAACGGCCTCATAACTCCAGAAGGCAACTATGGGGAATTAGTAAAAAAACTAAGACAAAAGGTTGCCGAGCGCCCTAACGATCTGGAAGGTTTAAAATTACTTACGGGCATAGAAGCCAAGATTGGTAATACTGATGAAGCTGTAAAAGCTCAGCAGCAATTCCTACAATTATTGGGAGATAAAGCATCGGATTTAGACCACTTTAATTATGCAGATTTACTTATAAACCAAGTCGAAGGAGTTGTGTCTCCAGAAGCTGAAAAAGCATTGCGAGCGGCACTAGAAATAAATCCTGAAAATGGTGGGGCAAAATATTATATAGGCCTCATGTTGGCACAAAATGACCGTCCCGACTTAGCACTTAGAGTTTGGAAACAACTACTTAGGGCTGACGAATTGGACGCCCCATGGATACCATTAATTAGAAACGATATAGAGAGGTTAGCAGTCTTAGCGGGCGATACAAAATTTGAATTACCCCCCATTGATTCAACTCCGGGTCCAACAGCGGAAGATATCGAAAATGCATCACAGATGAACGACGAGGAAAGACAAGAAATGATAGAAGGAATGGTTTCCAGATTATCAGAGAGATTGTCGACTGAGGGTGGAAGCCCTAACGAATGGGCAAGGTTAATAAATGCATATGGCGTTCTTGGAGACTTTCAAAACGCCCAGTCAGCATGGGAGGAGGCGAAAAATATTTTTAAAGGAGACGCCATTTCTCTGGAGAAATTGAGTGCAGTAGCCATGAATATAGGCCTCAAAAAATGATTTATGAAAATATTTTAGATTTTGCTGAATCGATATCTAAAGACAAAGCTTTGATGGGTTTAGATTTAGGTAGTAAAACGATCGGAGTTGCTATTTCAGATAGCCTTAAAACTGTTGCCACACCACTAAACACGATTAAAAGAACTAAGTTCAGTGAAGAGGTCACCACCTTGTTCAAACTAATATCAGAGAGAGATCTATCAGGAATTATTCTTGGACTGCCCAAAAATATGGACGGATCAGAGGGAGCAAGATGCCAGTCTACCCGGGCGTTCGCCAGAAACATAAACAAATTCCAAGATTTCCCGATAACATTTTGGGATGAAAGATTATCAACTGTAGCCGCAGAAAAAGCATTGCTTGAGGCGGATATAACCAGAAAACGTCGCTCTGAAGTAATCGATCATGTCGCAGCATCTTATATCCTTCAAGGAGCCTTGGATAGGATGTCGCATAATAAGTCTGTAAAATAAACGCCAACATGACCGAATATATTTGGAAAAGAAACGAGATAGACTCTCCATGCGTTAATATTTGCATCGTTCACCCGCAGGCAAATATATGTGCTGGTTGTTTTAGGACAATTGATGAAATCTCGGGCTGGTCAAACATGAGCGCAGCACAACGAAAAGAAATAATAAAAGAACTTCCCAAACGATCTTCGAAATTACAAGTAAGGCGCGGTGGAAGAGCAAAGCGTTTAGGAAATTAGTTGATGGCAAGCCAATCTTGAACATTTCGTAACAATGGTCGAAAATAAGCGACTTGTCTGCTTTCACTTTCCGGACCCTTAATAGGATAGACCCAAGGCGCAATCCCGTGGAGCAACAAAGGGTGCAAGGCATATCCTGTGCCAACTGAGCCGGTTATGGTTATTCGGTTACAATTCTCAAAACAGTACTTTCTAGCTTTTTTGTAAGTATCAGTCAGATCGACATCTTTCCAATCAGATGGATTTATGTTAGAAAATAGTTTCGAAAACTCTTTTTGCATTATAAAATGCGATCCTTCCCAAACAACTATTGGGCTGGCACCTGGGTGCGTATTATTTAAGGGGATGCCCAAAATTACACCGTGGGGCTCGACAAGATATCGTCTTTTTTCTTCACCAGTTGGTATAAGCCCATCAACGTGAGCCGCATCTCTCTTCCTTCTATATTCAAAAGCGGCTTCACTGTCTCCTTTCCGCGGCTTTGGATAGCCAGGAAATATTACAGAAAGTTGAGCTTTATGATATGGTTTTAGATTAATTTTACCCATAAAGCTTTTAAAAACATAAGGTAATTCGGTATTTGTGAAGTCGCCTTTTGAGTTATTAGGCAGGACATCAACTCCAACAAACCATGTACCCTCGCATTGGAGCCACTTTTGCAATTGAGCTGGATCGGCAAGAATTCCACTACTCTTTTTTTTTGCACATTCAGCCCATTTTGCTATTTGCTCGTCATATTCAAACTCTTTGTATCCTTTTTCACCAAACAACATAAATTTAACTCATAATTATAATTGATAATAAATTCCAAAAACTACCGCATGAGATATTAGAAACTATTGCTACATTTAACCCTCTAACACTTTTTCTATCCGTTCCACATCATCAGGATTATTAAGTTCCCAAAAAACTCTGCCTCGCGACGAAACTGATACACATTTTACTAGCCGATTGTTTTCAAGAAACCTAAGTTGTTCTAGTCCTTCGAGCTTCTCTAATTCCCCAATGGGCCATTCCACATAGGAACTCAAAGCATTTGGTCGGTATGCGTAAACTCCAACATGATGGAATACCGGAATATCAGACTCAGCACTTAGTTTTTCCATATCTACAAAGGGAATAACCTCCTTGGAAAAATACAGCGCATATTTATCAACTCCAAATACTGCAGTGGTCCCACCCACAAGTCCTTTTTTTCGATCTTGCAGGAAATGACCATAAGTTACGCGATCAAGTCTTACGACTGGTGTTGCCATAGAAGATTTGTCGTCCTCACCCATGGCGTGAATAAGATTTTCTACAAACCAAGGGGGAGTAAGTGGAGCATCTCCCTGAAAATTTATTATTAGATCAGAATCTAACCTAGCATTTTCAACAGCTTCAGCACATCGTTCTGTACCATTCCGGCAATGTGAAGATGTCATAATAACTTTCGCTCCAAATGCCCTGACCGCATTAGCTATTCGAGTATCGTCAGTTGCAATGAAAATATCATGAACATTTTTAACCTTGCCTGCGGCGCGCCAAGTTAACTCAATTAATGACTTTTTTTCTCCAGTTGGCAACTTGAGCTTAACCAAGGGCTTACCTGGATATCTGCTAGACGCATAACGCGCAGGTATAATAATTGCAGTTTTCATAGGATACTCATTCCAACAGGGCTTCAGGACTTTTAACTAACAATATATAATATTTATATGTTTATAAATCGCACATTAGAAACTAATATTAATATAGCGTATGAAGTTCTACAGAGTATTGATTTTTGCAAAATTAATACTGATCATCTAGCTGTAAACCAAACAGCTATTTAGCGGAAAACAAAATAGATTTAATTAATGAGATCAGAATTACGCTACTGCTGTCAGTTCCGCTAAATCAACACCCGAACCTGGCAAAACATCGAAAACTTCTTCACTACAATTTTCTACAGTATAACTATCTGGTCTTGAAAACAATTTTCGAAGTAATGAATTAGTGATAGAGTGTCCAGCCTTATGACCCTCGTATTTACCTAATATTGGGGCTCCGGCTAGCGCCAAATCGCCGAATGCATCGAGCATTTTATGACGCACTGCCTCATCTTGATAACGCATACCGCCCGGTGACAAAACCTTCTCACCGTCAACAACAACTGCATTAGTAAAATTTCCGCCCAAAGCCAGACCGTTCTCTCGCATGGTCTCAACATCTTTGTTACTGCAAAAGGTTCGACTACTACAAAGCTCTTTTACAAATGAACCATTAGACATGTTTAGTGTTTTACTTTGTTTACCAATCACGCAATCATCAAAATCAATAAAATACTCCATTTCTGGACGATCATATGGGCTTAAACTTGCCCAGCCAGACTTATTTTCAAAAATCACTGGACGGGTAATCCTAATAATTCTCGACGAGGAACTAAGTTTCTTTAGACCAACCTCTAATATTTGTTTAACGAAAGGAGCTGCGCTCCCATCCAAAATAGGAACTTCCTCACTATCGATCTCAATCAACACATTCGTGATACCGCAACCGGCAAGTGCAGCCATGAGATGCTCTATAGTAGAAATTGCAGTGCCATCCTCATTCTTCAGCTTGGTGCATAGTGTTGTCTCAGAAACATAATCCCACCTCGCGCGCACTAACGGATTTCCGATTTTAATATCTTTCCGTTTAAATAAAATTCCATGATTTTCAGGGGCAGGTTTAAGGGTTAGTGTTACGTCTCTTCCTGAGTGCAGACCTATTCCAGAAAATATTATTGAGTTGTCAAGAGTAGTTTGCAACTTACTGCCTTTGAGTGATACAACAAACTTAACGTATATTGTAAAAAGAAAGTAAACAACTCAAAGTTTGTAACTGATTATTACAATGCATATTTACAGATTTGTTTGCTTCTTAAGACCCATTTTTTACAGAAAATGATAAGTCACTTAGTTTGCCTGGCGCCTCAAAAACGCAGGAACTTCTATCTTTTCCTTGTTAGAGTCTAATTCTACACCTTCGGCATTATAGTTATTCTGGTCACTATCTTTATGAGACTTTTGAATATCATTCTGCGTCGACACTGCCTGACCTGTACCTGCCATTCTATTAATTAATGAGCCTATGCCAAAACGCGGTTTATCTTTAATCTCCGGGTTTTTAGTCGCAACCATCGGTTTCGAAGTTAAAGTCTGATTATTTGGTGATTTTGATACGGCAGCACGAAGACGCTCCATAGTTTCTTTGGACGGAGTACCTGGCGACGGCGGGGGCAAACTGCCAGCACTGGTTTGCTCATTGATGCGTTGGTTACTTTGTGAGCCATAAACAGAATTAACCTTCTGATTATGGGACGTACCTTCACCAGCTTTAGTAGGATCAAATTCAGTTCCAGCTATATCATTTTGTGTCTCAAATAGACCTGGTTCTGTCAAAGGCATAGATACTTCTTTCTTTTGATCCTCCGTTTTAACTGAATTAGCCCTCTCTGCCAATCCATTTGTTCTTGTACTCTCTTCCATCAAAGCGACCCGTTTCGCCAAATACGATGATCGTTCTCTTGAACTATCAGAAATTGGATTAAGCTTACTATTAGCGTCTATGCCTGTTGCAACCACTGATACGCGCATGACACCTTCCAAATTTGGATCAAGCGTTGAACCCACAATTATATTTGCCTCTGGATCAACCTCTTCTCTAATCCTATTTGCCGCCTCATCTAATTCAAAAAGTGTTAAATCATAACCACCCGTGATATTGATGAGAACACCCTTTGCTCCTCTTAGACTAATCTCGTCAAGAAGTGGATTTGCAATAGCTTTTTCAGCCGACTGAATTGCTCGATCCTCACCATCAGCTTCTCCAGTGCCCATCATTGCTTTACCCATCTCATCCATAACTGCCCGTACATCTGCAAAATCTAAATTTATTAAACCTGGACGAACCATTAAGTCTGTTACGCCTTTTACACCTTGATACAAGACATCATCTGCCATACTGAAGGCTTCAGTGAATGTTGTTTTTTCTGTGGCAATCCTGAACAAATTTTGGTTAGGAATTATAATTAGCGTATCAACCATTTTCTGAAGCGCTTCTACACCCTCCTCTGCCTGGCGCATGCGCTTTACGCCCTCAAATTGAAACGGCTTTGTTACAACGCCAACGGTTAACACACCTAACTCTCGAGCAGCTTGAGCTATAATCGGTGCAGCTCCAGTACCAGTACCGCCACCCATTCCAGCCGTTATAAAGCACATATGAGAGCCAGCAAGCTGATCAACAATCTGTTCAATACTTTCTTCAGCGGCGGCTGCTCCCACAGAGGCTCTAGCACCGGCTCCTAGGCCCTCTGTTACTTTCACTCCCAGCTGTATTTTGCTATTCGCACGGCTTTGCTGAAGCGCCTGAGCATCAGTATTTGCAGCGACAAAATCAACTCCGTCTAGACTTTTTTCAATCATATTGTTGACAGCGTTGCCCCCAGCACCGCCAACACCGCAAACAGTAATTTTAGGTCGCAGATCATTCTGCTCTGGTATCGATAAATTTAAAGTCATTGTCAGGTCCGCCCGTTATCCAAAAATGGATTTTATTTTTTAGAAGTTTATTTGTGACTCGGTTATAACCAAAAATTTATAAAAGGTCACTAAAAAATGACAAATTTATACACAATATAGTATACAATAATTATAAATTGCTGTTATTTGGATAAAATAACTATATATAGATCTTACCAATTTTCTCTTAGCCAACGCACTGCTTTCCGAACAGTTCGAGACGAATAACTGGTGTTTGGCAATTCAAAATCCCACCATTCATCTTGGGGATGCGCCGCAAAAAGTGCTAACCCAACCAAGGCCGAACAGCTTGATCCGGAATAAGCTTGAGGTAAACGATGGATTCTAATTGGTCTGCCAATGCGAACTTGCTGTCCAAGTATACGACTTGCAAGGGTATCCAGGCCAGGGGTCTGACTCGTTCCGCCCGTTAAAACAAATTTTTGACTTTTTAGCTCATAAAAACCTGCTATTTCCAGCTGCGTTCGAACATCCTCTAAAATTTCTTCAATACGTGGCCTCATGATACCTATAAGCTCACTACGCGTTACGGTGCGCCGATCATGCTCCCAGTCACCTGTTTCACCCCCAATTTCAATTAAGTCACGATCATCAATGCCAGTAGCTATCAACCCCCCATTCTTAGTCTTAATTTTTTCAGCAACCACCATAGGCACCTGGAGACCTAAAGAAATATCACGGGTCACATGATTGCCCCCAAGCATTATCGAGCCTGCGAAAATCATATGCTTTTTAAGAAAAATGGAATAGCTTGTTGAGACGCCACCTAACGCCACCTAAGTCAATACAAACTGCTCCGAGCTCCTGCTCATCTTCTACCAATGTTGATCTGCCAGAAACATAAGCCGCTGACGCCACCCCGGCCAACTCTAAATCACACCTTTTTACACAATGAGCCAAATCCCTGATTGTTTTAGCTCTAACAGTAAGCATGTGCAAATCTACATCCAAATTGTTTCCAATTTGGCCCCTAGGGTCTATAAGCCCAGATCGGTGATCCAACGCGAAATTTACAGGCTGTGCATGTAATATTTCTCTGCCATCACCTATATCAGGTAAATCGCATGAGCTCAGAACTCGTGCAATATCTTCATCTTGAACAATTTGATTTTCAATTTTAACAACCCCATTTAATCCATATGAGCGCGGACCACCGCCTGAAAAACATGCAATCAAGTGATCAACTCTTAAATTAGCCATTTTCTGGGCAGATTGTAAAACCGTCCGAATTGCCCTCTCTGCTTCTTGCATTGAGGATATTTCACCAAATTCAATTCCACGAGAGCGGGTTATTGCAGATCCAACAACCTGAAATGATGACTGGCCCGCTAAAGATCCCACTTGATCCGAAGCGAGACTAGGATCCAGACCATCAAAACGTAAAATTAAACACCCAATTTTTGTACTGCCTAAATCTAGTATCGCCAATGCGCCACGTTGCAATGCTGATTGGCGCATTGCTCGCATCGCTTGCTGCAACTCATACAAGTCAGCCATAATTATAAATCCCCACTTCTATTGTATCTTAAAGTGTCCATTGACACTCGGCGCAACCTGACTGTTGGTCGATCTATTAGTCTCATATCAATACTTGATAAATGGCCGGAAAATAACGAGCCTGATCCATTCATTAACATCATGCGATCAAATGCGGCTAAAAACTCTCTTTGGGGGAGCATAATTCGAAAGTTGTTGTCTAAAATAAGGTCCCAACGATATAAAATTACCATTTACATCAAGAACAGACAGCAAATTTTTTTTCCGCCAAATAAAAGCCGGCGTGCGCTCCAAAACTTCAATCTGAAGAACACCGCTGACCGTAATTTTTATTGACGCGGAGGCAACCGCCGGAATATCGTTAACAACTTTGTGAAGGTATTTTATGTCTAGATCAAAATAGCTTACCGGAAAATCTAACGGTATAATTTCTCTAATTTCGTTTGCCAACTCGTCAGAAGCACCGTCAATAGCTGCTACTTTTATCATGAATTCAGGTCTTTCAACGATTAAACGTTTAAAGTCTTTTTTTAATACATCAATATTTTCCTGAAGATTCATATTAAGAAAAAAAACTAAAGCACCACAAAAAATAAAAAGCGATGGAAGCCCTAAAGTGAGAATCAATCTCAATCGGGGCGTAAGCAATAATCGCATCAGGCGATACGAGACAATCGAAGGAGCGGGATCAAGTTTTCTTCCCAGCTTATATTTCAACGATCGCATGACGCGTCCTCAACGAGCCAGTAGCATAAATCATCAAATTTAATTCCACAGATCTGAGCCTGTTCTGGGACAAGCGAGGTAGGTGTCATTCCAGGTTGAGTATTAATTTCCAGGAGAATTAATCCAGCCAATCCCAAACTTTCATCCCAACGAAAATCCGCTCTACTTATTCCTCGACATCCGATCAATTCATGAGCACTGAGAGCATATTCAAGGCATTTTTCTTGGATTATTTTTGGAATTTTGGCAGGCACCTCGTGAACTGATCCTCCTTTTTTGTATTTGGCATCGTAATCATACCAATTTTGTGTGATTATATCGGTTACAGCTAAAGCTTTTTTACCCATCACAGTTACTGTAAGTTCTCTGCCTGGAATATATTCCTCTACCATAAGAGTACTTGGCATGTCAGAAGCAACTTCAAGTGGCGGATCTTCTTTTGGATTCACAAAAAAAACGCCAATAGAAGATCCTTCATTAATTGGTTTTATCACGTACGGCTTGTCCATTGGATGTGAAGTCAATAAACCTGATTTCTCAATCACAAAACCTGGCGCAGTTGGCAAACCAGAATTGGAGAAAATATGCTTACTTCTCTGTTTATCCATGGCAAGTGCTGACGCCATAACTCCAGAGTGAGTATAGGGAATTCTCAACCATTCCAGAAGTCCTTGGATAGATCCATCCTCTCCCCAGCGACCATGCAGAGCATTAAAAACAAAATCAGGTCTTAACTCAGATAAGCGCTGAATGACATCACGCCCAGCATCAAGCTCAAAAACCTGAAAATCTTTACCCCTTAAAGCTGCAGAACATGCCTGTCCAGAAACGAGCGAAACCTCCCTTTCCAGAGAGTGACCACCCATTAATACTGCAACTCTGGGACCTTTTCCGCTCGAAATGCCCATCGCCTCACTTGCCCTTTTTAGGCCTTTGCGCCCTTAACATGACGTCTTTTTAAGGATCTCCGACCCTAATAATTTCCCACTTTAAATCAATTCCAGAATTTTTGAAAACCTTTTTTCTTACAAGCTCGCCCAATTCCTCAAGTTCAGATGCTGTAGCGCCACCGGTGTTTGTCAAAAAATTTGGGTGCTTTTCATGCATTTTGGCTGCACCCATTTGATAGCCTCTAAGCCCAGCATCCTCAATTACTTTCCAAGCTTTGAACTTATTATCTTCATTTTCCTGGCCTAAACTCGAAAACGCGCAAGGATTACGAAAAGTACTTCCTGCGGTAACTTCCTTAGTTGGCTGCTCATTATCTCTTTTTTGTTTCTGGATACGCATTTTTTCATGCAAGGCCTCAACCTCACCAGAGGGCGGCGCAAATGTAACGTTAACTATAACAAGATCAGCTGATAGAGCTGTATTCCTATAAGAGAAAGAAACATCGGTCTTATCTAACTTTACAAGGTCACCACTTCGGTTTACGGCATTTGCTGATACAAAGTAATCTGAAATATATCTTCCATAACACCCCGCATTCATTTTTAGGGCACCTCCTATAGAACCAGGAATAGTGCGGAGAAATGTAAGATCATAACCATGATCAGCAGCTGTTCGAGCAACAAAGGCATCCAAAGCGGCTGCGCCTGCTACCACTAGGCCATTTGACACCTCAACGGAATTAAATCCCCTACCAAGTCTGACGACTACACCTTTTATACCACCATCTCGAACAAGAAGATTTGAACCTACACCTAATGGGAAAAATGATATATTGTCCGGTAAATTCGACATAAAACTCATCAAATCGTCCAAGTCAGCGGGTTGGAAAAAATATTCAGCCGGGCCACCTACTCTTAACCACGTTAGTTCAGAAAGCATCTGTTTGTTAGTAAATTTACCACGAGCTTTAGGAAATTTTACTAGCATATTAACACTCGGAAAGTAATAATTTTGGAAGGCTATTAGCCCAGGAACTTATAGTTCCAGCCCCGAGACATATCACAATATCGCCAGATTTAGCATTTTTTGCGATCAGTTGTGTCAAGTCTTGTAAATTAGAAACCGCAACAGCATGACGATGGCCGTGACTAACCAAGCCAGTTATTAGATCATCTCTACTTGCTCCTGGAATTTTCTTTTCTCCAGCGGAATAAACATCCCCAATTGCAACAATGTCGGCGTTGTTAAAACAGGAACAAAAATCTTTGAATAGAGCGTTAAGACGGGTATACCTGTGAGGCTGATGAACGGCTATAACTTTTCCCGAACTTATCTGCCTTGCAGCCCTTAATACAGCGGATATCTCAACTGGGTGATGACCGTAGTCATCAATTATAGTGACACCGTTAACTTCACCCACCTTAGTAAACCTACGATTAACACCCTTAAATTTCGCTAAAGCCTCACGGATTTTAGCACCTTCAATACCCAGATGATGCGCGACCGCAACTGCGCCCAATGCATTCGAAACATTATGGTCGCCAGGCATAGGAAGAACACAGTCGTTAATTGTAAAATTCTCCTGCTGGAACCTAATATCAAAATAAGCTCGACCATTATTATAATTTAGATTTATTGCCCTAATATCAGATTGGGCATTGAGGCCAAAGGTTATTATTCGACGATCAGAGATTTTGCCAATAAGTTTTTGCACTTCGGGATGGTCACTACAGCAAATGGCTATTCCATAAAAGGGAATATTAGAAATAAAATCCAAAAACCCTTTTCGTAAAGAATCGAAGTTACCCCAATGCTCCAAATGCTCGGGGTCTATGTTAGTGACAACGGCTATGGTTGCAGGCAGCCTAGTAAAGGTTCCATCGCTTTCGTCGGCCTCCACAACCATCCACTCACCATCTCCAGCCCTTGCATTCGAGCCGTAAGCATGAATTATTCCTCCATTAATAACTGTGGGATCAAAATCACCTTCGTCTAACAAAGTAGCGATTAAAGTCGTAGTGGTGGTTTTACCATGTGTGCCAGCTATCGCTACGTTTGATTTCATTCTCATTAGCTCTGCTAACATTTCAGCTCTTCGTACAACCGGCAAACCCGCGGAACGAGCATAGTTCAACTCAGGGTTTTCCCTATTGATTGCAGACGAAATCACGACAACAGCCGCGTTCTTGAGGTTATTTTTATCATGACCAATTTTTATTGACGCACCCATTCGCTCTAACCGTAAAGTAATTTCTGTTTGCTTCAAATCCGAACCTTGAACAGAATAACCTTGGTTAATTAAAATTTCTGCAATACCAGACATGCCGATACCACCAATTCCGATGAAATGTATTGGTCCGATTTCTACTGGAAACTTTGTAGAGACATTCATTACGAAGTTCCCTTATTAAATGGCTTGGCCGCAGGCGCCGATACTTCTTTCTTTTCTCGTGCTAGATTAACTATTAAATCAGACAGTACTTTTACAGAATTTTCAGAAGACCTCTTTAATGCCGCTGCAGCCATTGCTTCAGCTTTCTTTGGGGAGGATAAAAACTTAGTAATGCATTTTGCAAGCTTATCCACAGTGAAATCATCTTCTGCGAAACTGATGGCTGAATTTACACTCGTCATGCTTAAGGCGTTCACAGACTGCTCATCTCTAATAGCAGATTTTAAAGGAACCAGAATTGATGGGCGGCCAATTGTAGCAATGTCTGCAATAGAAGAAGCTCCTGACCTACTTATAACTAGTTGAGCTTCTGAAATTCGCCTAGGCGCATCATCAAAAAAGCTAGCAACCTCTGCTTTGATGTTATTTTCGGAGTACAATTTAATCACTCGATTTATATCTTCGGGTCGGGCCTGATGAGCAACTTTTATATTTTTTATATTCTTTTCTGACAATTTCGATAAAGCAATAGGTACGATGTCGGACATAATCCTGGCACCCTGACTACCTCCAATAACCAATACATTTATTGGATAATCACCTGGAGGAATGTAAGGAGATGCACTAAATTTTAAAACAGAATTTCTAACGGGATTGCCAATATAAACAGTATTCTTAGAGTCAAGCTGTTCTGATGCTATACCATAAGCTACAAAATCAACCCTTTTAGAAAAAAGTTTATTGACCTTCCCTAAAACGCCGTTTTGCTCATGCAAGATAGTTGGAATCCGCCAAATGAAAGCTGCCAAAACGGCAGGAATACTCGGATATCCACCAAAACCCACCACACAGCTTGGTTTGTTATTTTTAAACCAAAGCAAGGACTGCAAAACTCCATAAAATATAACCAATGGAACCAGTAACTTTCCTAAAAAAGAGCCTCCTGAAAAGGTTGCCGATTTAATAATCGAAACCTCAACTTCTGATGGAAAGTTTTTGGCGTAACGTGCGCCTCGCTTATCAGTGGACAGCTTTACTCGCCAGCCGATTGATACCATTTCCTCAGCAATTGCCTGTGCCGGAAACATATGGCCTCCTGTTCCACCAGCTGCCAAAACTAACAAGGGAGCACTCATAAATTAACGCCCATTGAGAATATCGCCTATATCTTTTTGAGGCCTTACCCGCGTTAAGGCCAAAAGCATACCAACAGTAATACCCATTGCAATTATTGAAGAGCCGCCATAACTTACAAACGGCAACGTCATACCCTTAGCAGGAAGCAATCTTACGGCTACACCAACGTTTATAATGGCTTGAATTCCAAACATTGCAACCAGACCAGAACCAGCCAAACGGTTAAATGCATCTGTTTCCCTAAGAAGCCTAATTAATGAAGCAAGCACAATCCAGGTAAAAAGAAGTATAATCAGGACAACTAAAAGCAATCCATACTCTTCGGCAGCAACTGAAATTATGAAATCTGTGTGAGCATCGGGCAAAGACCATTTAACCTGCCCTTCACCAACACCCACTCCAAAAAAACCACCCTCCTGTATCGCGTTAGTAGCGTAACCAAGTTGTGTACGCGGATCGATATCCGGCGACAAAAAACCATCGATCCGTTTCGCAAAATGCTCAGAATATGAATACGCAATTGATCCTGCAGCCAAAACCATCATGGCTAAGGCTGCTAACAAAATAAACGAAGCGCCTGCAACAAAATAAACAATACCCCAACCGAAGAGTATTAGGCATGCTTGCCCAAAGTCTGGTTGTATAATTAACAACGCCACAACGAGCATTGTAATAATGAATGACCACAAACGCCCTGGTGCCCCATTAATTTGACCGCTCGCCGAAATTAGCCAAGCAACCGTTACAATAAAGCCAGGTTTTAAAAATTCTGAAGGCTGGAGTGATGCAAAACCCAAACCGTACCACCTTACGGCACCCTTCCCAAAATCAGTACCAAAAAAAGGTAACAAACCTAATGCTACGAAACATAATAAAAATCCAATTACACAAGCGCCCCATGTAATTCTAAGCCTTTCTAATTCTTCAGCTTCTATTTGTTTTTTAGTCTTTCCTTTGGTCATCCCTTTCTGCCTTTGCTAATTTTTCAATATCAATTAAGTTTGGAACACCTAACAAAGTTTTCAACAATACATCCTGTCTAATACTTTGATTGTCAATGGCTCTAATTCTATCAATGAGACTTATAATAATACCATATTGACTATCTAATTTAGTTGTAACGCGTTCTTCCATAGTGTCCAAACTTGTTTGCACCTTATCATCTAAGGTATCTAACTTAGTTTCCATACCATCTATTATCCTGTTGATAAGTTTCCAAACAAAAACTCCAAGACCAAGTGCTGCCGCTATAGGAAACCCAACCTCGGTAATTAGTGCAACAGCATCACTCATTTATGAGTTTTTATAACTTCAAAGTCTGCTGTTTGTGAAGCCCCTTTGTGTGGCACAAACTTACCTTTGTTTTTCATCAACTTGTAAGATTTTCCAACTTTCATAAAGTGGTAGCCTTTTGGTGCTTTTACTTTCATTACTTTTTCTTTTTCTTTTTGGCTCTAAGTTTTGCAAAATCAGCACCCGTAATTTTATTACGAGGCTTTGCTACCCGAGCAAGTTTTTTTTGTTTGGGTGAGTATTTTTTAAATGGCATGATTATTTACCTTTTTTCTTTTTACCTTTTTTCTTTTTCTTTTTTCCTGTGTGATACATATTATTTCTCCTTTTTCTTTTTAGTTGT
>LUQC01000068.1 GCA_001627925.1 Rhodobacteraceae bacterium REDSEA-S34_B6 | reverse complement strand
CCTTAGATGAGCTCCTCCTCCACCCTTTATTAAATTGAAACGAGGACTGATTTCATCTGTACCATCGATGGTTAGATCTAACCAACCAGCCTGATCCAACGTAATAAGTGGAATGCCCTCTCTCTCAGCAAGCTCTGCTGTTTTTTTTGAGGTAGGCACACCCTTGATCTTTAAATCCCGCTCACGTACTTTTCGACCTAAATGCTTAATAAGCCAATAAGCAGTGCTGCCAGTACCCAAACCAACTTTCATTCCAGACTCGACAAATTCAGCAGCTTTCTCTGCACACAAGTATTTTGCTCGCTCGTTTGGTGACAAATCATTAAGCATTATCTTCCTCTAGCTTATTTCGCAAAATTAAAGGCAAAATGGTTGACTGCATTTCCTCTATATTGACATTTCTTCATCATTAACAGTCGTTTCTATGACTAATTTGAGTGATCTAATACCCTAGATTGCAAAAGGTAATTATTAATAAAGCTTTTTAGTAAAAATTTCGTTATACGAAGCTGGACACGAGAAGAAATATAACTTTTATCTACACAATAAGAAATATGGGAACTTTCTGATGTTTGTTTCAGTATTTGATATGTTTAAAATTGGAATTGGCCCATCATCTTCTCATACGATGGGCCCAATGGTGGCGGCAAATAATTTTCTCGAATTAATGCGATCTTCACCATTTAACTTTGCGGGCGTACGTTGTCGTTTACATGGATCATTAGCATTTACTGGCGTAGGCCATGCGACTGACAGAGCTATCACACTAGGCCTCGAAGGGTTTACGCCAGAGAATTATGATGAAGTAAAAGCAAGTAAAGCACTTTCCAGAATCCAATCAACACATTTTTTAGAACCTGATGGACTTGGCAAGTTAAAATTTAATACATCAGAGGACTTAATTTTTGATTGTGGGCCAAGACTAGACGAACATTCAAATGGATTGATTTTATACGCCATAGACCGCCAGGGGGATGTAATACTGGAAGAAATATACTTTTCTATTGGTGGAGGGTTCATACTAACAAAATCCGAATTCTCAAAGCAGTCCCCAAATGAAATTGGAACCGAAGTGCGTTATCCTTTCAAAACCGCAGCTGAAATGCTTCAAATGGCAAGGAGTTCTGGCAAATCCATAGCTGAAATGAAAAGAGATAATGAAAGAGCCTTACATTCTAACGCAGAGATAAAGGATGGGCTCTCCCGAATTTGGAAGACTATGGATATGTGCATCAAGAGAGGCCTTGAAAATGATGGACAGCTCCCGGGAGGGTTAAATGTAAAAAGACGGGCTAAGGGTATTTATGATGCTTTAATTTCAGAAAAGGGTAAAAATTTGACTCCCCCGCATACCACTAACGATTGGATGAGTGTGTATGCCATGGCGGTGAACGAAGAGAATGCAGCTGGCGGGCAAGTAGTAACTGCCCCAACCAATGGTGCAGCAGGTGTTGTGCCATCGGTGCTTCGATATTATTTAGACCACGTACCCACAAGTTCACAGTCAAAGATTGAAGATTTTCTGTTAACAGCAGCCGCTATTGGCGGGTTGGTCAAATTCAACGCTTCCATTAGTGGCGCCGAAGCTGGCTGTCAGGCAGAAGTAGGCTCAGCCAGCGCAATGGCTGCGGCAGGATTTTGTGCAGTGAATGGTGGAACACCAGAACAGATTGAGAATGCAGCTGAAATTGCACTTGAACATCATTTGGGAATGACCTGTGATCCTGTCAAAGGACTTGTCCAAGTGCCCTGCATTGAACGCAATGGGCTGGGCGCAATTAAAGCAATTTCTGCAGCCAGTCTGGCTCTCAGAGGTGATGGCACTCATGTTATTCCTTTGGATGTTTGCATAGAAACAATGCGCCAAACTGGTGAAGACATGAGTGAAAGATACAAAGAGACATCAATGGGGGGATTGGCCGTGAACATACCTAATTGCTAGTACACAGTTGAAATATTTAATTATAAATGGGTATACGGGGTCATTTCTGTTTAGACGACCAAGCTTTTGAGGCAAGTAACGCCAGCGAAGCAGGGATTAAAAAATCCCGCGGGATTATCGTGAGGAGTAATGGCTGGCTTGGAAAGAGCTCAATTTTATCCTCAGTGGTACAGTTCGAAGTACCAATTGTATTTAGTGGCGAAAAAACAATATCTTCTGTTTTCCATTTTAAACCTTTGGAGACAACAGTACATTTTGCCATCGGATAAAGGGAGACGCGGCAATCATTTTCAAGAGTTAAGGAAAATTCTGGAGGAGTCAAAAAAACTATATCATGCTCACCAATTAGAAGAATTTTTTTATGATAATGTTTTACAAGTGCCGTCTGAACTGCCATCTGATGGTCGACCCTATCTCCAAGAAAACCCACTCCAATAATTAATGGTGCATTTATTCTGTTTAATGATTTTTCAAAATCAGTATCGTCTTGACTGCTTACAAAATGGATACGGTCATCCTCGATTTGAACCTTTGATGTTTCCTCTATACTGTCCAGATCACCAATCACTGCGTCAGGTTTTACACCGTATTGAAGACAGGTGTTCGCACCACCGTCTGCCGCAACAACATTAGATGCAAACTGGGTACTTGCTTTAAAATTTTCAGTAGAAACGTAAGCACCGCCTACCAGGGTTATGGGATCCTTAAATATTAAGGCCTGCATGCTCATAAATTTATAAAAACCTAGCTTGACGTTTTCTGTAACTCATTTCACCACCTAATAATCTAGTTGGCAAGAAAGTTAACTACTCTGTCTGATCAGGATCGGCCTGACCTATTCCCTTGAATATAAACTTAAACGGAAACGCCCAAATAATGCCAAGACCTAAATAAATGAATAACTCAACCAAAATTGACGGTCGCTCAAACAGCGCTACTAAATTTACAGCGAAAATTATATAAATCGGCAATCCAACCAATAGCAGTATAAGCGAGATGCGTCTTCTGTTTTTATATCCAATAGTCATCAATCTTCAAAAGGGTCCCTGACCAATATTGTATCTTCTCTCTCTGGTGAAGTTGAAAGTAGCGCGACAGGACAGTCAATCAACTCCTCTATCCTTCTCACATATTTTATTGCACCAGCCGGCAATTCAGCCCAACTCCTTGCACCCTCCGTGGTTTCACTCCAACCATCCATTTCTTCAAAGATTGGCTGACAGCGCGCTTGTTGGTCCGCTGCAGTTGGTAAATAATCGATTAATACGCCATCTAGATTGTAACCAACACAGATCTTAACTTTTTCGAACCCGTCCAGAACATCTAATTTTGTTAGCGATATTCCGTTTACTCCAGAAGTAGCACAAGTTTGACGAACCAGAACTGAGTCGAACCAACCGCAACGTCTTCTCCTTCCGGTAGTTGTTCCAAACTCGTGCCCGCGCTCTCCAAGCATATTACCGTAGTCATCGTTTAGCTCAGTTGGGAAAGGCCCTTCTCCAACCCGAGTAGTGTAAGCTTTTACTATTCCTAACACAAAGTCTATTCCCCCGGGACCAAGCCCTGAGCCAGTGGCAGCCTGCCCAGCAATAACATTAGACGAGGTTACGAATGGATAGGTTCCAAAATCCACATCTAGCAATGCCCCTTGCGCACCTTCAAAGAGAATACGTTGTCCCGACTTTCGTTTGTCATTTAGAATTTTCCATACTGGTGCGGCAAATTTCAGTATATGAGGCGCCACATCTAGAAGTTTTTTAAACAAATTTGGTTTGTCAATTGGCTCTAACCCCATGCCCTTTCGCAGAGTATTATGATGCTGCAGGAGCCTATCAATTCGTTTTGACAAGGTGGTCTCATCTGCAAGGTCCGAAACCCTTACCGCTCTTCGTCCTACTTTGTCCTCGTAAGCAGGCCCTATACCTCGTCCAGTCGTGCCAATTTTGGCAATGCCACTTTGGGCCTCCCTTGCCCGGTCTAATTCACCATGAACAGGCAAAATTAAGGGTGTATTCTCTGCAATTTTTAATGTGCCCGCATCAATAGTTACACCTTGACCTGTTAATGTTTCTATTTCATTTAGTAAGTGCCAGGGATCAAGGACTACACCATTACCTATAATTGATAACTTACCACCGCGAACCACACCAGATGGAAGCGCGTGCAATTTGTATATTTTTTCATCAATTACTAGAGTATGCCCCGCATTGTGCCCACCTTGAAACCTTACGACTACATCGGCCCTTTCACTTAACCAGTCAACAATCTTACCTTTTCCCTCGTCACCCCATTGCGCGCCCACTACAACAACATTTGCCATCGGATAACCTTTCTAGTAAAAATTTGACCGGCTCGGTATAACGCCTGAGTAAGGGCTGTAAAGCTGTAATAAAAAAAATAAAGTTATTTTTTAACTTTATTAAACAGCGACATGAGCATATCATATAATATCAAAAGTATTATAATTGGCTCTTGCGGTATACTGTAAATTTACCTATTTACCTCGAAGATCACCATGAGGTTACGGATTTATGGAAAATATTGTTCTAACAGTTCATCTTCTATTAGCTCTAGCTTTAGTTGGTGTTGTACTTATTCAAAGATCCGAAGGTGGTGGGCTAGGTATGGGATCCGGCGGCGGCGATAGTGTCATGAGCGGTAGAGCGGCTGCGAGTGCTTTAACAAAGTTGACTTGGATATTTGCTGTAGCATTTATAATAACCTCCATTTCATTGACAGTAATTGCCGCAAACAAATCATCAGAAACCTCAGTGATGGATAGACTTGGTGTGTCGTCTAATAACGATAAAGGGTCCGATCCCTCTTTGGATGATATAGAGTCATTGTTACCACCCACAGAGGGCTCTGCAGAAGGCTTAGTACCTAGCGCAGATTAACAACTTCTTGTTATTATAAACTAGATCTTAGCAATATGTAGATTGGTATGACTTGCATAAATAGTGCGAATCCTGTTATACTTAAATCCCGTGATAACTTTAGTTTTTCAAGGCTAATGCAGTAATAAAACTGCTATTTTTGAACGGCTAAATACCATGGGAGAATCTCGTTTATGGCTAGATTTATATTTATCACGGGCGGAGTGGTTTCTTCTCTTGGGAAGGGTTTAGCTTCAGCAGCTCTCGGCGCACTATTGCAAGCTCGTGGGTATAGTGTACGGTTAAGAAAATTAGATCCTTATTTAAATGTCGATCCAGGAACAATGAGTCCATTTGAGCATGGTGAAGTTTTTGTAACAGATGATGGTGCTGAGACAGATTTAGACCTAGGTCACTACGAAAGATTTACGGGAGTATCTGCAAGGATGACAGACTCTGTATCTTCAGGAAGAATTTACTCAAACGTGCTCGAAAAGGAACGTCGTGGTAATTACTTAGGGAAAACAATCCAGGTTATTCCTCATGTTACTGATGAAATTAAAGACTTTATAAAAATTGGAGAAGATGAAGTTGATTTTATGCTCTGCGAAATAGGTGGAACTGTAGGCGATATTGAGGGTTTGCCATTCTTCGAAGCCATTCGGCAATTTTCACAAGA
>LUQC01000067.1 GCA_001627925.1 Rhodobacteraceae bacterium REDSEA-S34_B6 | reverse complement strand
ACCTAGTAGGGAGCCAATCTACAATTGTAGATACTTACTCTGATATTATGGAAGGGGCTGCGCTTCGTACGAATGTTGATCCCGAATGTGCTGCATCTATGATCGAACTTCACGGACAAGAAGCTTGGGACGCGGCAGTGGCACAACAAGCAGCGATTGAGGCATCTGGCGGCTTACAGGAGTCCAGGCAGCTAACAGATGAGGAACGTGCAATACTTCTTGATGAAAAGCTAGCTGTAATGTCTCCTATTGGCACGGGCATCGGTCTAAGTGCTTTATTTTTGGGCGTGACCCTTATGGTTGGCAGAGCAGTGGACTTTACAAAAGATACACGTCCGCTTCTCATTGGTGGGCTTGGCATTGTTTTGATATTGTTATGTGATATTCTCTTTATCTCAGCACTGACGAGTCCAGGCGTAACGACACTAATAATTGCCATACCTGGAGTAATGGCACTGTACGGTGTCAGAGAGGCATTGAACCGTTTATTTGCAAATGACCTCATAAGAATAGTATTCCCACCACTAGTTTTAATCGTTGCGGTCCTTGGATCTATTTTAGGAGGAATTACCAACCCTACTCCAGCCGCCGCACTTGGTGCAGGGGGAGCAATTTTGCTCGCTACTGCGAGAAAACTAAGTAGCAACGGACTGAAGGTCACGCCAGTATTACGAATATCGCTCGCAATCGTAATAATGCTGGTGGTAGGCATAAATTTTGATATGCGACTTGGGCCTGACATGTCTCTAGAAAACATACTCGCATTCATAGTGGCTTTCTCAGCTTTTATTTATGCTATTTTTGGTATCTTTTGGTCCTGCTGGTATCTCTACAGCGAAGATATTTTAGCGCCTGTAGTGCGTGAGACTGCAAAAGTAACCTCAATGGTTTTTACGATTTTAATCGGCTCACAAATATTAAATTTGGTGCTCATATCGTTTGGTGGTGAACACTACATCCAACAATTCTTGAGAAGCTTCTCAAATGAATGGACTGCATTCTTCATTGTTATGCTTGTACTCTTTATTCTTGGGTTCGTATTGGATTTCTTGGAAATAATTTATATTGTCATTCCAATTGTTGGACCTGTGATTTATGGCGGATCATTTGACCCCAGTTGGGTGACGATAATGGTTGCGATAAATTTACAAACATCATTTCTGACCCCACCTTTCGGCTTTGCACTATTTTATCTAAGAGGCGTCGCACCATCTCATGTTACTACACGTCAAATTTATCAAGGCGTATTACCATTTGTTATCATTCAGTTGGTTGGCTTGGGATTGCTCGCTTTATTTCCGCAAGTTGTGACAATAGTTCCAGATTTACTGAAATAAATTTGACATATATTGTTATAGTAATAACTACGTGTTTTATGACAAGCCTCAGCAAGTATATCAACAACTAATATTGTAACTCATACTTACGTAGCCAAAACAAAGTAGGTTAAAATTGCCAAATAAGACTTTCGCAACTATCCCAACCCAAGGTGTTCACCATCTTACACTGGTAGGAGCCTCTCGAAAAATTTCTATTGATTTTTGGCAAGGCGTCCTTGGAATGCCCTTTGTCTTTGAACAACCAAATTTAGACAACGCTGATGAGTCTCATCTTTATTTTGATCCCGGCGATGGACGGTTGATTACAATTTTTACAGACGAAAAACGAAAAGATATAAGTAAGAAAGTTTCCCAAGAGACCGGTGCGGTACATCATGTAGCCTTTGAATTGAGCCAAGCGGTATTCGAGCAGGTTGAAGGTCGACTTAGGGAACGCCAAATAACGTACACTGGCCCTAAAGATCGTGGATTTATGAAATCAATATATTTTCGAGATCCGCTTGGCCTATTAATTGAACTTGCCTATTACACATTTGTTATTCCAGAAGGCAGCCGTATCGCAGATGTTATGATTAGAGCGCATAGAATACGAGTTAGCAAAGGGGCTTATAATATCCAACAAGAGCACATCGCAGAAGCGATCGAGGACATTACATCGCAACGAGACAGTTTATGAATTTTCAATTATCATCTGGACGCCTTAGCTCAAAATAATCCTTTATAATTGCGTAGTCGCGGTAACCTAACCGAGAGACAGGATTATACATTTTTATCTCGAAACGGCCATCAATTATACAATCATCACGCATGTGAATCCCAATGACCTGCCCAAAAACGGCAAAATTTGCCTGGCCAGATAATATAACTATTCGAGTCATTTTACACTCTAATGCTGCTGGTCCCCCGGCAACCAAAGAACAATCTATGGCGTTACATTCCTGCTTCTCAATATCAGAAAACTCAAATTCATCTATTTCCTTAGACAAAGCCTGAGAAGATTTATTCATTTCAAACAGCTGCTTTTCCGAAACAATGTTTACGCAAAACGCACCCGTTTCTCGGATATTAGCCACTGTATCTTTGGTTCCATCCTGGTCAGCTTTGGCGGAGGTTGCTGAGAACATAACCTGTGGAGGAGTATACGCAACGGCATTAAAAAAAGAATATGGCGCTAAATTGTCAATACCGTCCTTACTCCGTGTTGATACCCAACCTATTGGCCGGGGCGAGACGATTGCATTGAATGGATTGTGGGGTAGTCCATGTCCTTTACTTGGGTCATAATACATAAAACACCTTTTTATATTTCTTGGATTGCCTTAATTTGTGCTGCAATTTCATCTGCTTTGTTGCGTATAAAACTGTGCTCTGAGCCAACAAAAAATATATTAACATCATAGTTTTCTGCCCAGGATCCTGCTTGACTAGCATCACCAACAAAACTTGCATACCCTTTACCACTCGCCTTGGCTGCTTCACCAACTCTCTTAAGTGCTGCTTTTAGCTCATTTGACTCTTGATTTTCAAAGCCCATTCCCACTGACAGATCAGCCGGACCTGCAAAAAGCCCATCGATTCCATTTATTTTGGCGATTGAACCTGCAATTTTAACTGCAGCGGGTTCCTCTATTTGGGCAATTACCACCGTCTCATTCTTTGATTGTTGCAAAAGATCTGGCATTTTTTTTGTCGCATAACCGGCCCAACGCGATGACCCTGCATATCCCCTTCCACCAAGTCCAAACCTTGCTGCTTTTGCCAATTCTTCTGCTTGAGTTACAGTTTCAATATGGGGTGCAACAATACCAACAGCGCCACAATCTAATGCCCATAAAATCTCTCGATGACTAGTATCCCCAACTCTCACCAAAACTGGAAAATCCAACGCCCGAGAAACCGCCATGCATTCGTCAACCGCGCGCCTGTCAAATGGTGCGTGCTCAGCATCTAAACATAAAAAATCAAATCCGCTTTTAGCAAAAATCTCAATCATCACATAATGAGGTGTTTTAAGAAATGTGCCCACCATAAGTTCACGTGATAATACGCGAGATTTAAATGAACCTATACGAGACATTTATTCCTCCCCTCACCCAGAAATGCTAAAATTTTCTCCGAAGACAGCTTTGGCTTCTCTAGAATCGGTAAATGTCCACAATTTGGAATAATTGATAATTCTGCGTTTGAGATTTTTGCCTCTATTTCTTCGTGCACAGTTACAGGGCAAAGCTTATCATGTTCACCGCAGAGAACTAGGGTTTTACAGTCAATAAATGAGAGTGAGTCCATTAAACTCTTTCTATTTCGCAACGCCGAGCATTGATTAATAAATACTTCACAACCCAAATCCATAGCCATTTCCATACATAACTTCAGTACATGTTCATTTGAGGATCTATCATGTACATAGTTTGGCTTTAATTCTTGGGCCACTATTCTTACCAAATCTGACGGCTGGTTGACTGTTTCTATCTGCTTATCGCGAATAGCTTGTTTCCGTACACTATCCGAATGTGGGCTTGTGTCCATCAAAACCATTGATTTCACACGACTTGGATCTTTTATCGCAACCGTCATTGCGATGATTCCCCCCATTGATAAGCCAACTAGATGAAATGAGCCACTTATGGTATTTAACAGATACTTGGCCATCCCATCTATACTCTTTTGGGTATCCATTATTGGAACATGCACGCGATAATTAGGCTTTAGAAGTTTTATGAGTGGTTCAAATAAGCGCTCATCACACATCAAACCTGGTAGAAGAACAACCTGCTCCATTCCTAAACTTTTTGCGCACCTTGGGAAAGACTTGCAAGCTTTGCATACGCTATTTCTGGATCAACCGTACCAAAACCTGCAAAAGTACCAAAACCACAATCACTGCCAGCAATAACTCTGTCTCTGCCCACTATGTTTACAAAGCGCTCCAATCTTTGGGCAACTAAATCGGGATGTTCTACAAAGTTTGTAGTGGTATCCACAACGCCTGGTACGAGTATTTTATCATCTGGTATGTCTGCCTTGCGATCTTTAAACACTGTCCATTCATGGCCATGTCTTGGGTTAGATGTTTCAAACAAGACATATCCCGCTTTAGTGGCCATAAGCGTATCAAACATTTTTGACATCGGAATATCACAAACATGAGGGCCCTCATAGTTTCCCCAACATATATGAACGCGAACTTTCTCTTTAGGTACGTCCGAAAGAGCATAATTAAGAGCTTCAACATGAGAGCCGGCAATCCTAATAAATTCATCATCACTCAAATCATTAAACAACATATGGCGGGATAGTGCTAAGTCCGGGCAATCAAGTTGTAAGTCTAAACCCGCCGCCACAATTGTTTCGTACTCAGCTTTCATAGCGTTAGCTAATGCTTCTAAATAGTTCTCACGAGATGGATAATAATCATTTTGTAAAAATAAAGAAATAACACCTGGGGAGGCTGCATTCATGAAGCCCCTTTCAGCGCCAGATGCTAAAAGTGCAGACTTCAGGTTTGCAATGTCCTTTTCAAGTTCACCCTGTCCCTTTGACTTTACCTCTCCAACACACATAGGCCTTGAATACTGTGGCGTTCCACCATCATCCGCCAAGCGCTTAAGAAACGAGGGAAATCGCTGCAGATCAGCGGGAGCGTTACGTGGGCTGTCTCCATCAAATCCTGTGTATCTATCTTTTACATAAGTTGCATATGAAATTTTCGAAGTTTCCCCATCCGAGACAATATTTATTCCGGCCCTCACTTGCTTCTCGACAGTTTCCAGAACAGCCTCACTCATTGTTGAGTCAAAGTCGTTCTGAGAAAAGGGCTTCTTATTTTCTCTAGCGAAGATGTAGTCTACTACCTCTTGAGTGCGTGGGAGAGAACCGACGTGGGTCGTCTTTATACTCATTGGTTACCCTTTCCAAGTTGGGCCAGCGGGATCAGAGGTCGCTCTAATTCTATACAGCGAACAATGGCCCGTCATCGCTGGTTCTACTCTGTGTGGCACACCGCTAGGAACTGATACAGTGTCACCTGGGTTTAGAGTTAATGATCCTCCCTTATAAATTAATTTCCAGTGTCCCCTGACCGGCATAATAACATCACTACGATCTAGTTCCTCCATCGCATTTCCACATGAGTTACGGGTCAAAAACTCAACCTCAAAACCTGGCTTGTCTCTCAACATACCAGTTTCACCGATTACTTTGGCGGGCGATGTGTCTGATAAAGCAACCATATCCCAATATCGAGCCACATGATTGGGAACTACTTCTGAAGTTGATGGCTCGGGATAATCTTGTAACTCTGCATCGTTTAGAGGGGGCATTGGTTTCTCATTTTCTGGAAGAGACTGACCCCTTTTTGTATCATAAAGACGACCTTTTTCTGACAGAACTAAACCATGGTTAGATGCATCCTCTATGACTTGGGGTGCCCAAATCACTCCCCCACCAGCATCATCACCGCCCAGTATTGCCATTATCATCCCGTAATCTGTTCCAATATTTTCAAATCCACGAAATATGCCTGTCGGAATATTAAATATATCACCTGCTTCTAAAACCACTTCTCCAGCTTTTCCCCATCGACCCCAGAAGAACCTCCAACGACCTGATAGTACAAAGAACACTTCTGCGGTTCTGTGTGAATGTAGCGAATTTCTACATCTAGGTGGTTGCCCAGCCGCACCAATATTAAATCCATGAGGAATATTTATATGTACATGTTGGTCCGCACTTTCCGAAACCCCACCTCCAATAATCGTGAAGTTTTCTTTTTGATCCGACCCAGGGGTATGGGCATCAATAAATGCTGTTTTACATGGCAGTAAGTCACCATAACGGACGATACGTTCTGTTATTTCATTTAGTGCATTAGACATATCACTATCCTATCAATTTATATTGTAAAAATCTCTCGCGGTCTTATCAAATACCAACTCAGAGGCAAACTTCGATATAATATTTCGATAAGCTTTGATCAAACTCGAGTAATCTGAGTATAAGCTGTCTACCGGAAAGTTGGAGCCAAACATGCAACGGCTTGGGCCAAATTGCTGAATACACTCGTTTACGATTGGAGCAATAGAATTCTCCGTCCAATTATGATCAAACATACCTAAACCAGATAACTTGCAAAAAATATTATCCATATCTGATAATAGCCTTAAATCACTTGACCATTTTTCTAGACCGTGCGCAGATCTATCTGCCGGACTTCCCGCGTGGCAAAGCGCAATTTTTGTATCTGGAGCAGA
Organism: Rhodobacteraceae bacterium REDSEA-S34_B6; assembly: GCA_001627925.1. Classification (GTDB taxonomy): domain Bacteria; phylum Pseudomonadota; class Alphaproteobacteria; order Rhodobacterales; family Rhodobacteraceae; genus Salinivivens. Next base: position 15,053 of record LUQC01000067.1, on the reverse strand, counting down.
ACTCATTACTTTGGCCGCTTGTACAATAAGTTCGGGCGTAAGCTGCAAATCAAAACTTAAATTTCGTTTTCCCAACTCGATAAGACCATTCCGAAAAGCTGCAGAGCTTAATAATTCATTTGTTCCACTTTTTGAATCTTCTTCTGATGAGCGTCCAACAATTTGCCTGACACCTCGAACGCTTGGAATCTTTTGAATTAGGTCTAAATCGCTTTCAACAGTAGGCGATGTTAGATCACTGTATACAACCTGAACTAATGGCCAATCTGGATTGGCCTGAGCAACGGAGTCAATCCACTTTGCCTCATCAAACGGATCAGCTGCACCTACCTGAACATGCACAGAGGCCCGAAAACCCTCCACTTTTGCATGTTCACGGAACTCTGTGAGTAGGTAATTTCTCTGGATTGGAGATGGGTCACCAAAAAACCTTGCTACCCCTTTAGCTTCGAGCCACGGGTAGGAGACCTTTCCTAAATCCCAAAGATGATGGTGCGCGTCGATCATACTTGAACCATATTTCTGTGGTATTTGAGGGTAAAAGCTTCAAACATAATAATTTTAAACTCTTCCAATACCAGTAGTCCTCGACAAAATGTCCACTCCCTGATTATACCAGAAGTGCAGTAAATCGATAAAAATCCAGTTTTCGGTTAATTTATCGCCTGCTCGTCTATACATATCAATTACACGCATGTCAGAGGGTTTACCCGTAGCAGGCATTCCCATGAATCCACCAGCGGGAGTTAAAGTCAAATTTGGCCAGCCAAAGAAACCGCCAAAGCTCCCCTCAGCGATTCGCGCCACATGGCCATTAAAGATTTTGTCTGAAAGACCATCTCGAAATGGTCCTGCATGTTGCTCAGCGTAGCGCTCGATGGTGTATGCAGCACCAATACCTGCCGGCCCCCACCAGATCATATCATCATTCCAACTTCTGGGCAGTTCGACCATTAGACCTTCTTCGTCTCGACCTTTCCAATCCCTTATATCATCGATCATAAACTCTATTGTTTTGAGAGTTTTTACTCCCTCATTTGGGTCAGCATCGTTGAACATAAGACCATCATGTGTCATAGGGCCCGGTTGAACGAGCTGAGCACCTGTTTGAGCTGGAAAGGGCTGAAGACCAGACTGCATCATCAAGTGCGGGATATCAAAGAACATAGCAGTATCAGTAATTTTACCATCATCAATTCGCAAAAATTCTGCATAACGTAACATTGCTATCTTCCGCGTGGCAGGTATTCCTAGCCAAGGATTATCAAATAAACCCATCAAATGACCCATTGACGCGACCCAGAGCCCACCAGTTTCAAGCTTATTTTCACCCGCCATAAAAAGATCCATACGCCGCTGCATCTTCGTCAAAGAATGTTTTAAAGGAAGCCAGAATTTCTCTGCTACTTCCGCTGGATCAGCAATTTCATTAAATGGATGATAACCACGCCAAAGTGCATCCGGTGCACAGTATTTAGCGGCTTTTATAGGATCTTTATCTAGTTGCGAATAATAGGCACGTACTAGGTCCTTTTGATTTTTAAAACCCACCATTTTGTTCCTTCCAAAATTTTAATGTTTAAACTGATAAGGCTTTAGATTTTTTTTCGGGCCTTGGTTATTTGCATAATCAGGTCAAATTCATTGAAAAGCTGCCACTCCGCCTCAATCACACCAGAACTTACCCGCCATTGAGTTATCCCCCACAGTTGACATGACGCATTACTTGGCTTTTTGTAAATTCCATCTCCCAGATGTGTACCCTCAGCACTCCAACGAGCTGAAATTAACCAGCCATCATGCTCATTACCCATCCAATAAACCTCATCTACTTGCAAGGTAAGGTCCGGAAACGCTGTCCTTATTGTTTGTACATAAGACTTGTACGCATTAAGCCCCTCAAAAAGACGGTTTGTAGTTCCTTCAAACTTAAGATTATCAACGTAGCAATCTTGCAATGCACTCAGATCACCATTCCAAATATTATTGTGAATATCGCGGGCAAACTTATCAGGGTCAAAATCTTTGGACGGCTCAGACAAGTAAAGAGGCTTTTTAGGCGAGGCCGAATTACGAAGATCTAGCCATACTTCGTTGGATCGAGGCCATCCTGCTGGTGGATCTTTAATTAGCCGCTCTGCCTCTTCCCACAAATCAATATCAAGCTGCTGTAACATCGCAGACGTATTATACAAAACATGTTCATGAAAAATTTCATTTTCTAAAGCAATACAATTGGCGATTACCATTACACTAATTCGTTTTTCTTTTGGGTCTCCGTAACGGCTTTTCCCAGTGTTAGTTCCAATGATTCTTGTTAAGTGAGAGGTGTGAAATCCGATAATGTCATCACCAGCCCAAATAACTTCTTCTGCATCAAGGATGATATCAGGGAAAGCACCAGTAGTATGATGGGTATCACTAATAATTTTTTTACTGCCTAATTGCAGCCCATAATCATCAAAAACCCGAGAGTCTTCAGAATAGGTCTTGCCAATATACTCGACTTCGCGCTTGTCAGTTTCCCAAATTCGGTGAGTTATACGAACGATATAATCAACAATATTTTTATAGCTTGGATCAAAACCAGATAAAGCCTGACTTGGCCCGAAATCAGCTGGAATACGTACACTACGATTAGATGTATACTGATCCAACGAAATTGAAAAATCAGAGGGCATATGGTTTCTAGTTAATGGCTTTGCAGGGTGGAAAGATTTTCTGTTAGGGTTGATATTAGCCATATATCTATCCTTTCACTGCACCAGCAGTTAATCCACTCACTATTTGTCTTTGAAAAAATAAAACCAAAAAGAACAAGGGCACTATGGCGCTTACAACTGCAGCCACAGCAAACATAACATTTCCTTGTTCCCTAACAGATCCTAGAAAGCTTGCTATCCGTGGAACCATGGTCTGATTTTCAGAACTCAAAAGCATAGACGTTATTGCAAAATCATTGTATGCGAGAAGAAAACTAAAAAGGCCTGTTGTGATTACACCAGGCCACATAACGGGTATAATTACATGCCTAAAAGCTTGAAATCTTGTACACCCATCTACCATGGCACTTTCGTCCATATCTTTAGGGATATTGAGAAAAAATGAATGTAACATCCATAAAGTAAACGGCTGATTGATAGCTACTAAAACAACAATAGTTGTCGACAATTTACCCCAAACATTCCACTCAAAGAATGGCAGAAGATAGCCAGACACCAATGTGATATGAGGCATGGCCCTAAAAATCAAAGCCAATATTAGAAGCCAAAAAGCATATCTAAACCCAGACCGGGCGAGAGCATAACCGCCCAATGTTCCCATTGTGAGAGATATTGTTACTGTGAAAAATACAACCACGGTAGTATTAAATACATTAAACCAAAATTCTTCTTCAATCCACGCGCCATAGTAACCATTTCCAGTATATGAGCCTCCAGTTTCAACGATTGTCATAACGCCATAAATTGCATTTCGCCAATCTGCCTTAGAAAAAAAATCTCCCTCTACTTTAAAGGATCCCCACACCGTCCAGATAAAAGGTCCAATAGCAATCAACAGCCAAAGGACTACCATACTGGTAGCAAACCAAGTTAAAAGTGGCGCATTATTTTTAGAAGAACTTGTCATCCACTAAATCCCCTTCCGATTAAAATCACGCCAAGTGCGTATAAGTACTGGCGTCAAAATAATGCAGACAAATATTATGGTGAGCATTGATGTTGCAGCAGCGGAGCCATAAAGCTTAGCATTACCAAACAGATCATTGAAAATAATCCACGATAAAGATGTAGCTTTTGCAGATGCGGAGAAGCCCACTATCGGTTCAAAAACTCTAAGACCATCCATCAATTGCATAAGGAGAATAAATATAGCCAGTGGCATCATGTAAGGAACAATTACGAATCTGACTCTCTGCCATCTGCTAGCCCCATCGATTTGGGCTGCCTCTAGAGTATCACTAGGAACGGTTTGAAGCCCTGCATAAAACACGACAAATGCAAAGGGTGTGCTATGCCAAATCCCATAAATTATAAGCATTATCCAAGTTAATGGTGCTGATGCTTTTAGACTAAGGTCCGGATTATTAAAAATAAGTTGTAGGGTTGCGCCAATTATCCCGTCTGCATCAACCATCCAAAATAAAATTAATGACCCGATGAGCGGCGTAACAATCATAGGCAATAAAGATGCAAAAATTGTAGGGCCTTTCACTAACTCGGGCAAACGATTTACACCAAGTGCTATAAATAAACCTAAGATAAGAACTGAGGGCGCTACTAAAAAAGTGTAAGTAAGTGTGAAGAAGAGCGCTTTGTAGAACGGTAGATTATAAACTCCACCTACAAAACCGAAGAATGTTTCCGATGTAGACCAAATATCGCCCAACTCATCGAAAGCAAGATGATTTCTGTTGGTATATGTCTTTAAAGCATTATATTTACCGAGCGGCGCACTTTCTCTAAGAGCAGCAGTAGCGTCAGGATCTGCTTGAATAACCGTCTCGCATTTAAAAGGTCCACAGTTTTCAACTTCTATCATAACCTGTTCATGCTGAACGAATAGAGATTGAACTACTACCGATGCTATTGGTAGTGCTATGAATAGCAACATGAAAAGAAGTGATGGAAGAATAAACCAGAAAAAAGTGCGGTGCTTCATGTGTAAGATACTTTGAAAGATGGCGCTCTGAAAGCGCCATCTAGTTTTCCTAATTTATTTCAGAAAGCCTTTTTCTTTCGCAGATGCTGTGTAAGCAGCCTCAATATCAGCTAAAGTTTGCTCTGCACTTTCGTTACCTTGAAGGAAATCTGGAACCTCTGCAACAAACGCACCGTGCAATAAGCCCATGTAAGGTAACATTGGATAAGGTTCCGCTCCTGCTGCTGCCACCATGGAAACACCCTCTGCAGACTTGCCTGGAACATACGCATCCATCAACCAAACAGCTTTATCGTTGTTTGCTTTGACCATTTCTGCAGAAACACCATTTACTAGCGCTATGAAAGTAGCTTCAGCATCTTCATCACTAATATTTTTAGCAATCGAAAATCCGTCCCACCAAAGCGTTGAAGCAGGATTAGATCCACCGCCAACGGTTGGTGCATTTGCGGGAACGGTGTTACTTACGACAGCTGGCGTAGACCCTTCATCATCAAGCAAACTACCCATTGATGATCCCCATATCTCCGCCATTGCAAGTTCTCCAGACTCCCATAGTGGAACTACTGCGCCAGTGTTGTATGTGAGAAAGTCCGGATTAGAATATTCCATTAGTGATTTCAACATTTCAAGAGTAGCAACGCCCTTTGCGTTATTAACTGAAGCTTCGGCTGTACCAGGTTTGAAAAATTCGCCACCATGACCCAGATACATATTTACAACCTCTTCTCCGAGGTTCCAGTCTGCCTTAGTGAGCATTGCGAAAGGATACTTCATTATACCTGCCGCACGAATTGCTTCAGCTGTCTCCAGGACCTCTTCATATGTTGCTGGAATAGGCTTTCCAACTTTCTCCAATATATCTTGTCTAACTACTAGGTGCTGGGCATTAGCCATAAATGCAACAGCCATAATTTTCCCATCAATTGTGATCAGCTGATTTTTGCCCAAACTTTGTCCATGCTTTGCAACGAGATCATCTAGGGGCCTCAAAAGTCCGTCTGTTAATAGTGGTACAATGGATCCGTTGGTTACGATTTTTGCTGTGTATTCGGCGGGGTTCGCGGTTAAGGCTGGTCCCTGTAGTTCTTGGTGTTTTGCGGTGTGGTTCTTGGCGAACGTAACAGCACCACCTGCACACTCTTCTGCTTTCGAAACGACTGCGTGAAGTGCTGGAAAGTCATTAGCAAGAATACTAATTCTACCACTTTCAATTCCACAACCTGCGAAAGCACTCCCAAAACTGGCTCCTGTCATCAAAGCAGCACAGCTCAGTATTTTAATATATTTCATAGGTTTCTCCCTTAAAACTTTTCAACTCTAAATATATTGGAGAAGGTCTCGCTCGTTTCGAGACGAGGCTTGCCTTCAGTTAAAACTTCCATTTAAATTTTGCATACGCGTGCAAAACGTTAGCATAATACTATCGCAATGCAACAATTTATTTTTGTTATATTAACCAAGAATAACTATGCAAAATCTTGCAAAATATGTGTTGAATAATTATTTAGATGGATTTTTTTTAACACAAAAAAAACTTGACAGTATAGCGCAGAAAGAGCACCATTTTGGATGCAAGCGTATGCAATAAATTAGGTGATTTAGTGGCAAAAATCCAACTTCAAAATATTTCTAAGAAATGGGGTTCGTTTGTTGGAGTTGATAATTTCAATCTGGTGATTCCTGATAAAGAGTTTCTTGTACTCCTTGGTCCCTCTGGATGTGGAAAGACAACCACGATGCGAATGATCGCCGGTTTGGAAGAGGTAACGGAAGGGCAAATTTCAATTAATGACCAGATTGTAAATGATCTCGACCCGAAGGACCGGGATGTTGCAATGGTTTTTCAAAGTTATGCTCTCTATCCAAATCTCAATGTGTATGAAAATATAAGATTCCCTTTGCGAATGAGAAAAACAAACCCAAGTGAGCAAAAGGAGAAAGTTATGCGAGCCGCAGAAATGGTAGAGCTAACAGACTTCTTACACAGAAGGCCAGCCGAATTATCAGGAGGGCAAAGGCAAAGAGTTGCTCTTGCAAGAGCAATTGTGCGAGAACCAAATGTTTTCTTGATGGATGAGCCACTGTCAAACCTCGATGCGAAATTGAGAGTATCCACAAGACATCAAATTAAGAATTTGAGCCACGAGCTACAGATTACAACTATTTATGTGACACATGACCAAATTGAAGCAATGACGCTAGCAGATCGAGTTGTTGTAATGAACAAAGGGGTCATCCAGCAAGTTGGCACCCCAACTGAAATTTATGATAAGCCAAGCAATGTTTTTGTAGCTGGATTTATTGGTAGTCCTGCAATGAACCTCATTGAGGGCCAGATTTCTAATGGAAATTTTACCGCAGAAAATGTCAAGGTTTCAGGTTTCGATCAGAAGTTAAATGGTAAAATTACTCTCGGCTTTAGAGCCGAAGATGCAGAAATGGCCAAGAAAGGAAATGCTACTGCACCATTATACTCTATCGAGCTTTTAGGGGACGCGACAATTTCGACAATGAGACTTGGTGGGGCAATATGTTCAGTAAAAGGTCCGAAGGATTACCGTGCTGAAATCGGGCACTCTGTGGCAGCGTCAATCCCACAGAAAGCGTGCCATCTATTTAACGCCAAAAATGGGGAGCGAATATCTTGAAACACAATTCTGCTATCGACCAGATAAAAGTTTATAAGGAAGGTTTAGTGAGGTGGGTTTGATGAAAAAAACAACTTTACAAATAGTAAAAGAAATGGAGCAAGCACTTGAACGAGCAGAGGTAGACTGTTCAGATTATTTTCACGACGATTTTGATTGGATTGCTAATTTTGGCTGTGGAACAAAACGCGGTTTAGACGAATTCGAGCGAGCTTGGTACAAACCGTTTCGCGATGCGTTTGGGGATCGGCATTTTGCTACAGAACATTATTTAGAGGATGGTAATTGGGCCGCTTGTTTTGGGCACTGCGAAGCTACACATCACGGTGATTTTATGGGAATTGCTCCTACCTGGAAGCGAATTAAGATACCATATATTGACTTTTGGCGGGTTGAGGAAGGGAAAATTGCTGAAAACCGCGTAAGTGTAGACTTTCCTGCAATACTCGCTCAATTGGGCCAAGATATTTTCAATGGCAAAGGTTGGGATAAACTAGATAGCAAGCCGCCTAAAAATTCATCCTTAAGTTTTGCCTGATATACGAAAGAAATTTACCATGACAGATAAAAAACGATTAAATAATATAACTGCTAGATCTGATTCATCATGAACCAAAATCGCCCAGAACAAGCTATTTTATCAAGAAGTACTGACTTATCAAAAACAGCTGAAACTAAGGCAGTAATTGAGCGGATGGTCGATGGCCTTAACGATCACCGAATAGAAGATATAGGCGAGTTTTTTAGCGAGGGGTTTCGGTGGATGGGTAACACCGGTTGTGGCACCAAAAAGGGCCTAAAAGAATTTCAAGACAATTGGCAAAAACCATTTCAAGCTGCATTCTCTGACAAAGTTTGCATTGATGAAGCTAGACTATACATGGGCGAGTGGGCAGCAGCATTTGGTAGGCAAGAAGCTGTTCACTCAGGAACGTTCATGGGCATAGAACCAACGGGTAAAAAAATAGAAATTCGTTACATGGACTTTTGGAAAGTAGTCGATGGGAAAATTATAGACAATTGGGTAATGGTAGATTTTCCACATGTTGCTGCTCAACTGGGACATGATTTATTCAATGGAGAAGGCTGGGAAGCCTATGATCGTGGTGAGAAAAATCCTCCACAGCCAGAAAACTGAGGGAGCTATGGGAATAAAGTTTTTAAAAAAATCAAAACCTGAGTCTGAGCGTGTGGAAGATGATGCAAAAGTACGCATGACAGTTGAAGAAACCTTAAAAGATATTGAGCTCCGAGGTGACGTTGCTGTGAAAGCATTAAGCCAAAAATTTGATGGATATGCACCAGAAAATTTTCAGTTAAATGAAAGCCAAATTCTGGCTGCAATACAGAAAGTTTCTAGGCGCGACATGGAAGATATAAAATTTGCACAAACACAAATCCGTCGTTTTGCCGAGGAGCAGAAAGCATCAATGAAAGATATTGAGGTTGAAACAGTTCCAGGTGTTATTTTGGGGCATAAAAATATCCCAGTGCAGTCCGTTGGATGTTATGTTCCTGGTGGTAAATTTCCGATGGTAGCGTCGGCCCACATGTCTGTACTAACAGCATCAGTCGCAGGAGTACCACGCATTATAGCTTCCGCACCGCCGGTAAACGGAGAGCCACATCCTGCCATTGTTGCAGCAATGCACATGGCGGGCGCTAATGAGATATATGTCTTAGGGGGCATACAAGCGGTTGGAGCTATGGCTATTGGGACAGAAACGATCAAATCTGTGGACATGCTTGTAGGACCGGGAAATGCCTTCGTGGCCGAAGCGAAAAGACAATTATTCGGAAGGGTTGGAATTGATCTTTTTGCAGGACCAACAGAAACAATGGTTATAGCAGATTTAACAGTTGATCCTGAAATCTGCGCAACCGATCTGCTGGGGCAAGCCGAACATGGATACAACTCTCCTGCCTGTATGATTACAAACAGTGACAAATTAGCCAATGACACATTGAGCGAAATACATAGACTACTAGAACGGCTACCAACTCGGGAAACTGCGGAAGCTAGTTGGCGTGATTATGGAGATATTATTATCTGTGATAGCCATGAGGAAATGCTGCAAGTTGCAAATGACATGTCTTATGAGCACGTGCAGGTCATGACTGATCGAGATGATTGGTATTTAGAAAAAATGCATTCTTACGGAGCTTTATTTCTCGGACCCCGGACAAATGTAGCTAATGGCGACAAAGTAATTGGAACTAATCACACTCTACCCACCAAAAAGGCAGGAAGATATACTGGCGGTCTATGGGTTGGAAAGTACCTAAAAACACATAGTTACCAAAAAATTATCACTGACGAAGCTGCAACTCTGATAGGAGAATATGGATCTCGTCTTTGTATGCTTGAGGGATTTGTTGGACATGCGGAGCAATGTAATGTTCGTGTTCGGCGTTATGGTCGTAAAAATATTGCTTATGGAACTGCAGCCGAGTGAATAAGACTTTATAGATAGGATCCTCTCAGTGGCGTGTATTCATACATCAAATAAAACATCTATGAGTAAACTGCGCTCTGCTATGTACAACTTTGATGAAACAGATACTCGTAAAGTAATTTCAAGTTTATTCACTCCTGATGCAATAATTCATATGCCATGGCCATTGGGAGACATGACTGGACCAGATGAGTTGTACGACACATGCTACAAACCACTGCTTAGATCAGTACCAGATTTAGAAAGGCGCGATTGGATAGTTGTTGGCGGTTTAACTAAAGCGGGCGATGAATGGGTCGGCTGTGGCGGTCATTACACTGGAACATTTACAGCACCTTGGCTTGATATACCACCAACAGGTCATTTAGTGCCCATGCGATTCCATGAATTCTATAAATTCTGGGAAGGTAAGATTGTAGAAGTCCAAGCAATCTGGGACGTTCCAGAAGTTATGATGCAAGCAAACTCTTGGCCAATGGCACCCTCCCTCGGCCGCGAGTATCACATTCCCGGGCCAGCGACACTAGATGGAATCGTAACAGGTCCTTGGAATAAACAAAAGTCAGATAGAAGTTGCTCACTTGTTATTGAAATGCTGGAATATATGAAGCTTCATCCGAGTACCGGTGGCCCTGAAGTTATGGAAATGGAAAGGTTTTGGCATCCCAAAATGAATTGGTATGGTCCAGCTGGAATAGGAACAGGCCGAGGCATCTCTGGGTTCAGACATTGGCATCAAATTCCATTTTTAAATGGGATGCCAGACCGAGGTAAATTTGTTGAAGAAATAGTTTACCATTTTTTTGGTGACGAGGATTATGCTGCAGTGACAGGCTGGCCCAATATGATCCAAACCTTATCAGATGATGGATGGATGGGCATCGCACCCTCTGGAAAAAGAATTAATATGTGCAGCCTCGACTTCTGGCGTATTGAGAATGGCTTAATTCGTGAAAACTGGGTACTAGTTGATCTTCTTGATATGTACCGTCAGATCGGCGTTGATGTACTAGCCCGCATGCGTGAATTCAATAAATGTAGAAATCTTACAATTGATTAAGCGAGCTTCAGCATGATTAACCTACCAAGAATGCCATCCATGTCTTTAGAAGGGAAAACAGCAATCGTCACTGGCGCATCATCTGGGATAGGTCAGGGTGCCGCAGCAGCCCTTGCTGGTGCAGGCGCCGGTGTAATTTGCGTGGCTCGTGGACGGGATCGGTTAGTTGAAACTGAGAAAGCATTAAAAGAAAACGGCTGGAATGTGAGATCGGAAATTGTGGACATTAACCACCACTCTGAAATCGAAAATATCTTCGAGAAGCATAAAATAGATATTGTTGTAAATGCAGCAGGCCAAGCACGGCATTCACCGGCGATAGAGACAAAATTAAAAGATTACGACGCTGTGATGAATGTAAATTTACGATCTGCTTACTTTATCTCAACAATAGCTGCAAAATCAATGTTAGATAGAGATATTTGCGGATCCATAATTCACATATCAAGTCAAATGGCTCATGTGGGAGGAATTGATCGAGCAGTTTATTCAGCATCAAAGCACGCGATTGAAGGAATGGTTAAGTCTATGGCTATCGAATGGGGACCCAATGGTATCCGTATCAATTCTATTTGCCCTACCTTTGTACGTACTCCACTCACAGAATCAACTTTTCAAAATCCAGATCGGGTTAACTGGATTAAAAGTAAGATTAAACTGGGACGGGTTGCAGAGGTCTCTGATATTATGGGCGCTGTTTTATACCTTGCTACAGATCTATCATCTATGGTCACGGGAACATCAATTTTAGTTGATGGAGGCTGGACAGCAGAATGAGCAATGTTCGCGTCACTTCTCAACAAGTTGCTCAAAAAGCAGGTGTATCACAATCTGCAGTTAGCAGAGTTTTCACACCCGGAGCATCTGCATCCATGAAAACTATAGAGAAAGTTCAAAAGGCTGCAGCAGAATTAGGATACCGGCCAAATTCGTTGGCACGCGCTATGGTGTCCGGAAAGAGTAGAATAATTGGCTTGGTAGTAGCCTACTTAAATAATCAATTTTACCCAGAAGCTCTAGAAAACCTATCTAAGAAATTACAGGAACGGGGTTATCACGTTTTAGTATTTATGGCATCAAACTCGTCAGAAAACATAGACACGGTAGTAGAAGAAATTCTTGACTACCAGGTAGATGGAATTATCGCAGCGTCTGTCTCTCTTTCTCCCGAATTATCCAATAAATGTCGTGCCGCAAGAGTTCCATTAGTATTGTTCAACAGAGCACATGATAGTCCAAAGATGTCTGCCGTGACATCTGACAACTACGCCGGCGGTCAGAAAGTTGCAAAGTACTTAATTTCTGCAGGTTACAATAGGATTTCGTATATAGCCGGATGGGAAGGAGCATCCACGCAACGTGATCGTGAAGCTGGGTTCATGGATAAATTAAATGCTTCGGGAATTGATCTTTTCTCCCGTGGATGTGGTAAGTTCGAAATGGAAGAAGCAAGTAGAGCTACACTTGAGATGTTTAGCAAAGCTAAAGACCTTAGACCCGAGGTAGTTTTTGTAGCAAATGACCACATGGCTTTAGCCGTTATGGATACACTGAGATACAAACTGGGACTAAAAGTTCCGGAAGATGTATCGGTAGTGGGATACGATGATGTTCCAGCTGCTGCTTGGCCGTCATATAATTTAACAACAGTAAGACAATGTTCAGGCCAAATGGTTAATATTACAATCGATATCCTTCTTGAGGAAATTGAAAGTGACAACTCACAACCACGGATTGTAAAAATAGATGGGCCATTAATTATCCGAGGCTCAAGTAGAAAAGTTAAGGGAGCCGAATATGAAAGGATTTCGCTACACCAGTACTACGGCAAAGATATGTTCCTTCGAATGCCACTCGGCATTTCTCGCGGAAACTCTGGGGTTATCGCTAAAACTATGGAAACGCTTGTTGAGTTTCCAGACCGCGAACTTTTGGGTGAGGATGTGATTTGGTCAGGAGATGAGAACAACGGAATGTTAAGTTCTCACAGACTTTTCTGTATCGGAACGCATCTTGGAGACAGTATGTTTGGCCCAGCAACTGGTAAAAAAGTAGTTTTCCGAGCGATTGCAGACTGTTATGCCATAAATAATTCAATCACAGACGAGTGGCTTGTCAGAGATTACGGTGGTATTGCTAAGCAACTAGGCTGGAATTCGAAAGCACTCGCAGGAAAGATTATAGAGGATGAAGGGGGCCTAGATCAGTGTAACAAACCCTTAGACCGCTCGACGTACGAAGAAGGGCCATATAAAGGCCGCGGGAATGAAAACGAGTGGGGGTGTAAATACGCAGATACTATTGAGAAAATAATGTCAGCGGAGCTGTCCGTTATTCACGATGATTATGATCGAGCAATTCATGGTGAATATACCGGACAGGTTCTGGCGAGAGGATGGCATGAAGTTGATAAATTTTGGATTGGGCTCAGATCATCCTTTCCATCGGCAAAGTTTTCAATAGAACATCGAATCGGACGTCAAGATGAAAATATGCCTCCCCGCGCAGCGCTAAGATGGGTTTTAGAAGGCCAACATGACGGGTGGGGAGTATTTGGAAAACCTACAGGTGCTGATGTTTATATTATGGGTATGGCACATGCCGAATACGGTGCTTTGGTGACAGGAATGCCAAAAATAAGAAAAGAATATGTTCTGTATGATGAAGTCGCAATTTGGAAACAAATTCTTATGAAAACTGGGTAAAGATCATATAGATTAATAGCATTATACTCGTTTCATTCTATACTTGTTCGAATTTTTCAATAAAGTTTTCTAATGAACCCAAAAACTTTACCAATCTTTCTAATGATTGGAGCAATATTCTGCTTTGCGTCTATGGATGCTGTTGCAAAATATTTAATGCAGGAAATTGGCCCCGTCCAAACGATTTGGGCTAGATACACAGTCCAAGCAGTACTTGTAACATTACTAATACTTCCCCGTATAAATATATATGGAAAAACAAGGTACCCAAAATTACAATTCTTTAGATCTGTAGCTTTAATGCTGGCTACAACATTGTTTTTCTTCGCCTTCTCTCGATTGGGTTTAGCAGAAGCAACAGCCTTATTTAATATTAGTCCAGTATTAATTACCTTGGGAGCCTTCTTATTTCTGAAGGAAAAAATTGGTCGTAAACGTACCATAGGCATAGCCGTGTCGCTTTTAGGCGCTTTGATAATCATACGCCCTGGAAGTGACGTTTTTACCATCTATGCTCTTTTTCCTATTGGTGGAGCAATCTGTTACTCAGCTTACAATCTGGCGACACGCTTTGTTGGTTCAGATGAAAGCCCATGGACATCCCTATTTTACGCTGCGCTTTTTGGAGCCGTTTGCTATTCCGTCTACATTGCTTTTCACTGGACGCCTATGTCTGCTAAGGCAATCATCTTAACTGTAATAATCGGACTAATTGCGACAGCAGGGCACTTGTGTTTAATTAAAGCTCTCACAGTTGGGGAAGCAAGTCTTGTGGCACCATTTGGTCACACAAGCTTACTTTTTGCTATGATGTGGGGTATTATCTTATTTAACAACTATCCCGATTTTTGGACAATAACTGGAGCTATCGTAATAGTAGGAGCAGGTGTGTACGTGTGGGCTAGAGAGCGAGCGACGACACCAGTTTAAACGTTAAATCTTCAAATTTTTGGCTTAAAATTCTCGCTAAAAAACTTAAACCAGTTTCCACCCATTACCTTTGATATCAGCGCGGCATCCATACCTGTATTCTTTAAACCTGTACTTAAATTTGTAAAATCGAGATTACCTCCAAACCAACTTGGCATATCAGGAAATCCAGGTTTCTCAACACTTCCTTCTCCGTAATCAATTGATTTTGTCCAGCGGCCAACCCGCATCCATTCGACAACACTATCCGGTTGATCTTGGCAGAGATCCGTCCCAATACCAACGTTTCCCTCGCCCATTAAATCGATAGTTTTTGCCACCATGTCGCAAAAACTTTGTAGACTACAGTCACTACTGTTTTTCAGATGATGGGGGTAGATTGAAAAACCCAACATCCCACCACTGTCACCAAGAGCTTTTAATACATCTTTAGACTTGTTCCGAAGAGCGGGGTGCCAAAAACTAGGATTAGCATGTGTAATAGCGATAGGACGTGAAGAATGATCAATGGCGTCCAATGTCGAACGTTCAGCAGAATGACTCATATCAACAACCAAACCAACTCTGTTCATTTCCGACACAACTTCTC
>LUQC01000066.1:980-9254 GCA_001627925.1 Rhodobacteraceae bacterium REDSEA-S34_B6 | reverse complement strand
GAATTACCCAAATGGGCGGAGTTCCAGATCTTTTGTTTGTTATAGACGTTAAAAAAGAGGCGCTTGCTGTCGCTGAAGCGAATAAGCTTGGAATTCCAGTTATTGCAGTAGTTGACACTAACTGCTCTCCATCTGGAGTAGATTATATAATACCCGGCAATGATGACGCAGCAAGAGCTATATCACTATATTGTGACTTAATAGCTCGTTCCGCCTTAGACGGAATGACCGAGCAAATGGGTGCAGCCGGCGTTGATCTAGGGGAAATGGAAAATGTACCTTTAGAACCTGAGCTTGGGGATGATACTGGCAAAGAAGAAATTGCTGAAGCGGTTGCGGTAGATACTCCAGCGACTGAAGAAGAAAAGCCGGAGAGTGAGCCCATCCTCGACGGACCTTTGGTCGCTGAAGCGGTGGCAGCAGATACTACAGAGACTGAAGAAGAAAAGCCTAAAAAAGAAAAGGCAGCAACTAAAAAGAAGGCCACAACGAAGAAGGAAGTATCCGCAAGTTCTAAGGAAGATGCTAAACCTAAGTCAAAATCAGCAACTAAAACAAAAAAAGCAAAGTCAGTTTCCGAAGAAGCCTTGGTAGAGGTGGAAAATGAGGATAAAGACGCTAAAAAAGCCAAAAAGAAACCAAAGGCTGAATCTGCTAAAAAATAACAACCATAAACGTCTGAACTAGTGGTTAATAATTAAAGAAATTAAGATAGGATAGGAAGTATCATGGCAATAACGGCTTCTATGGTAAAGGAACTGCGGGAAACAACTGGCGCAGGCATGATGGACGCTAAAAAAGCTCTGACTGAAACCGATGGAGATTTTGAAGCTGCAATTGATTGGCTTAGAACCAAAGGATTGGCTAAAGCGGCAAAAAAATCTAGTCGAGTGGCAGCAGAGGGACTTGTCGCGGTTGCTACAAGCGACAGAAAAGGTGTTGCAGTTGAAGTAAACTCCGAAACAGACTTTGTTGCCAAAAATTCTGATTTTCAAGAAATGGTAAAAGCTATAGCTACTGCTGCGTTGGATGTATCCAATACGGACGAATTGGCGAGTGCCTCAATCGACGGAAAGACAGTAGCCGATACGCTCACCGACAACATTGCCAAAATCGGTGAAAATATGACCCTCAGACGTATGCAGACTATAGAGGCTGAACGAGTTGTTACGTATGTTCATAATTCTGCGACCCAGGATATGGGGCAAATTGGAGTTTTAGTTGCTATAAATGGAGACAACACAGAGTTTGCCCGCCAGGTAGCTATGCACGTCGCAGCGGCTAATCCACAGGCATTGAGCGCTGCAGAACTTGATCAGTCAATTGTTGAGCGTGAGAAAAATATTCTTACGGAGCAGGCCAGGGAATCCGGAAAACCCGAGCAAGTAATTGAAAAGATGATACAAGGTCGAATGAAGAAGTTTTTGGCGGAAGTTACACTACTTGGTCAGGATTTTGTAATTAATCCAGATCTTACAGTTGAAGCTGCCGCACAGGAAGCTGGAGTTGAAATCGTTTCTTATGTACGAATGGCCGTCGGCGAAGGCATCGAGAAGGTCGAGGAAGACTTTGCTGCAGAAGTTGCGAAGGCCGCTCAGGGTTAGAGCAACTGCAGACAGTTAAGTGGATAGATATTTGGTAGTTTATTAACCGCTTTGTTGGTTAATATTTGTTGTTAAGTATATATTATTAATATTAAAATAAGATTAACCACGATTATAATTGTTAACATAATATATATTATGCGAAAACTAGATATATCTTAATGAAAGCTTTTACTGTATCCCTATTTACTACCTAAACTAATTGAACCCCAGATGGTAACCAGGAATGGTACTAAGTAAGTCAAACCAACCTTCCATAACGCAGGATATTCTTGGATTTTTATCGCATCGCCGTGATTAATAATTAGTAAAACCGATCCAACAATGACAGATGTGAAGAACGCCCTTTTAGTCCTGAATAGACTTAAGCTCTCTCAAAATTTCCTCTAAATCATCTGGTTTTTTAACTATCACCTCTAGAGTTTCACTCGAATGCAAACTGTGTGCAACACGCTTTTCGTTTTCATTATCAATAATAAGCTGATAAGGTTTAACTGTATCAGAGAACCCTTTTAATTTAATGGGTTTTTTTTCCTCGAATTCAAATAAATCACTTACAAGGCCTTTTGTTTCAGGTGATACAAGTATCTCCTGCGGACTGCACGCTGCCTCTAATCGAGCGGCTAGATTTACTGGACTTCCGAGTACAGTGTAATCCACCCGTTGAACAGATCCAAAATTACCCACAGTACAGTATCCGGTAGATATCCCCGTACGAACTTGAAGACCTTGACTTATACCCTTCTCTTTCTTCCAAACCTCATCCAACTCCCCTACTCGGTTTCGCATCGCAATTGCCATATCGAGACATCTTTTAGCATCGACGGCCGTGCCTTTTGTTTCCGGATCTCCAAAAAATATTAAAATCGCATCACCGATAAATTTATCTATTGTACCTCCAAACTGTAACGCAATTTCTGTCATTTCTGACAAATACTCATTAATTATTTCAGCTAGCAAGTCAGGGTCTAGCCTATCAGATAAATTCGTAAATTCTTTTATATCAGAGAAAAATATAGTTAATTTTTTCCGAGTATAGGTTTCAACCTTATCCGTATCAGTTTCGAATATGTTCTTATATATTTGAGGGCTTAGATATTTTGCCAATTGATTAGATATCTTTTCTAAACGCTCTGTTTTAAGAGATAATTCTTCATAAGCTTTTTCATTATCTATAAGCAGCTCTTCATTTTTTTCTTGTAAAGTTACTTCGTTAGTACGATCAATTAATTGCCCTTGAACGCCAATTAATTCATTTGAAAAAGCACTTGAAGTCCGCGTAGAAGCCAAAGTGAAATAACGCTCTTCATCTCCCACTTTTATTTTTATTTTATGAATTAATAGTTTTCCGTCTTTAGTAAGCTTTTGTTTAAATTCTGAAATATAGCTTTGCGCCACGTCTAGTAAACCCAATAATGTTAGAAGGTTTTGACCCTCAAGGGTCACATCCGAATTAAAAAGGGATCTAAAGTTTTTATTGACCTTAATTATATTTAAATCTGCGTCTGCAAAATATGTGGCCGTAATTGCGTTTTCAAAATTAAAAAAACTAAGATCATATAAAAATTTCTGATTAAAAAGCTTTTCTAATTCCATTCATTTCGCCCCGTATCATACTGTTATTTATAGTAATATTGGCATTAGAAAAAAGCTTGTAAGTTGGTTTGTGATCGACCAAGTATCAAAGCATGAACATCGTGAGTACCTTCGTAAGTATTTACCGTTTCGAGGTTCATCAAATGCCGGAATACATGAAAATCCTGTGAAATCCCATTACCGCCATGCATATCACGAGATTGCCGGGCGATATTTAACGCTTTTCCACAATTATTCCGTTTGGTCAGGGAAATCATTTCTGGTGCTGCATTACCCTCGTCCATGAGCCGACCAACCCTTAAGCAGGCCGTTAAACCCAGTGTAATTTCAGTTTGCATATCAGCTAATTTCTTTTGAAAGAGTTGGGTTTGGGCTAACGGTTTTCCGAATTGCTTACGATCTAAGCCATACTGTAGCGCCGCATGCCAGCAAAACTCCGCTGCACCCATAACCCCCCAACTAATTCCATAGCGTGCTCTATTCAAACAACCGAAAGGCCCCTTCAATCCTTCAACATGAGGGAGTAATGCCTCTTCTGAAACCACAACGCCATCCATAACAATTTCACCTGTTACAGAAGCCCTTAGTGACAGCTTCCCCTCAATTTTTGGGCTCGATAAACCTTTCATCCCTTTCTCAAGTACAAAACCTTTTATCTTGCCTTCATGGGCGTCCGATTTGGCCCAAATTACGAATACATCTGCAATTGGTGAATTTGATATCCACATTTTAGAACCTGTTATGCGGTACCCACCATTAATTTTCTCAGCTTTTGTCTTCATAGAAGCTGGATCTGAACCTGCATCTGGTTCTGTAAGACCAAAGCACCCTATCATCTCACCACTTGCTAAAGCTGGTAGATATTTTTGTCTCTGAGCTTCCGTGCCATAAGCATATATCGGATACATTACCAAGCTTGATTGAACCGAAAGCATAGACCGATAACCGCTATCAATTCTCTCAATTTCCTGAGCAACTAATCCGTAGGAAACATAGTTGGCACCCAAACCGCCATACTCTTCTGGAATGGTTATGCCAAGAAGGCCCATTTTCCCCATTTCCAAGAAAATTTCAGGACAAACTTCCTCACCTGCAAAACCTTCTATTACTCTCGGCATCAACGCCTCTTTTGAAAACGTGGCAGCACTTTCTTTAATCATGCTTTCATGATCAGCGAGAAGGTCAGATAAACGAAAAGGGTCGGACCAATCGAAACTACCCAGATCAGGACTATCTTTAGTTTTCAGTCTCGTTAACTCTAAATTCAAGTGACACACCCTCGATAATTAAAAAATACGAGTTTGCATTATATCGCCAAAAAGGTAATTGTAAAATATACAAATTTGACGCTCACTAGACAAACTTATAGAAATTTGGAAGTTTCCTAACCGAGCGCGTAACCTGCTCCGCGCACAGTACGAACAAGATCCTCCTCACCATTCTTACAAAGGGCGCGCCTAAGCCGCCCTATGTGCACATCTACTGTTCGAGTATCTACATAAATATCTCGACCCCATACTCGATTCAGTAAAGCGTCTCTAGACCATACTTTCCCCGGTTTTTCTAAAAAGGTGGCTAACAATTTAAACTCAATAGGTCCTAACTTAATATTTTGACCGGAGCGTGTAACTTTATAGGTCTCCATATCAAGTTCAATATCCTCAAATGAAAGTTTTTCTGCAATCGCTGCCTCTCTAACGCGCCGAAGCTGCCCTTTAATTCGAACTAATAGTTCTTTAATACTGAATGGTTTGGAAATATAGTCATCTGCTCCAATCTCCAATCCTCTAATCCGATCGACCTCTTCGGATCTTGCCGACAACATTATAACTGGAGTATTTTTTGTACTTGATGACGATTTTATTTGCCTACACAATTCTATACCACTAAGTCTAGGCATCATCCAATCTAGCACTATGACATCTGGTTCGTAATCTTTGACGAGCTCTGAACCAATTTCACCATCCGCAGCAGAAATAACTTCATAACCCGCTTCCTCCAAGTTATGTTGCAATATAAGACGTTGAGCCTCTTCATCCTCTACGATTAAAATTGTTGCTTTCGCCACTTCTAAAATCCTTTTTAGCTAGTACCTTTGATATCGGCGGTAGCATCAAACTTTGGTCTCTCGTCTAAAGGGTATTCTCCAGTCGCAACAAATATGGCCTGTTCAGCAATAGATGTTATATGATCCCCTACTCTTTCAATATTCTTTGCGATAAAGTGTAGATGCATACAGGTTGTAATATTCTTTGGGTTTTCCATCATAAATGTTAAAAACTCACGGAATAAAGCATTATAGTGTTGATCAATATCTTGGTCTTGTAAGATTACAGACTCCGCGAGATCAACATCCTTTCTGATGTACGCATCAATACCGTTATTCATCATTACGATAACGTCTTTTGTCATCCGCCTGAGAGACCTACATCCTTGTTCATTAATTGAAGAAGGCTTCATTACAAGAGAGCGCTTGGCCATATTTTTTCCATAATCACCTATACGCTCTAAATTTGAGGCGATTTTAATGAATGATAATGCATCCCTTAGATCAGTAGCTGTCGGAGATCTTAGAGCAATAAGTCTTGCTGTTTGAGCATTAATTTCTTCTTCCAACTCGTCGATAGTTCGATCGTTTTCTCTGACTAGTTTAGCTAAACCCAAGTCAGAGTTAACAAGAGCTTCGGATGCATCAAAAAGAGACTTTTCAACTAGCCCACCCATTTTCATCAGAGTAGATTGAATATTTTCAATATCCTCATCAAAAGCCGATTCTATATGTTTTTCAACCATCCGTTATCCAATCTTTCCACTAATATAACTTTCCGTTCGGGGATCAGTAGGTCTGACAAATAACTCCTCTGTTTCTCCGTACTCAACTAAGTCACCAAGATGAAAAAATGCAGTTTTGTTACTTACTCGTGCCGCCTGTTGCATTGAGTGCGTAACTATCACGACACAAAAGTTTTCTTTCAAATCGGCAATTAACTCTTCAATTTGGGCAGTTGCAATTGGATCTAATGCTGAACAAGGCTCATCCATAAGAAGCACTTCAGGACGAGTTGCAATCGCTCTCGCAATACACAAACGCTGCTGCTGTCCACCAGACAATCCGGTCCCTGGTTCAGACAATCTGTCTTTAACTTCTTCCCAAAGTGCCGCTCGACGCAGTACCATCTCTACTATTTCGTCCAGATCGGATTTTGATTCAAATAACCCATGTATTCTTGGACCATATGCAACATTTTCATAAATTGATTTGGGAAATGGATTAGGCTTTTGAAAGACCATTCCAACTTTCGCCCGTAATTGTACAGGATCAACATCTGGGTGATAGATATTCTGCCCTTCAAGTAAAATTTCACCCTCTACACGACAGATACTAATTGTATCATTCATGCGATTTAGGCAACGTAAAAAAGTCGATTTTCCACAACCAGAAGGACCAATAAAAGCGGTAACAGTCTTATCTTGTATTTTAACATCCACATTTTTTATTGCCTGTTTATCTTCATAGTAAACTTGAACGCCTCTAGCTGAAATCTTTACTTCGTCTTCCATATTATTCTAATCTTTCTACAATTCTCTTTTGTCTCACCAGCGACGCTCAAAGCGGCGACGTAAAATAACCGCTAAAGTATTCATAGTAACTAAAAATATTAACAAAATTATTATGCCGCCCCACGCCCGCTCATAAAAGGCAGGATCTGACCTTTTTGCCCACTCATAAATTTGGGCAGGCATTGCTGAGTTCGGTGATGCTAGGCCTTCCAATAAAGTGCTAGGCATATTTGAGGCTATGTATCCGATCATTCCAATCAACAGCAACGGAGCAGTTTCTCCTAAAGCCTGCGCTAACCCAATGATAGTTCCAGTTAAAATCCCTGGGGCTGCTAAAGGAAGTACGTGATGAAAAACAGTTTGCATTTTTGATGCACCAACTCCCAAAGCAGCATCCCGGATACTAGGGGGAACTGACTTTAGTGACGCCCTAGTAGAGATTATTATTGTTGGAAGGGTCATTAATGTTAACACCATTCCACCAACAAATGGTGCCGATTGCGGCAAATGCATGAAATTAATAAAAACAGCTAAACCTAAAATACCAAATACAATTGACGGCACTGCGGCTAAATTTGAAATATTGACCTCAATTATGTCAGTGATCCAGTTACGAGGTGCAAACTCTTCAAGATATATTGATGCAGCGACTCCTACCGGAAGAGATAGTAAGAGCACAACTAACATCATGTAAAAAGAGCCTACCATAGAAACACCGAAACCGGCCGCCTCAGGTCTCATATCTGAAGCATCAGAACCCAAGAGAAAAGATAAATTGAATTTTTTTTCTACTATTCCAAGTTTAACGAGCTCATCAACTAAATCTAATTGTTCAGGAGAAACATTCTTACTGTTTTGTATATCACCCCGATTTATCCTGCCCTTTAAATAACCGTCTATCCAGCTGTTAGTTAAAAATTCAAATGAAATAGTCCTGCCAATAACAGAAGTGTCATTTATAACAAAATTTCTCAGTTCTGATGCTGCACTTTTAGATAGTATCTTGCTAGCTTTTTTTGGTGATAAAGCTGTATTAAGGTTGTTTGCTGAAATTAATTTTTCAAATGAATTTTTTGTTAAAGGAGCATAGCCAAATGTAGATACTTTCTTAATATCGTTAATGTCTCTATTGCCCTTTTTATCCAACTTGGATTCTAGTAGTTCAATATCAAGTGTAATATATGTCTGTTGAAACGCGGTCACTCCCTTTGTAATAATTGTGGTTAGAAGAATTACTAGCATCAAAAGGCCAATAGAAATTGCAACTAGACCGTATAGCCGATAGCGTTTCTCCGCCGCCCGGCGTTTTCGAGACAAGGCTGTCGCCTCTGATAAGGATCCAGTCTCATGTGCCATTATTCATACTGCTCCCTATATTTCCGAACGACGTACAAAGCTATTACATTAAGAACTAAGGTTATGAGAAATAGTGATAACCCCAATGCGAAAGCAACGAGAGTTTCTGGGCTATTGAAGTCGCCATCTCCGGTTAACTGACTCACAATCCTTGTTG
>LUQC01000066.1:0-952 GCA_001627925.1 Rhodobacteraceae bacterium REDSEA-S34_B6 | reverse complement strand
CATCGCTTCTAAGGGATTTCCACTAAACTTTGCAATTGCTCCAGCTCCAAGAACCACAATCATTGTCTCTCCAATTGCCCTTGAGGCCGCTAATAGAATTGCCCCTACAATGCCAGGAAGCGCCGCGGGAATAACCACTAACCGTATAGTCTCTGATTGAGTTGCACCCAATCCATACGAGCCATCTCTAAGTGATTGTGGAACAGCATTTATTATATCATCTGATAGAGATGATACGAATGGAATTAGCATCATACCCATTACTGTACCAGCTGTCGCAACGGACCTAGCATCAGACATCCAGTTAACGCCAAATACGCCACCATCACCGAAAAAATCTCGTAAAAATGGACCAAAGGTAATTAAAGCAAAAAGTCCATATACAATTGTCGGAATCCCAGCTAGAATTTCAAGCAATGGTTTGGCGATTGATCTTGTATAACTCGATGAATACTCTGCCAAGTAGATTGCTGAAAAGAGACCAACCGGAACGGCAACAAAAAGTGCAAAAATAGAGATATAAAAAGTACCAAAAAGTAAAGGAAGGATAGACATCTCGCTATCACCATGAAAATTTGGAGCCCAAGTATATCCAAAAAGGAAATCCTTCCAATCGTGCAAGTCAAAAAATCTGAAGGTCTCAAAAAGCATAGAAACTACAATACCCACGGTTGTAATTATTGCGATACCAGCAGCTGCTATCAATATTCCAAGCACAATGTTTTCAACATAGTATCTTGCTCTGAAGCTAGGAGTAACCTTAAAAATATAGAGTGAAACAATACCAACCATCATGATAATTAAAATAAGGTGGAAGGTGTTATATGCCTTGTCTTCTAATAACCATAAATCGTAACTGACCTTAAATAGAAAAGGTCTTGTTTCCGGATCAAAGGGTTGATTGACTCTTTCATAAAGTGAAGCCATCATTTCATAATCAATTGTACCGTTT
>LUQC01000065.1 GCA_001627925.1 Rhodobacteraceae bacterium REDSEA-S34_B6 | reverse complement strand
GTCTGGCCGTCTCTTATTTCCAGTTGGTCATTTGGGACATTTACTTCAACTCGAAATGTTCTGGTTGTAGTATCAGCTGAACGGGAAAGAAACGTCACATTGCCATCTATTTCGTGACCACTTGTAAGCTTGGCTTTGACGGGAGCCCCCAATCTTACGCGAGATAACTCAGTTTCGGGCAGGAACCCAACTAGTTTGATTGGGTTAAGTTGTATGATAGTGCCACACAAGGCGCCCGGTTGAAGTAAAGATCCAATCTCAGCAGTGTCCGATTCCAATGTTCCCCCAAAGGGCGCTTTTATTATTAGTCTTTCAATTTCCTTTTCAGCAGCAGCGACGCCTGCTTCGGCAGATTGAATGCGTGCTCTGGTACTTTCAAAGCCTGCAGTTGCAGTGGCCACCCCTGCCTCAGCCGACCTCATGGCCGCCTCGGCAGATGCCACTCTTGTTTCTGAGGCATAGCCGCCCTGTGATAGTTTTGTTGCAGCATTAAAATTTATTTTGGCTTCTTCAAGTCTAGAATTTGCTTCGTCCAACTTTGCTTCCGTTTGTGGGATCAAGGCTTTTGCTTCTTCTAATTTAGCTGTTCTTGTACCCTCATCCAACTGACACAAAATATCATTTTTTTTCACAAAAGATCCTTTTCTCAGGGGTTCTGATACAACCTGCCCGAAAGTTTCTGACCGAACTTCAACAAAACGTGCTGCTTCAGTTTCTCCCCTCAAAATAACATAACTTCCGAGGGTTTGTGAACTTGACGCGTAAACAACGACACTGACAAGTTCAGAGACATTGTCAATTTGTTGGGTAACTTCTTGATCTGAGATTTCTGTTTCAGCACTAGTATTTTGTTCTTCTAGTCTCGCTTCAACCACACTTTTGATGCTGTTTCCACTTGCTAACTTATTAAAAGAGTCCCTTTCAAACACCAGAACGTACAATGCAAAGATCACAACCACTGCAGTGATTATTGAAATAATTCTCATAAAACGAAGTTCCTTACAAGCAAGTACTGAAATATTACGCTGAACTCATCAGTTTAGATTAATATTTTCATACTCTTTTTGCAAGTGCAGCAAAAGTATTGGGGCTTCCCCTCAGCCAGTAGAACGGTTAAGACATGTTAGAAATTATCATTATGAGGTTATTTGTGAGCGATACGGATAGTTTTATTGAAGAAGTAAGCGAAGAGGTGCGACGCGATCGCTTATATAAAGTTTTGCGTAAGTATGCATGGGTTGGCATTCTGGCGGTGGTAACCATCGTCGGTGGGACAACTTATTTAGAATTTCAGAAAGCACAGGCAAGGACTGAAGCAGAAGCACTTGGTACTGCTATTATTAAAGCGCTTGATATCTCCAATTCAAAAGAAAGAGCTGAAGAGTTAAGAAAGGTAGAAGTCTCAAACTTAGAAGCAAGAGCAATCGTTGCTATGCTTTTGGCAGCCGAAGAGATTTCGCTGGAGAATTATGAAGCTGCTAGCGCAATTTAAATTCCTTTTGATCAGTCTTGGAAATATTGAAGATAACTTGATTTTAGCCGGCTTCGAAGAAATGGCCATTCCGGGTAATCCTTTTCGCTTATTGGCGGAGGAGCAGATTGCACTCCTCATGTTAAAAACTCAAGACTTTGAGGCTGCAGTCGATACACTAAAATCTATTTTGGAAGATGCAGAACTTACTGATACTATCAAGCAGAGAGTGTCACAGCTTCTCATATCATTGGGTGTTGATCCATCAAGCCTCTGAGATGTGGGTATAATGGAAATGTTTGGGAGTATTGTTTATTGAAGCTGAAAACTGGCTTAACAACTTTGGTCTCTTTGATTTTACTACTTGGTTGCGCCCAGGAACAAGTAGTGGTGCCGGGGAAACGAGAGCCAATAAGCTCAGTCGATAGTAAAGCAAAGCTGGATAACATGTCTGGTTTGATAGAAAATGGTTCCAGGCCTTTTCCTATCTCAAATGCTAAGGCAAATGAATCTTGGACTCAAGGTCATGGTACTCAAATGACAAGAACATCACATCCATCTTTAGATGCAGCGATTGATTTACTTTGGTCTGTTTCAATAGGGAAAGGAGACCAAGCCCGTCACCGCATAACTGCGGAACCTGTTGTATTCGGGGATAAAATTTTTACAGTCGATAGTCTTATGGTTCTGAGCGCAACGACTAAAGATGGTAAAATTTTGTGGCGAAAAGATTTGACGCCGGACGGTGAGAGTAGTGGAGAGGTAAGCGGCGCCGGTCTGGCAGCGGGTGCCGGTAAAATCTTTGTTACAACGGCATATGGACTTCTACATGCTATAGACCCCTCATCTGGCCAAGAAATATGGTCTCAACGTCTGTTAGGCTCTGGTAGCACGAGGCCTACATATTATGATGGTTTTGTTTACTTAGTATCAAATGATGAAAGCGCTTGGTCGGTTGATGCTGAAAATGGAAGAGTAAATTGGACATTGGATAACTTTTCCGATGTAAATAACTTGATAAGCAACTCTGCCCCGGCCTTGTCAGAAAAGTTTGCTATTTTTGGCTACGGTTCTGGTGAAGTTCAAGCCGTATTCAGACAGAGTGGTTTAGCCATATGGAGCACCTCTATCTCTGGAGGGCGAAGTGGACGCGCTGTAAGTATTGTTGACGACATTGTTACGTCGCCGGTAGTAGATGGCTCTTCTGTATTTGTGGCAAACGCGTCTGGTCGGATTTCAGCATTAAATCTTAATAATGGTGAGCGTATCTGGGGAAAGCCGTTTGGAACTCTTGGAAATATATGGCCGGCAGGTGATAGCTTATTTCTAGTAAATGATTTATCCCAACTCGTTAGAATGGATAAGTACTCTGGCGACATAGTTTGGTCGGTCCAGTTGCCTAGCTTTCTAAAACTTAATCCTAGAAAGAGTAAGGAAGTTGTAGCCCATTTTGGGCCTATTGTTGCAAGTGGTAAGGTTATTCTAGTTTCCAGTGATAAAAAAATCCGAGTGTTCAATCATATAGATGGATCGCTTATAGATGATGTAACAGTGCCCAGCGGTGCTACAAATAATCCGGTAATCGCGGATAATATTTTATATTTTGTGTCGCGGGATGGCGACCTGCACGCTTTTCGCTAATATATTTTATGCAAAATGTGATGCCTGAATCTTTGGAGCACTGAAATGACCTTCACCCTAGCAATCGTTGGGCGTCCAAATGTTGGAAAGTCAACACTGTTTAATCGGCTGGTTGGAAAGCGTATTGCATTAGTTGACGATCAACCAGGAGTTACAAGAGATTTACGCGAAGGAGAGGCAAAATTAGGTCATCTTCGTTTTGTAGCAATCGATACAGCTGGCTTGGAAGAGGCGACTGACGAGAGCCTGCAGGGCCGTATGCGAAAATTAACAGAAAGTGCAATTGATTTAGCTGATGTTTGTTTATTTGTTATTGATGCAAGGGTGGGAGTAACGGCATTAGATCATTTCTTTGCGGACCTCCTCCGGAAAAAAGCTAAGCATATTATTTTGGCTGCAAACAAGTCTGAGGGTAGAGCCGCAGACTCGGGTTTCCTTGATAGTTATAGTCTTGGTCTAGGCGAACCATTGCGCATTTCAGCAGAGCACGGAGAGGGCATGACGGATTTGTTGTCTGAACTTGTCCCGCTTTACGATAAACCATTTAAAGAGGGCGCTCATGTTTCACCGGAAGTAGACATTGATGTTTCGGATGATAATCACGATAAAGATATCTTTACATATAATCCTCCAACAAAGGAGAGGCCACTACAGGTGGCGGTGATAGGCCGACCAAACTCTGGCAAGTCAACATTAATTAATAAAATTATTGGGGAGGAAAGACTCTTGACTGGTCCAGAAGCCGGAATTACCCGTGATGCAATTTCTATTCAGTTAGAATGGCAGGGGATACCGATGCGTATATTTGATACGGCAGGTATGCGCAAAAAAGCAAAAATAAATGATAAAATAGAAAAATTGTCAGTAGGAGACGGTCTAAGGGCTGTAAAATTCGCCGAGGTTGTAGTTGTTTTGCTGGACGCGGCTATACCATTCGAACAACAGGATCTTAGAATTGCTGGCCTCGCTGAGAGAGAAGGTCGTTCTGTGGTTGTTGCAGTAAACAAATGGGACATTGAAAAAAATAAGCAAGAAAAATTGCGTAACATGCGCGAGGCTTTTCATCGACTATTACCTGAATTACGAGGTGCGCCATTAGTAACCGTCTCAGCACAAAACGGTCGTGGGTTGGAACGGTTAAATAACGAAATAATGAAAGCCCATAAAATTTGGAACAAAAGGGTAGCTACATCTCCACTTAATATCTGGTTGAATGATATGGTGGCGGCCCACCCACCGCCCGCTCCGAATGGTAAGCGAATAAAATTGAGGTATATTACACAAGCAAAGTCGCGGCCGCCTGGCTTCGTCGTTATGTGTTCTAACCCTAGTAAATTGCCTACAAGTTACAGTCGGTATTTGGTAAATGGTTTGCGAGAATCGTTTGATCTGCCTGGAACTCCAATTAGGTTAACAATGCGATCGCAATCTGACAAAAATCCCTTCAAAAATAGAAAAAAAACACAACCCTCGAAGTTGAAAAAACATCTTTAGTTGGTGTAAATATTCCGTTTTGATAACTTGAGACCCTAGATTGGTTATTCCAAGCCTCCAGTAGAATTTATACGGGTACAATTTCCTAAATAAGGACTTAATACTGGAGGTAAAGATACTGAACCGTCTTCATTTTGACCGTTTTCTAAAACTGCAATTAAGCACCGACCAACTGCCACTCCGGATCCATTGAGGGTATGGACAAACTGAAGTTTTCCACCTTCACCAGGTTTGAATCTGGCAAGCATCCGTCTGGCTTGAAAATCTCCACAAATCGAAATAGACGAAATTTCCCTATATTTACCTTGTCCTGGCAACCATACTTCTAAATCGTGAGTTTTTTGAGCACCAAAGCCCATGTCACCCGTACATAACACAACAGTTCTATAGGGGAGCCCCAGCTTTTCTAATATAGCCTGAGCACATTTGGTCATTCTGGAGTGTTCTTCCAGCGACTGAGCTGGATGGGTTATTGAGACCATCTCGACCTTTTCGAATTGATGTTGCCGAAGCATTCCAGATGTATCCTTGCCTGCGGATCCTGCTTCTGATCGGAAACACAAAGTGTGAGCAGTGAGCCTAATAGGTAAATCGGTTTCGTTTAAGTTTTGGCCTGAGACTGTATTTGTTAGAGTTACTTCTGATGTTGGTATTAACCACCAGCCGTTTGTTGTTTTATAGCTGTCTTCGGCAAATTTAGGTAATTGGTTGGTTCCATACATTGCTTCATCTCTGACCAAAACTGGCGTCATAGTTTCTGTCATACCATGCTCATTAATATGTGTATCGAGCATGAACTGAGATAAAGCGCGATGAACTCGAGCGATGGATCCACGCAACAAAACAAATCTGGATCCTGACAGTTTTGATGCAGTCTCAAAGTCCATACCAGGTTTAACACCTGCGATCTCGAAGTGTTCTTTTGCATTTTTAATTTGCGGAGGTGTTCCCCATTTGAATATTTCAATATTTTCTAATTCGTCCTGCCCAGCTGGAACGTCGCTCAGTGGGATATTGGGAATAGTCATTAATAAATCTGTCAATTCCTGGTCTAATTCTTTTGCGTGTGAAGCTAATGAGGTAACCTCTTTCTTTTTACTTGCAACCAAATCTCGAAGTGTATTGAAGGCGGTTTCATCATTTGATGATTTTGCCTTCCCGATCTCTTTGGCCGCTTTATTTTGTTCGGCTGTTGCGGTTTCGGCTGCTAAAATTGCAGATCTGCGCTCTTCATCGAGGGAAAGGATTTTTGCCGACATTTTGGAAATCCCGCGAAGGCTCAAAGCTTTATCAAACACTTCAGGATTTTCGCGGATGTATTTTATGTCATGCATTATCTTAAACCTATTCAAGTTTTCTGGGTTCTTATGCAACATTACTATGATAAAGTGTATACTTTTATAAGATCTATAAACAAAATTTTTGGATGAGGCTTGGAGCTTGTTACCGTTTAGAAAACCAACTAAATAATAGTCGAAGGTACCTTGCAAACTGAGCAACAAGGGCCTAGGTTCCGCCAAGCACGGCACTTTATAATAACAAGGAATTCCTCATGGAAGCATTTGCACAATTTGTCCCTCTAATTCTTATTTTCGCTATCATGTATTTTTTACTTATTCGACCACAGCAACGAAAGTTAAAAGATCATAAAAAAATGGTTGAAAGTCTGAGACGGGGTGACATGATCGTAACCCAGGGTGGACTAATTGGAAAAGTCACAAAAGTGAAGGAAGACAATGAACTTGAAGTTGAGTTGTCAGAAGGCGTAAAAG
>LUQC01000064.1 GCA_001627925.1 Rhodobacteraceae bacterium REDSEA-S34_B6 | reverse complement strand
CTCTCTAGTAGAGGCGGACGTTCGAAAATCTGTATTTTTAAAAACAGTTTGTAGAGAGCTCGGCCTAAAAGTTGATGTGTACAACAATCGAATAGAAGAATTGCCAAAGATGTCGGCTGATGTTTTAAGTGCTAGAGCTCTCGCACCTCTTAAGACTCTATGTTTTTACGGTGAAAAACATTTGAAAAAAGATGGTTTGGCAGTTTTCGCAAAAGGCAAAAGTTGGGAGTCGGAGGTGTTTGAAGCCCAAAAAAATTGGATTTTTGATTTTGACGCTGTTAAAAGTAAATTGCATGAAGGGTCAGTTATGTTGGCTCTAAGAGGTATTAAAGGTGTCTAATAGTAGTACCAACAATCACTTTAAGGTGATAGCTGTTACAAATCAAAAAGGCGGTGTTGGGAAGACCACAACCACAATAAATTTGAGCGCGGCTCTTGTAGAGTTAGGAAAAAAAGTACTTATTATTGACTTAGACCCTCAGGGAAATGCGTCGACAGGTCTTGGTATCGATTATGAGCAGAGGAACCTTACTGTCTATGATGTCCTCTTGGCAGAAGCAGCTATTTCTAGCGCAATTTTGCCTACCTCCATGGCGGGGCTCGATATTGTGCCGTCAACGGTAGACCTTAGCTCAGCGGATATAGAGTTAATTAAAACACCAAACCACAGTACTGCTCTCTCCAGGGCCTTGGTTGAGGACAAGACCTTGGCGGATAATTATGATTTTATTTTTGTGGACTGTCCGCCTTCGTTGAGCCTTTTAACTATTAATGCAATGGTTGTGTCAGATTCTGTTCTTATACCCTTGCAGAGTGAATTTTTTGCTTTGGAAGGACTGTCACAACTAATGCTGTCTGTCCGAGAGGTTAGAAAGTCTGTAAACACTGGGCTTCGGTTTGAGGGTGTCGTACTAACAATGTTTGATCGACGTAACAATTTAAGTCAGCAAGTTGAGAAAGATGCCAGAGAAAACTTGGGCGAACTTGTTTTTAAGACAGTGATACCAAGAAATGTTAGAGTAAGTGAGGCACCATCGCACTCTGTACCCGTTTTGACTTACGAGCCTAGATCCCGGGGAGCGCAGGCTTATAGAAGATTAGCTAAAGAGTTTTTAAAAAATAATAAAAGTATTTAATGCAAATTTTGGGTAACCATTATGAATAATAAAAATAATAA
Organism: Rhodobacteraceae bacterium REDSEA-S34_B6; assembly: GCA_001627925.1. Lineage (GTDB taxonomy): Bacteria > Pseudomonadota > Alphaproteobacteria > Rhodobacterales > Rhodobacteraceae > Salinivivens. The sequence continues at coordinate 2,959 of LUQC01000064.1, read as the reverse complement.
AAACAAAGGCTTAGGGAGAGGCCTCAGTTCTCTCATTGCTGATGTTTCAGGCTTGGCTGATACAGAGATGTCATCAGATTCTATGGTGGCTGATAGATCAGGATATCGTAGTGAACCAATAATAAACATCTTCCCAAATCCGGAACAGCCCCGTCGAACTTTTAGTGATGAAGGCTTGAGAGAGCTATCAAAGAGCATTCAAGAGAGGGGTATCGTTCAACCGCTCATTGTTAGAAAAAAATCAAATGCTGATGGGTTTGAAATAGTAGCTGGAGAAAGAAGGTGGCGAGCAGCTCAGCTTGCGCAATTGGACGCTTTGCCGGTGATAGTAAAAGATTTCTCAGATAATGAGGTTCTTGAGATTGCAATTATCGAAAATATTCAACGTGAAGAATTGAATCCAATTGAGGAAGCTCGTGGGTATCAGCAGCTGATGGAAAAGTTCGGAAGGACCCAGGAACAGGTTTCTACTGCTCTAGGAAAAAGTAGAAGTTATGTCGCTAATCTCTTAAGGTTGTTAAATTTACCCGATGAAGTAATAGGTTATTTAGTGTCAGGGCAGATCAGTGCTGGTCATGCTAAGGTTTTGGTTTCATCTGACGAGGCAATAAAAATCTCCAGGTTGATAATCTCAGATAATCTGTCAGTAAGAGAGACAGAGAAATTAGTGCGCTCACTTAATCAGTCAGACAATAAGACCTTTAGTCAAAAACCGAAAAAAACTATTTTAAAACAAAAAGATACGGATACGAAGGCTATTGAGAAAGAGTTGTCCGCTGCTTTGGGTTTGAGGGTTTTCATAGAGCACAGTGCTGGTGGTGAAAATGGTAGTATAATTTTGAAGTATAAAACTTTAGAAGAGTTTGATCGAGTTCGCGACCTCTTAATTGGAGAAGACTGACTCAGTAAAAAGTATCTTCGGTCAGCTTGTTAATAATTTGGTTTAAAACGAGTCGCCCAGAGGCATTAACGAAAAGCCTATCATTATTTATAGTGATTAAACCGAGATCAGAAAGGTATCTAATTTTACGTTCTTTTATTTTGTGATCACAAATTTTTTCCACTCTTGAAAGAGATATTCCCTCTGAGATCCGTAGACCCATTAAAATGTATTCTTTTGCCTGATCTAAAGGTCCAATATTGACACAATTTTCATACATTTTTTCGTTTGTAACAGCATTTAACCACTTTTCAGGGTTGCGCTCGCTCTCTGTGGCAATTTTTTTGTTATCGACAGTTACACGACCATGCGCCCCAGGCCCAATTCCTAAATAGTCACCATACCTCCAATAAATTAAATTATGTTTACTTTCGGACCCAGGTTTTGCGTGGTTGGATACTTCATACGCGGGCAAATTATATTTGTTACACAGGCTTTGGGTCAACTCATAAAGGGTCGCTGAGTGGTCATCTGTTGGAAGCCCTCTGAGTTTACCACTCTTGTACAGACTATGGAAAGCAGTACCTTGTTCAACAGTCAATTGATATAAAGAAATATGGCCAGTTTGCAAGCTAAGTGCTCTTTCAAGCTCGGCAGACCATTCATCAATTGTTTGCTCTTGTCTTGCGTAGATAAGATCAAAACTTGTCTGACTGAAAATAGAATTTGATATTTCTACTGCATTAATCGCCTCCGTTGCAGAGTGTAAGCGTCCAAGCCTTTTCAAATCTACATTATTTAGGGCCTGTACTCCAACAGATAGTCTATTAATACCGGCGAGTTGGTAGTCTTTAAATTTATTAGCCTCAACGGAAGATGGATTAGCCTCTAGCGTTATTTCTAACTCATTTGAAACAGTCCAAAGAGATTTAATTTTACCGATAATTTCAGATACCACTTCAGGGTTCATTAGGCTGGGAGTGCCGCCTCCGAAAAATATCGTGTTAAGTAGCCTTGGCGTCGTCTTTCTTGAAGCATTTTCAAGGCATTTTAGATATGCATTAAGCCAGGCTTTTTGGTCAATCTTTAGGGACACATGGCTATTAAAGTCACAATATGGGCATTTGGACTCACAGAAAGGCCAGTGTATATAAATTCCAAAGCCACCATTTTTCCAGTCCTGTTCCAATTAAAAACAGCCAGATAATAATTTTGAAAAAGCGTCAGCTCGGTGGCTGATTTTATTTTTCTCCCAACGGTTCATTTCTCCAAATGTTTCACTGTAACCGTTAGGTAAAAAAATCGGATCATAGCCGTGACCATTTTCTCCCCGCATAGGCCACACCAAAGAACCCTCTATCACTCCTTCAAAAACTTCATCATGACCGTCGGGCCATGCTAAAACTAAGGTACAACGAAATTGCGCAGATCTCGGATATGGTGCATCAACCTCACTTAGTGCATTGTGAGTTTTCTCCATAGCATATACGAAGTCCCTTCCTCCCGAAGTTTCTGCCCAATTGGCGGTATATACGCCTGGAGCTCCGTTTAGAGCGTCAATTGTAATGCCGCTATCATCAGCCAATGATGGCAAATTACTCATTTTTGCAGAAAAGTGCGCCTTAATCCGTGCATTACCGACAAAGGAATCCTCAGTTTCCTCAGGTTCAGTAATATTAAGCTGATTTGCTCCTATAATATTAATTTTGAATGGCTCAAATAAATGCCTGATTTCTTCGAGCTTACCCTGATTATGAGTGGCAATTACTAGCTGCTCGCCAGAAAATTTCCTTGTCATTCAGTCGCCTTTTCCTGTGCTATTATCAAGTCCTTGATACCTTTAATAGCCAGGTCCATAAGTTCATCTAATTGGCTTCGTGAATACGTTGATCCTTCTGCACTGATCTGTGTTTCTATCATATTGCCGGATCCCATCATGATAAAGTTTCCATCCACTCCTGCCTCACTATCCTCAGAATAATCTAGGTCCAGTATAGGTTGACCAGCGTATATTCCACAGCTGATAGCTGCTATTGGGGAAATTAACGGATCGGTTGTTACAGTCCCCTCTTGTAAAAG
>LUQC01000063.1 GCA_001627925.1 Rhodobacteraceae bacterium REDSEA-S34_B6 | reverse complement strand
TTGCTATACTTGATCTACTTGGTATCAAAAACATTTTAATTGCATTGACTAAGATAGATCGTGTTGCACCAAGTGACCTGTCAGAGGTTAGCAAGCAGGTCAAAAACTTTCTTAACGAACAAGGACATCGGAACCATGAACTTTATCCTGTTTGTGCTCCAAAAGGAATTGGTATTGAACCTTTGAAGGAAGAGTTAACGTTCCGTGCTAGATCGCAAAAACCTAAGGTGGTTTGCGGTTACTTCAGAATGGCCATTGATCGAGCTTTCAATCTAAAAGGGGTGGGTTTGATCGTGACTGGGATGATATTTTCGGGAACCGTTCATAATGGGCAGAGCTTAATGCTCTTATCAAATGGAGCTTCTGTCCGTGTGCGTGAGATACGGGTTCACAACCAAGTACGAGCCAGTGCAAAGGCTGGTGAACGCTGCGCTCTGAGCATAGTTGGGCGTGGTTTAGGTGAAAAATCCATAAAGCGAGGCACATGGCTAGCGCATTCTGACCTAAATGTCCCGACAAAACGTATGGATGTTAACTTGAAAGTGTTGAAAACCGAAACTAATCCCCTAAAACATTGGACCCCAACACACTTACATATTGGATCAGATCATTTGCCAGCAAGGGTTGCAGTTTTGTCTGGTGGAAACATTTCCCCAGGGGCAAGTGGTTTAGTTCAACTGGTTCTGCCTCGTGATGCATTTGCTCTTTATGGAGATCGCTTTGTTCTGCGCGATCAATCCGCACAACGCACAATTGCGGGTGGGCGTATAATTGATCCATTCTCATCTAAACGTGGCCGCGCTAGACCCAGTCGCATGGCTACCTTAAGAGATATGTGTAAAGAAGATACAACAGCTGTACTTCAAGCATTGGCAATGCATAGTGAAAGCGGTGTCCAACTGCAGCCATTTGCAATAGCTCACAACCTTCCATCTGATCAAATAGATGCAATTATAGTTTCATTGGGGTTACTGCGCGTCGGAGATGCACCAAGAGAACGAATTTTTTGTGAGCCTCGTTGGCGCGGATTAATGGCCTTAATTCTTAATGCGGTAGCCAGTATCCACAAAAGTCGGCCAAAATCTATTGGGGCGAGTATTAAGGATATACAATTACAACTTGGCGTCTTTTTTGAGGAAAGTAGCATAAAGCTGGCAGTAGAAATAATGATTTCTGAAGAGCAAATTTGCGCAAATGGTAGCCGGTTTTATTTACCATCCCATAATATACATATTTCTGAAAAAGAAAAAGCTATTCTGAAAAGTGTGGCAAATATTCTAGCACCAGATGGTGGTACCCCTCCAAGTCTACATCAGGCAGCTCAACAAATTGGAACGGGAGTTTCTGCACTCGAAAAGGCTTTGAAAATTGGTATAAAGCTTGGTGATATTATCCTGGTTGGAAAAAATCGTTATGTACCTTCAACCTTAGTAATGAATCTTAAAATCAGTGCGGAGAAACTAGCTTCCAAATCAGTAGATGGGCTATTTTCAATAAGCGATTTTCGAGACGAGATAAGTATGGGCAGAAATTTTACTATAGATGTACTAGAATATTTTGACCAGGTGGGCTTTACTATAAGAGAGGGTAACTTGCGTCGCTTGCGGCAGCCCACTTCAAACGTTTTGGGAAAGAAATAAAAATATGTGGAAGAGGATCGCACCCTGGTGGGGCGCCTAGACTTCAAATCTAGTGAGAGGCGTACCACGTCTCTGGTGGGTTCGACTCCCACGCTCTTTCGCCAAATATTTTTATTAATTTGTAGTCAAAAATTTAACTTAAGAAGAAATTTTGGTTATTGGCTTTTTAATGACCTTTAAAGTGTTAGCTTTCGACCTGTATCTGAGCTGGTTCTTTAGTCTCTATAACTTGGCCAATTACTGCACAAGGTACAACACTATTTTTTTTAAGGTCGGTCAAAAGTGTCTTAAGCCGGGCTTTTGGTACCGACATCAGTAAGCCACCTGAAGTCTGCGCATCTGCTAACAAGAGTTGAAAGTTATGGCTTATGTCGGCAGCAAATGTTGTAAGTGGAGCTGCAGTTTTGAGATTGCGCTCAGTGCCTGATGGGCAGAGGCCTTTATCAAGGAGATCCCCTACACCTTTGAAGAGGGGTATTTGAGAATAGAACAGCTTGGCACCAAGTTTTTTTTGATTAGTAATTGAGGATGCTTTCAGCATATTACTAAGATGTCCAAGTAAACCGAATCCGGTAACATCAGTAGCAGAGTCTATATTATTATCTATCATTACTGAGGCTGCAGTACTATTGAGAGTGGTCATCGACAGGATGGCCTCATCTAATCTGCTGGAGGTTAAGTATCCTCGTTTGGCTGCTGTAGTTAACACACCTGTGCCAATCTTTTTAGTTAAGACTAAATAATCACCTTCTTTTACGCCAGTATTATCGATGATTTTGTCTGGATGTACTACGCCTGTTACAAAAAGACCAAATTTTGGCTCTTTATCAACAATTGAATGGCCACCTGCAATCGAAATTCCAGCTTTGCTACAAATACTGGCTGCGCCCTTTAGAACGGCACCGAGCTGATCTACGCCTAATACTTCAACCGGCCAACTAACAAAACTGAGGGCACTAATCGGCTTTGCGCCCATAGCATAGATATCACTAAGGGCATTGGTGGCAGCAATCCGCCCATAATCAAATGGATCATCAACAATCGGTGGGAAAATATCGACGGTCTCGACTAGTGCTAGTTCAGCAGAAAGTTGATAAACTGCAGCGTCATCAGATCCAGCGTGGTCTACCAATAAATTTGGGTCATTCGCCTTGGGTAGATGGGCTAGCGCTTGGGCTAGATCAGCTTGTGCGATCTTTGCAGCGCAACCCGCCGATTTTGCCATGCTGGTCAGAGAGGGTGCGGTGGACATTGTCTTTAACCTTTCATAGCGACTTTAAACTAAACAAATTCTGGATCATAAACTTGAAATTGCCTATCCTTGAAATCCTGTGTCATGAGAAAGATATCCTTAGACTGGCAATTCTTAATCTTATATCCATTTTCGATAATGTCGTTTTGGTATTACCAACCTGCTGCGGACGTTCCTGGCAACGGACCCTCAGACCAAAAACGAGGTGCCATAAGGGACATCTCGACGATCTGAAGCATAACCTTATTTTTGGAGGCGAGAGATACAGCTTCAAGTAACAAAAGAAGTCGCCCGGCTTTGGTTTTTTCCCAAAACCACTCTCCCATTAGTTCTAAGTCATCGATACTGTCGCGGTGGGTGCGTGTTTCGGTGTAGTAGGCTTCCAGATCCTCGACTACAAGTTTCAGAAGTGGAATGGCAGGCATGCCTTTTCTAGGACTTTTTGGAATTTGTCCGTCGAGAAAACTAGCAACGAAGGGCGCAAACTCTTCGATCGCAAGCCCGCTGGCACCAACAGTTGTGCGCCCCCGCGCTGCGATTGCGGCTGCGTAATCTGGTCTTAAAGCCTCCATTTCGTTTCCGACTTCGGATAGAATAACATCTACATCGCCAATGTCACTTACACTGAGAACCAACTCAGGTGGTAGCGCATAACCCATGCGCCCCTCCTTAACAGGAATAATTTCGGGGAAATCTTCGATGACAGGGCCGCGGCTTGCCTCCAGCAATTCGAATGCTGCACGAATTACTTTTTTCTGAAATTCTGGGTCGTTAGGCTTTCCCATGCTCCTTCCCATTGGGAAATTCAAGAACAAAGAACGAGGGGGCTGAATTACTTCAATGTGTTCTCTTACAAAACCAACCAGTATTGTTGATAAACCCTCCGATTCAAAATAATGAGCCAGCCCGCACACGGCGCGCGTGCAAAACGGTCATATGGGTATTAGAAAGACCGTGTTTACACCTTCCTCCTTCATTTGAGCCGCAACTGCTCGTGCTGATTTTTCCATCGTAACAGGATCTGCTGCACCCATGAAAGAATAATGCTCGTCTGCAACTGAAGCAATTTCTCCATCGGCTGCCATTTCTTCTAGTCTGTCGAGTGGTATAATTGTGTTTAGATCTTGTTGCCATGCAGATCTGTCAAATTCTACAGCGACGTGTGTCATTACCAAGTCACGGTCAGTTTTGTGAATGGTCCTTGAATCCTTTGCAAGCCAAGAAAATGGCTTGTCGCCTCGTCTTGAAACGGCTGCTGTCGAAACGATTGATACACGCCGCTCATTGGCTGGTACTGGTTTTGTCCATGAATAATTAGTTGGAACTGTAAGCTCAAGATTTGACATAAAGCGTCTGCCGACAGCTGGCATTTCGGATATTTTGGTCAATTGATTTTTCCCATCTTGGAATAACAATATTTTAGTGTCAGAATGAATTATCTAGGCATATTCAGCAACTAAAATCTACTAAATTGTTAATTAAGTTTATCTGAATATTTGTTAAGAGAGTCCTAAAGCCCCATTCTATCAGCGATGCTTACCATTCTATACATTTCCCTCAATACAGGTTTTTCGATCAATTTTCCATCAATTACAACAAGACCAGTATCTGCTTTTTCAAATTCAGCAATAGTCCGTCTTGCACGAGTAATTTGGTCGGGCGATGGTGTGAATACTTCATTTAGAATAGGAATTTGTTTGGGGTGTATTGAGCCCTTACCAGAGAAACCGAGCATACGTGCTTGCTCGGCGGCTACTCTCATACCATCGAGGTCCTCTAAATCCATATATGGTACATCTATAACGTCTAGACCAGCACTAGCTGCTGCATGAACCACCTTTGAACGTGCATAAAGCAAAGGTTCCCAAGCCATGTCACAACGTAATTCAGGCGCCATATCAATAGCACCAAAGAACATAGCATCTATTCGAGAACTCGAATGGGCAATTTCGTAGGCGGCTTCTAAGCCCTCATTGGTTTCAATGATGACGTGTAAACGGGTATCATGCCCTGCTTCCGATAATAGTTGATCCAACATTTTTACTTCGTCTGGGCTCCGCACCTTTGGCATCATAAGTGCGGGAGGTGGGGTTTTGGCAGATAAGATGGCATTTACATCTTCAATCCCAAATTTCTCCCGCATTGAATTGATACGAACAATGCGTTCAACACCATCATTGGGCTGTGGTTTACTAAATAGAGCTAGGGCTTTTTGTCGAGCCTCTGCCTTATCCTTTGGTGCGATACCATCTTCTAATTCCACACAAACAATATCTACACCACTGGCGAGGGCCTTGGGAAACATATCAGGTCTAAGTCCTGGCACAAAAATGAAACTTCGACGTGGCTGCATGGAAGTATTTTTAATCATTGGTCTTTCCTATTTCTTTTCAATAATTTCTGGTGGGTTAAAAGCAGTTATATCTTGAACAGGGCCATCATATATTTCGATTTCAGTTAGACAGCTGTGAGCTGCTGGGCCTTGGCCCAGCTTTGAGGTGCCGATATCAGGTGATAACACATTAGGGTTCCCATGCTTACACATGCTTTTAGGATCATTAGGCTCAGCAGGATCATACCACGAGCCAGTGCTTATGATAACCACTCCTGGCATAACATCAGCTGTGATGTTTACTCCACATAGACAGGAACCTCTACCATTGAATACTCTAACGATGTCACCCTGAGTAATACCGCGAGATTTTGCGTCATCGGGGTTCATTTCTAATGGCTGGTGGCCTTTTATTTTTATCGAGGAACTCAAAGTCCCGTTATCCATCTGTGAATGGAGCTTTGTCTTAGGTTGGTTTGAGATGAGATGCAGTGGATAGGCTTTCTCTTCTGCGCCTAACCATTCGTCTGGTTCCATCCATGTCGGATGGCCCGGGCAGTCATTATAATTAAAACTATCAATTGTCTTAGAAAATATTTCAATTTTTCCACTGGGAGTTTTTAAGGGATTTTTGTCAGGATCTTTAAAGAAATCTGATAGAAAAATGCGGTCTTCTTTTAAATCGGGTGATTTATAGAAGCCGGCTTCACGGAAACTTTCATAATCGGGCATTTGAACATTTAATTTTGCAGCTCGCTTACATGACTGTTCCCAAATCCATTTTTGCCAGTCTTCTGCAGATCGGCCTTCGGTAAAAGAATCTTCGGTGTTCATGCGGCGCGCTATTCCAGCAAAAATATCATAGTCGTTCTTAGCCTCACCAACAGGCTCAATGGCCTTGTCCATCGAAATCACAAAAGGATCACGAGGTGTCATTCCAATATCTTGCCTTTCAAGCGTGGTGGTGCAGGGAAGGATTATATCGGCATGCCGCGCTAGAGCATTCCAGCACCATTCATTTACAACGACAGTCGAAGGTTTCTCCCAGGCTTTTCTCAATCGACCAAGATCTTGATGGTGATGAAACGGATTACCTCCGGCCCAGTAGATCATATCAATATCTGGATAAGTGTACTCACGACCATCATAATCAAACTTCTGGCCAGGATTCAGTAACATATCGCTTACCCGAGCAACCGGAATGAAATCAGTTACTAAGTTTTTCCCCTGAGGAAGGGGAGCATATGGCATTTTGAAAACATTGTTGCCTAGGTAATTTGTTATAGTATAGCCATAGGCTACTCCACCGCCAGGTTTGCCCATTTGACCAAGCATTGCAGCCAGAGCAGTTACTGCCCAGAATGGCTGCTCACCATGCTGCTGGCGGGTCAACGACCAACTGACTGTAAGCATAGTTCGTTTCTTAGCCATCTCACGCGTCAAGGCAATGATGTCTTCTTCAACCATACCGCTGATATCAGCGGCCCACGCAGGTGTTTTGGGAACGCCATCTTTCCGGCCAAGCAAATAGGCTTGAAATTTTTCAAAACCCTCGGTGTATTTATTGAGGAAATAGTCATCGTGCAAATCCTCAGTAAGCAACTGATAGGCCATAGCCAGCATTACAGCTACATCGGTATTGGGTCGCAACGTATACCATGCTTCGTCAATATCTGATTTTACATCAGAGCGACGTGGGGACAGATTTATAAATTTTGTACCAGCTGAGGCAGCCTCTATTACCCCGAGCCGTTGGATGTGAGCACCAGTTCCACCGTTGCTGATCTGACTATTAAATGCAGGCAATCCCCCAAAAGCTACCATTAACTCAGTATTTTCACAAACAGATTGCCAGCTTGTTTGCAAAGTCAATAATTCCATTAAATTACCGCCCAAAACATGTGGGATGATGACTTCAGCGGCCGCATAACTATAAGTGTTTTTCGATGAGGTATACCCGCCGATCGAATTAAGGAAACGGTGAACCTGGCTTTGAGCATGATGAAAACGGCCCGCGCTCGCCCATCCGTATGATCCAGCATAAATTGCCTGATTACCCTTTGTTTTGATGACGCGCTTTAGTTCATCTGCTACAAGTTTTTCAGCCTCATCCCAACTTAATGTAATGAAACGTTCACTACCCCTTTTATGTGTTGCTGTTCCGGGCCCACCTGTCAGCCAACTCTCACGTACTGCTGGTTTGGTTATCCTTGTGCGATCCTCAAGTAAATCAATTATTGATGGACCAATTGGCGATGGATCAGGATCTTGGCTGAAGGGATTAAGTTCTGAAAGCCGTCCATTTTTGACTACAAACTCATAAACTCCCCAATGTGAACTAGTGAGTCCCATAATTAATTCATTCCAGTTTTGTTGGTAATATCAAGAGTTATACTTTCCTGTAAGTCAAGTTTTGCCATTTTAGTTTTTTTCTTATTTTTGTCGTAAAAAGGTAAAGCAATAATCTTACAGGTATGCTTAGAGCTATCCAAATTGCCAATATAATAATTGTTTCCTATGTGATCCTCTGCCAAGTTAAATCTGACATAACCAATTCCTGCATTGAATTCAGGTGAATAGGTGCCCGTCGTTACATATCCCACAATATTTTTGCCATCATGAACAAAATCACCGCCCTTCGGTGTATAGCTCCGTGCTAGCATCCCATGAATTCGGTTGCCCGTATTCCTCTTTTTAAGGGCTTCGTATCCGATGAAATATTTTTTATCCTTATCGACAAATCTGCTAAGTCCCGCTTCGTCGGGTGCCATACTTGTATCAAAATCACTGCCGCTATCTAGACTACCTGCCTCTATTCTGCGAATATTCATAGCCTGCATACTACTGAAAACCATTCCATATTTTTTACCAGAAGTGATTAGCTCGTTCCACAAACGCACGTAATCTGTATTTTGGCCAAGTGTGTATATTTCATACCCTAATTCACCAGTCCATCCCGTTCTAGATATGAATACTGACTGTTCCCCAATTGTAAAAAACCCAGCTTTAAAATATCCCATGCAATGATCGACACCACCATTTGTGGCTAAATTCATGACTGCAAGCGACTTTGGCCCTTGCAACTGAAGGACGCGCGATTGTGGGTCAGAAATTGATACATTATAATTATGTTTATGAGCGAGAAACCAGGTATCTAGGTCACCATCAGGATGCACGAACCAATACTTTTTATCATCGAGGCGAAATAAGATGCCATCCATAAAAAGGCCTCCTTGGTGGGTGCAGGCCAGCGTATAGTGTCCGCTACCAACTTTCAGCTTGTCGCTGTTGCGAGTAAAAATTCGGTTTAAAAACTCTACAACATCTGGTCCGCTTATCTCGAGGGGTCTTTCAGGAACATCAAAAAGGGCAGCTCTATTTCGCAACGCCCAGTACGCTTGCTGGATGTCTTCTCCATTGTAGTGGACAAAAAATCGGCCAGCCGCCAATCGCAGAATGGTATTTCTGTTAGCATAGCACTCGTGAAAAGGTGATAATGAATTACTACCTGTATAAACAGGATGCGCATTAGCTAAATTAGGGAGGGCTAGCCCAGGTTTAGTCATCATGAACACCCTTTGTCATGTACGAAACAGAGTTTGTTTCCGTCGAGATCTCGAACATAGGCATAGTATATATTTCCATCCGCAGGTCGATAACCTGGAGCGCCCTCATCCTTTCCTCCTGCATCAATACCTGCTCTATGACAGTTTGCTACGATTTCAGCGGTTTCTACCGAAAATGCGATCATAGTCCCGTTTCCAAAATTTGCTTGGTTACCGTCAAAGGGTTTGGTTATATAAAATTCAATATTTTCTGGCTTGTTTAGAAGAGAGTAAGCAGCAAAATCGTTACTAAGTTCTACACGGATCATATTCATTTTTGGCATTAATTGATCATAAAATTTAACTGCACTTTCCAGGTTGTTTGTCCCAACCATCACGTATGCAATCATTTCTTAATTCCTCTAACAAGCATTAACGCTGGCAAGTTTCGTAATTTTTGTTTTGCCATACTGGCACCTCTATTCGATCAAGAGGTGGTTTCCCTAGAACAGAGTCACTAAGTTTTTCGGCAATCATTATGGTGGGACTGTTTGTATTTCCATTGGTTGCCGCAGGCATGATTGATGCATCTATAATTCGTAGCTTTGAGATGCCATGAACCAAACCATTCGGATCGACCACTGCTTCGCGGTTGTTACTAGCTCCCATACGAGCAGTCCCGGAAAGATGCCATTGTGTATTAAGTTTTTCTTCAAGACAGACATCTAACTCACTATCGGATTGTGCGTTGTTGTTAGGATAAATTTCTTTACCGCAAAATGGCTTGAACGCAGGTTGGTTCACAATCTCGCGCACAATCCTTATGCCTTTGCGTAAAAGGTCACGATCGCGAGGGTCCTTCAAATAATTTGCTAGAATTCGTGGTGGTGTTGCGGGATCATCATTCCGGAGAGTGATATTGCCTCGACTGAAGTTACGCATCAGTCCAACATGGATTTGAAAAGCATGCTCAGGTAAAGGTTTCCATGTCTGGTCATCTACTGCCGCGGGTGAAAGCGTTAATTGAATATCAGGATATTCAACTCCGGCTCCTGATCGTACACAGGCTACAGCTTCGAATTGATTTGAGGCACAGATACCATCACGGCGTAAGATCCAGCGCATCCCAGCTAATGTTCGACCAATGAGCCGGGTCTGGGGCCAAATAGAAATCGGCTTTAGGCATTGAAATTTGAGGACAAAATCAGGATGATCGTTAAGGTTTTGGCCAACGCCTGGCAGGTCGGCAACAACAGGAATGTTATGTTCCTTTAGATGTGAAGCGGGGCCTACTCCCGATAACATCAACAACTGTGGACTGCCAACTGCACCTGCACTTAGAATGACTTCTTGCGATGCCTCAACTTTAATGGTCTCTCCATTTGCTTTCTTGTAGCTAATACCAATAGCTTCATTGCCATTAAAAAGAATCTTTTGAACTTGCGCATCGGTTATAACTTTTAGATTTTGTCTTGGTCGGGCTGGATCAAGATAGGCCTTTGCCGTGCTGTTTCTCTCGCCATTATCGATGCTCATATCAAAAACACCAAAACCTTCTTGGCGATACCCGCAGATATCATCGGTGACTGGATAGCCTGCTTCACTACCAGCGTCGATAAATGCCTTATATAAAGGGTTTTGAGGTTTGGGCCTGTGAACTGCTAAAGGACCATTACCGCCCCGATATTCGCTCGCACCTCCAGAGTAATTCTCAAGGCGTTTGAAATAAGGCAACACGTCTGCATAGCCCCAGCCCTCGCAGCCCGATTGTCGCCACCCCTCAAAATCTAGTGCATGACCTCGAATAAAGCATAGCCCGTTTATAGATGAGGACCCGCCCAGTGTTTTGCCACGATCATGGGTGATTGTACGTCCTCCCAATTCAGGTTCAGGTTCACCTTGGTAGGCCCAGTTATATTTGGTAGTTTGGAGATTTTTTAGAACTGCAGCTGGAATTTTAAGAGACAAAGCATTGTTTTTTGGTCCAGCTTCAACGAGAAGAACACGATTTCTACCGTCTTCGGTGAGACGATTTGCTAGCACACAGCCAGCCGAACCGGCGCCAACAATTATAAAATCATACTTCATTAATTCTCTCGCAATTCGTAAAAACAGCAGTTAACAATTCTACTAGTTAAAATAAGCTTAATCTAAAACTGACCCTTTGACAATTAACTTACCAATAGTTAGTTTACATAAGGTTTGCATACAGGCATGAATGATTAATGGAAAAATGGTCTACGATAGCCTTGGCTCGCTTTGCTTGCCTCTATGCAGGGGCTATTTGGGGAATTTTCTGGATCCCAGTGCGCGCCATCAATGATGCTGGTATTCATGGGTTATGGAGTTCAACCATTTGGTTCGCTGTTCCTACGATACTTCTTTTGCCAGTAACGATCTTAAGATTTAAATCAATAAAAATTGCAGGCATTAGTCTTCAAATTACTGCCATTCTTTCGGGTGTTGCTTTGCTCTGTTACACGCTTGCATTTCTTTACACTGACGTTGTTCGTGCAATGCTCCTTTTCTATTTGACACCTGTTTGGAGCACATTGTTGGCAGCCATAATTCTTCACGAAACCATTACATGGCAGCGCATTCTTGCCATAATTCTTGCAATAATGGGGATGTTGATCATTTTCGGTTTGGGGCAAAACTTTCCCATCCCTAAAAACGTTGGTGATTGGTTAGGTATTCTTTCTGGAATTATATGGGCGATTGCTACCATTCGTATACGCAAGCATGAAGGGCATTCAGCGGTGGATATGACAATCGGCTTTTTTTTCTGGAGCTTGATTGCTTCTCTCATTTTATGTTCTTTTTTAGATGCTAATCAATTTCCATCAATTGAAAAAATATTTGGTATTCTACCTTGGCTTTTTGCTTTTATGGCTATTTTTGTTATCCCGGGGGCTTTTGCGTCATTGTGGGGTCCAAAGTACGTCAGTCCAGGCCTTGTTGGCTTACTAATGATGACTGAAATAATCTTTGGGTCTATCACAGCTGCACTGTTTGCCAACGAACCGTTCGGTATTAGAGAAAGCCTTGGTATTATCTTGATAATATCGGCAAGTGTGCTCGAACCATTGTCTGAGATTATTAGAAATCGATCTGTTAAGAATAGTTCTGCTGACTAAGCAAACATTTATTGAGGTCGAAATAGCTCTGGACCGAGGGCGATCTTAGCGATGGTTTTGATTTTCTCGCGAGCATCTTTGTGATGTTTTTCTTCGTCTAAAGATGCCCCTACAAGATAGAGTGTAGTAAACTCAAATTCATTGAGTGCCTTTTCGCAATCAGGTGTGATGGCAAATAATCCCGCACGCACCCATATGCCATCAATTAAGGTGCCAAGAAGATTGGCGACATCCGGCGCTCTGTCCCCCTCAAGAAAATGCCTAAGTTCATGCGATAAATTACTTTTAATACGAGCATTGTTGGCTGCCTGTACTCTTTGACACATGGCATTGTGGGGAACTTCTGCTAAGAGAGATACCCAGGCTTGGCAGACTTCCCGATTGTAAATTGTTTCTGAAAAGTTTGCGTAAGCAATGGCCCAAAATCTTTCATATGGACTTTCAGCGTGCCGATAAAGACGCAATAGAGACATATTTAATACTGAATTTGAGCGTCTAAAAACAGCCTCAAGTAATGCGCTTTTGTCCTTAAAGTGATGAAGAACAACGCCTTTTGATACGCCGGCTATTTCGCCAACTTTCTCAAGTGTTGTGCCTCGTAAACCATATCTGATGACCGCTTCAAATGCTGCTTGTGAGAGCTCTGTTCTTCTGATTGAACTAATGGATCGCGCCTGCATTTTTAAAATATCACATAAATTAGGACCTTTTTAAGGGATAACTGCACTGAAGTGAGAGGTCAACTCAACACTATTGACTTATAATACTTTCTAAGAGAAAGTTTCTATACCACAGGAAAGTTTTGAATCATCGCTGATAGAACATCGTCGTGTGTTGAAAGGGAGGAATAATGTTTAAAAAGTTGAAAATTGCGGCTCTTGCCGCTTCGATAGTTGCTTTTGTCAATGGAGTGGCTGTAGCTGGAAATGTGCCGGAGTCTTCCGATCCTATCAAAGTTATTAAGAATGACTGGACAGGTCAGTTGTTTTCCACAGAGGTAGTCGGTGAGTTGCTCAAGGAGATGGGCTATAACATTGAATATGTGAGTGCTGGTGCATTACCACAGCATCCAGGAATCGCTCAGGGTAATCTTCATCTTCAAACGGAAGTTTGGACCAACAATGTTGGTGATCTTTATCCTAATTTTGTAGATAAAGGAGAGATTGTAGTAGTTGGCGATCTGGGTCTCGATCCTAAGGAGGGTTGGGTCTATCCACCATATATGGAAGAGAAATGTCCAGGTCTTCCAAATTATATGGCGCTTTATGAATGTCAGCAGGCGTTTGCTACAGCTGCAACTTTTCCCAATGGCAGAGTTATAACTTATCCAGCGGATTGGGGTACTCGTTCCCGCGATCTAGTGGCGAGCCTTGAAATGCCGCTTGAACCTATTCCAGGCGGAAGCGAAGGTGCTATGATGGCTGAATTGAAGTCAGCTTATGCAGCACAGGATCCAATCCTGATGATGATTTGGCAACCACACTGGATTTTTGCCGATCTAGATTTGAACTTTGTCGAATGGAATCCAGTAGACGGTGAGTGTGTTGAAGAGACCCAACAAAAAGAAACTGCGTGTGGCTTCCAACAGGCTGCTGTTCACAAAGTAGTCTGGGGCGGTTTTGAAGCAAAATGGCCGGCTGCATTTAAAATGGTTTCGAATTTCAAACTCACTAATGAGGACGAAAACTGGGCTATTTTTGAAGTTGATAACAACGGGAGAGATGTTGAGGATGTAGCCAAGGAATGGCTGAAAACGAATGAGGCTTTGTGGAGGCCTTGGATCGAAGCTGCGATGTAATTTGGTTACATACTTAGAATTTGTTCGAACGGCAGAAACTTCTGCCGTTCGTTACTTCTTATAAAATTTTAATGTAATTTAATTTGCATTATGGATTTGATCTGTGTGTAATCAGATTTAAGCACCTCTGTTAGTGGGTCAAGTTTTATTGGGAGGACGCCGCGTGGAGAATCATGATGCTGGTCAAGCTGTAAAGCTATCATGCCGCAACGTATGGAAAATTTACGGTGATACTTCTGATTCATTTTTTATGGATGGAAACGGCAACGTTGATGATACGCAGGCACATGTAAAAAAAATCCTGAAAAGTGAGCACATTGTTGCCAATGCTGATGTTAGCTTTGACGTTTATGCTGGAGAAATTTTCGTTATAATGGGCCTTTCTGGCTCCGGTAAATCAACAATCGTCCGTTGCCTATCTAGGTTGGTTGAACCAACAGCTGGTGATATCATTCTTGATGGCGAAAATTTACTTGAAAAATCAGCAGAAGAGCTCATAGAAATTCGCCGTCACAAAATGGGTATGGTATTTCAGAGCTTTGGTCTTATGCCGCATCTTAACGTGATTGATAATATAGCATTTCCATTGAAGCTTCAGGGTATCGAAAAGGCAGATCGGTATGCTCAAGCTGAGAGAGTTATCGAGCTAGTTGGTTTGCAGGGCCGCGAAAATAATTTTCCAAATGAATTATCAGGAGGCCAACAGCAACGCGTTGGTATTGCGAGGTCACTTGCTGTGGAGCCTGATATTTGGTTACTTGATGAACCTTTTTCTGCTCTTGATCCATTAATCCGGAAACGAATGCAGGATGAGTTTCTTCGTATCCAATCAAAACTTCAAAAATCTATTGTCTTTATTACCCATGATTTTCAGGAGGCCCTACGATTAGCTGATCGAATGGCCATAATGCGTGACGGCATGATTGTTCAAATTGGCCGTCCTGTTGATTTGATCCTTAACCCTGTCGATGATTATGTCAGAGAGTTTACAACCGATGTGCCTTGGGAGTCTGTGCTGTGTGCATCAGACGTTTGCCATAAAACTTCTACATCTGTGAGAGGACTGGGTCGAGTACCTGCAGCTACACAGATCGATAGTTTGCTTGGATATCTTGCCAAGAATGATAAAGGAGTTGCCGTTGAAGCCGAAGACGGCTCGATAATTGGAATTGCTACGGCAAGCGGTGTTCTGGAAGCACTTGCGAACAGTAGCAATGTGCCACCAGCACAGGTCAAAGGAACAAAATGAGTAAGCTTAAACTAGATCCTGGCTTTTTACCTTGGCTAGGTATCATTCTTATTACGTTAGCGTTGATCGTTTTGCAGGATCACCTTAAATGGTTGACAAATTATCCGAAGGATTTGGTCATTCCATTTGATCGTTGGCTGAATTCTGGGATGGGTTTTCTGATTACTTATTTTGGTTGGTTTTTTAGAGGTGTATCCTGGCTGCTTGAATGGCCTATTGATGGTGTTCGCATAGTATTACAATCTTTACCCTGGGCTGTGATTAGTTTCCTGATCTGTATGTTTGCGTTTATTGCAGCGGGTTGGCGGCTCTCTTTATTTGCTCTGATATCATGCCTTTATATGGTAATTATAGGCTATTGGTCTGAAAGCATGAATACACTTTCACTAGTCGCCATTTCGGTTCCTCTTGCCGTGCTAATCGGTTTTGGTTTTGGTGTTTGGGCGTTTCAGTCGCAAGCTGCTAAAAGAATAATAATGCCAATGCTGGATATACTACAAACCGTTCCAGCATTTGCCTATCTTCTGCTAATTTTAATGCTGTTTGGCTTTGGTACAGTCGTAGGGCTCATTGCTAGTATTCTATATTCCTTCCCACCAATGGCGAGAAATGTGATTGTTGGGCTCGGCCGAGTACCTGGTGAGGTCATTGAATCTGGCCTTATGTCGGGTGCTACACACCGTCAGTTGTTTTGGCAGGTTCGTATTCCAAGTACAAAAAGGCAGCTTCTTTTGGGTGTTAATCAGACGACAATGGCATCGCTTAGTATGGTGATAATTGCCTCAATTATAGGTGGTACAGCAGATATAGGATGGGAAGTGCTATCACAAATTCGTAAAGCTCAATTTGGTGAAAGTCTGCTTGCAGGATTGGTTATTGCGCTCATGGCCATACTCATTGATCGTGCAACCTATGGGTTCGCCAAAAATTCTAGTGATTATCAACCGAGATATAGCGCACCTATGTTGCGGTATGGGCTCATAGTTATTGGCGGAACTATGATATTTTTCTTCCTCTCTAGGTTTATACCTGCGCTTGATGTTTGGCCTCGAGAGCTTGAACTTAGTCCAGCGCGCAGCATGAACGAAGGTCTTGAATATATAATCATAAATTACCGGGCGGCTATAGAGACGATAAAGACTATGGCGTTTTTCTTTGTTATGCTTCCAGCAAAAATTGGTCTTCAGGGCTCAGTAAGTCCATTTACATGGGGCTTTGAATTGCAGACTTGGCACTCAGTTTGTTATGCAATCGCTATGACTGGGCTATCGATTTGGTGTGGTGTTCGCTTCAACATGCAGCTCGGTTTCATGCTGTTACTTTTTGCGATTTTCTTTTTTATTGGTCTCACAAAAATGCCGTGGCCAGCAATTCTGATCATCTACACATATTTAGCATGGAAACTTGGAGGATTAACTCTTGGCGTAGGCACTTTCCTCGGGCTAGGCTTTCTTGTTGTCAGTGGTATTTGGCCTGAGGCCATGTTATCCCTCTATTTGTGTAGTATCGCAGTTATACTTTCTTTTGCGCTGGGTTCCGGGCTCGGGATATGGGCTGCACATAATTCAACGGTGTCAGCTATTTTGCGACCGATCAATGATACTCTTCAAACTATGCCGTTGTTTGTCATTCTGATCCCTTTTGTAATGATCTTTAAAATTGGTGAATTCACCGCTCTGCTAGCAATTATTGCGTATGCAATCGTTCCGTCTATCCGTTACACGGAACATGGTTTGCGCAACCTTCCCGAGGGTGTTATCGAGGCTGCAAAGATGATGGGCTGCTCTAAGCAACAGTTATTATGGACTGTAAAGATACCGTTGGCTTTACCGGTTATGATGCTAGGCCTGAATCAAACTATTATGTATGGAATAGCTATGCTTGTTATAGCAGCGCTAGTTGGAACAAATGGGCTTGAGCAAATCGTTTATATAGGTTTGAGCGATGGAAATTTTGGATTAGGCCTCATTGCTGGAATTGGGCTTGCGATTATTGCCATGACAGCAGACAGGATGACCCAAGCATGGAGTTATAAGAGACAAAAAGATCTAGATCTTCAGATTGAGTAGATGGAAGCAACTAGTAATGGAAAACTTGAGAAAATTTTATATAGACGGTCAATGGGTTGATCCAATATCGACCCAAACAATGCAGGTATTCAACCCGGCAACTGAGGAAAAAATTGGTAATGTTGCACTTGGTAATGCCGAAGATGTTGATCGAGCCGTAGCAGCTGCAAGTTCAGCTTTTGGAAAATTCTCCCAGTTCAGTAAGAAAGATCGATTAGATCTCTTAAAAGCTGTACTGATGATCACAGACCGCCGCTTGGAAGACTTAGCTCAGGCTATGAGCATGGAAATGGGTGCCCCGATAACGATGGCAAGGAGTGCCCAAGCAGATGCTGCGATTGGGCACCTCAAGGGGTTTATCGATGCGCTTGAAGATTATGATGAGCGTAGCAAATTAAAAAATGGTGATATTATAGTTCGTGAGCCGATTGGCGTTTGTGGGCTAATCACGCCATGGAATTGGCCAATAAACCAAATTACCTTGAAAGTTCTACCTGCATTGGCAACTGGGTGTACTTGTATTTTAAAGCCGAGTGAATATACCCCGATCTCCGCCATGATTTACGCAGAAATTTTAAATGAGGCAGGCTACCCAAAAGGGGTGTTTAATCTTGTCCATGGAGAGGGTCCAGTAGTGGGGACGGCAATGTCTCAGCATCCAGATATTCAGATGATGTCATTTACTGGCTCAACTCGAGCGGGTACTGCTGTCACGTGTGATGCAGCAGAAACCGTTAAGCGTGTCACACTTGAACTTGGCGGTAAATCGCCAAACCTTGTTTTTGCTGATTGTGATCTTGAAGAACGAGTTATCGCTTCTGTGGATGAGTGCATGTTCAATACAGGTCAATCCTGCGATGCCCCTACACGATTGTTGGTTGAACGTGCTTGTTACGATGATGTCCTTAGTATTGCAAAGCGAGCAGCTGAACAGACAAATGTTGGTAACCCAGCTGAGGAAGGGGACCATATTGGTCCTTTATTTGACAAGCTTCAATTTGAACGAGTTCAGAGAATGATCAAGGTTGGGATCGATGAAGGAGCAACATTGTTAGCAGGAGGTTTAGGGAAACCAGAGGGTATGGATAAGGGCTGGTTTGTTAAACCAACAATCTTTTCAGATGTTTCGAATGACATGAGAATCGCTCAGGAAGAAATATTTGGTCCTGTACTAGTGATAATCCCATTTGAAAATGAAAGTGACGCCGTTGCTATCGCCAATGATACACCCTACGGGCTTGCCGCATATTTGCAGACTGGTGATCCAGATCGTAAAGAACGAGTTTCTGCCAAGCTTAAAGCGGGTGCCGTGCATATAAATGGTGGTGGCATTGAATACGGTACCCCGTTCGGCGGTTACAAGCAATCAGGCAATGGCCGTGAAGGAGGTTTGATGGGCCTTGAGGATTATTTAGAAACAAAAACTCTTCATGGTCTTTAGTGAACCCAGCTCGTTATGGGATATTTCTATCAATACCGCGGACAATATGGTGCTCTTTGTCAAAGAATGGAGTTTCTACGATTGTAGATGAATGCCGACTCCCATCAGGTAGTTGAAGGGTCATTGTTCGGCCAGTCCATTCACCAGGATTAAAAAACCGAGCGTAACCAATTCCCAATCCAAGAGTTGGAGATGGCACTCCTGCAGTGATACGGCCGACTTGGGTTTCCCCGTCGAAGATTATACTTCCTGATGCTGGCGTTGCTGTGCTGCAGGTTAATCCCAATAGAACAGTTCGTTTATCTGCATCTAACAAAGCAGATCGACCAATAAAATTATCCTTTTCCATATGTACAAAATCACCCAAGCCTGCTTCGTAAGGTGTCATAGTTGTGTCCATGTCAGTAGTATTGCCGAGAATGCCGCCTTCGATACGGCGTATCGTCATGGCTCGGGTCGATGAAAACTCCATCCCGAAAGGGGCACCTGCCTCTACCAGATGGTCCCAAAGCCGGAGATGATCTGTATTTTTACCATCACAGTAAATCTCAAATCCAAGTTCATTTGTAAATCCAGAACGTGAGACGTATAGCTTTTGCCCCCCCAGTTCAAAATACCCAGATTGATAATATTTCATATTTTCGTTAATCTGTCCCTCAGATGCTGCATTCATAATTTCAATCGACTTGGGGCCTTGAATTTGAATTACTCTTGAATGAGGATCAGAAATTTTAACATCAAAGCCATCGCTGTGTGCCATTAGCCATGTTTCAAATGGTCCATCTGCCTGGACATACCAGAAGCGATTGTCACCTAGTTTAAACAATACGCCATCCATGAAAATACCACCTTGTGGTGTACAGGCCAGTGCGTAATAGCCGCGACCCTCTTTAACCGTAGAAATTTTACGGGTCAGGACTTTATTAAGAAATGGGATTGCATCTGGACCAGAAATTTCAACTGGCTTTTCGGGTACATCGAAGATCAACGCTTTGCGGCGCAGGGTCCAGTATTTGGCTAGATAATCTTCACCATTGTAAACTGCAAAGAATCTTCCAGCGTATACCCCTCGGACCATATTTTTTGTATCATGACGCTGAATAAATGGAGACTCTTCATATCTTCTGGCACTTATTGAAACGTTATTCTCTAGATCCTTTTCTTCCTGCAAATTTACCATTTCTATGTCTCCCTAGCCGCAATATTTACTAGATCGTTAAGTAAGTCTAAAACAAAAATTTACAATGGACTAAAAACTTACCATTGAATAGTGTAAATTCATATATTGCCCTGTAGTATAATATTCGTCTAACTAAAATTTCGAGGATGTCTGGCTTCTCTTTCTTTAAGAAATAGGGCAAAGCATGCTTCTCTTGCCATCCATGTACTCACTCACAATAATCTTAGCTCTGTCTTTATCAAAACTGTGAAAATGTCCTGCATGGACGATATTAAAATCCATTGAAAGTATCTTATTTAGGCTCTCTACTAGTTGATCTGGAACTGAATGAAAAAGATGGTCATAAAGCACCCCATCGTAGATTGCATCTCCTGTTAAGATTATCCCAGTTTTCGGTTCAAATATCGCAACTGATCCTGGTGAATGCCCGGGCACATGAACGATATGAAAATGGCGGTCACCAAGATCAATAATATCACCATCATCGATCAGCCCAGTTAATGGTGCAGGTTGATAACACCAGGTTTCAATATCAAATCCTTCATAGGGTAATTTGCGAATTACCGATGCATCAAGAAGATCGGCAACAATAGCTTTTCTGGATGGCTCGGCAAAGATCTTTGCCTCTGCGTGGTGGCCGCATCTATTTTCGAACTGACAAAGTCCTCCTGCATGGTCATGATGGCTATGGGTGCAAACTGCAATGATTGGTCGATCAGATATTTCTGTAATAGCCGCTGATAGTGAGGACAGCCCGAAACCTGTATCAATTATTAGGTCTCTCTCACGACCCTGAATGTGCCAGATATTACAGCGCCAATCAGCTGAGATAAATTTCTCGCGAAATCTAGTGACTCCATAATCTAAGCGTGTAATTTCATAATTATTCAAAACAATTCTTTGCTTTCGTGTTTATGCTTGTTTAATGTTATCTACTTTTGCTTTTCGACAAGGAGTTTGGATTGGCACATCTAAAGTAATATCAAGAGGTTAACGCCAGCGCCAAGTCATGAAAAGATGCTTTGGGGGTTCGTTTTTGTGTTTCAAAGTCTACATGAACTAGTCCAAAGCGCTTTTCGTATCCAAAGGCCCATTCAAAATTATCCAGTAGAGACCAGTAAAAAAAACCTTTTAAATTTACTCCTTGATCAATTGCTGCTTTAGCAGCACTTAGATGAGACGAAATATAGTCTGCGCGAATTGGGTCAAAGACTTTTTCATTTAATACTGTGTCTTTCCACGCCATACCATTTTCAGTAACTAGCATTGGAAGCTCACCGGTATACTCCCTACTCACCCGTACTAATGAACTTTTTAGACCATCTGGATAGATTTCCCAACCCATTTGGGTCTGTTGCAATGGACCTTTAATCTCTTTTATAGATGGCCAAGGCTCGTTTGCATCTTCGGCTACTATTGTTCTTGTATAGTAATTTATACCTATCCAATCGATTGATGAAGAAATTAGCGTCATATCATCTTCGAGATTTGTGGGCATAAAATGAATAAGATCTTTAAGAATATCATCGGGATATTCCGCTTTGAATATTGCATCCAAAAACCATCTATTGTGGATTCCATCTAGGCGATCTTTTGCAGATACATCCGATTGAGTATCGCTCGCTTGCTGTACTTCCGTAAGATTGAGAACAATACCGATATTTGAAGTCCCCAACGAACGCATTGCATCAATTGAAAGTCCATGTGCAAGTAAGACATGATGCATAGCTCTAGCTGCAGCTCGTATATCTCTCAAACCAGGCGCATGATGACCAAGGAAGTAACTCAACCAGGCTACACACCACGGCTCATTGATAGTTGCAACCGCGTCCATGCGGTCTCCAATACATTTAATAACAGCATTAGTATGATCAACAAATCGTTTTGCTGTTTCACGATTTGCCCAGCCTCCGATATCAGCCAATGCCGATGGTAATTCCCAGTGATAAAGCGTAAGGTTTGGCAGTAAATTTCGTTCGCAAATAGCGTCTGCTAAACGATCATAGTAGTCTAAACCATCTTTGTTTATTGTTTTACCATCAGGCATTACTCTAGCCCAAGATGTGGAAAATCTATAGGAGTCGAACCCGCCAGCTTTTACTAAATCTAAATCCTCTTCAAAACGATGAAAATGATCACACGCAATAGAGCCGTTTTCTCCATTATTTACATTTCCAGGTGTCGTAGAGAAGGTATCCCAATGACAGGTTCCACAGTTTCCATTTTCTGAACCCTCTATTTGGTAAGCAGCAGTTGCTGCTCCAAATTTAAATCCTTCTGGGAAATCTTTACGAGAATATTTAATTGGCATTTTCTATAGTTATTTCCGCGTTTCTTAGAATAAAGGTCATATTTTGCAAAGTGCGCTAATCTTTATATGGAAGGGAAGAGTGGTGTAGGATTATCTTAAGATTACCTTTGGAATCTTTTTTATAGCCCCAGCTTTTATCAACTTTGGTAATATTTCCATCCTTATCTTCAAAAGATACCCACCCCATCCACATCGCGACGGTATCTTCAATAAATATGTTGGAAGTATCAAAGCGAACATCTCTCCAATATTTAAGGCCAAATCCAGTATCTTTTGGGTACTTTGGGTTTTGTCCAACAAAATATGATAAGGTGCCTTCTTTATCTTGTCGAAATGTTTGAGCGCCACCGCTTAATGTTGGTTTGAATAATATTGGACCAAAATCAAAGCCATAAAGATTGTCTGTAAGACTACTTGCGAAGGACTTGGCCTCATCTATACCACTACTCTCGAATATTTGTGAAATTTTAATCAGGCCATCACCCCAAGATTGCCTTGCATCAGCAAGATCATTTTCTGATATTTGCATATTTCCCCCATACCTTAAATTTTGCCACTATAGTCGAATAACCTATCCTATATGCAAAGAACTAAGTCAAAGTACACTGGCAAAATTTGAAAAAATCTAACAGGAGAATTACGTGCCGTAAATGATATGGAGCCTAGTTCGCCCATTTTACTGATCTATATAGAGCGCATTTTCTCGTCTTTTCTGGTAAGAGATGATATAAATCCCTCACGAAGTACTGCCGGGTCATATGCCTTTCTATTGAATACCTGTCTTACCATTGGTTCAAAGGTTTCTAATGGTTCCGTTGGGTAGTCGGGGTCAAAACTTGATTGATCCCAGCGTTCACAAAATTCCTCACAGGTCTTAAAAAGAGGATGATTTCGAAATTTGTCTCTCGCATTGCGGTCCCAATTGTAATGATGGGCATAATATATCATTTGAAAAATGCCATGATGTTCAACTGTCCAAGCAACATCCCATCTAACGAATGGTCTGATAACTTCTGCTGACATACGGTCGTGGTTCTGAGGTGCTAGTCCGTCACCGATATCATGAAGAAGAGCTCCAACAATCCAGTCTATATCCGCTCCATCACGCATTGCACGAGTGCCTGATTGTAAGCCATGCTCGAGACGTGTAATCTTATACCCCTCAAGAGTGGCATTTCCTGCTTCACGTAGTTCGTTTAGAACTCTATCTGCGGTAAGAGATAAGAATGGCTTTTCTAATTCCGCTAAAAGTTGATAATCTTCACGGGTTCCATTCTTCATCGCAGTAAAATTTACTTTTTTATCCATCTTTTTCAGTTCACGATCCATAAAGTTTGACTTGGTTACGAGCACCTTCTGAAAGTGTCTTTGATTGTCCAGCCAGAATGCGATCGTAAAGCATTAAATCATTTGGATGAAAAAGACCACGAGGTCCTGCAATGCAATCCCATCCACCCCTAGGTATTTCGCCCCGTACAGGCATGGCCCAATCACGTCCAGGGGCATGATCTCTGACCTCTGGTGTCACGTATCGAATTGCTATCCCAACACGCCTATTTTTAGATCTGTTTTTACCCGAGGCGTGAAAGCATCTTCCATGGTGTAAAGATATTTCTCCAGGCAGTAGTGGTCCGAACTCAGCATCTTCTTCTTTCACATTTGAAATTTCCTGTCCTCTTGATAATAGGTTATTTTTATCAAATGTATCGCGATGTTCGACTAAGCCTTCTCTATGGCTTCCTGGGATAAAGCGCATGCAGCCGGCTTCAATGCTCACATCAGACAAGGCAAGCCAAGCGGTAATTTCGTCATCTGTCTCACCCATGCCCCAATAAGTTATGTCTTGATGCCAAGAAACAGTTTTTGCACTGTTTGGTTCTTTAATGAATAATTCAACTGACCAAGCTAATAGATTAGGCCCAAGTAAAGCTTCAATAATGTCCAAGATAGTTGTGTTGCGTGCTATTTCGGCAAGCTTTGGAATAACTACGTGCCCATTTACACGAAAAAATTGATTAAGGGAATGCCCACCAGCACCCTTTTTGTGCTTTTCTTCAAGACCTTCTATGTAATTTAGTATTTCGTCCGTTTCAGTTCTTGAGAATACAGGCAGCCCTGAAACAAACCCTTTGTCGCGGTACTTAGATACTATCTTATCTAGTTCTATCGTCATTTTAAAGGAGCCTTCGGTATAATTGGGTTAGAAGATATAATTCTGACTTCTTAGTATCTTTTCCAATTGCGACTTCAATGTCGTTTGAAAGCGGGTATTTTTTAATAGCCCGTCATTTCCAAATACCCTCTTCCCGAATGACTTCCGGAGATCTCTACGGGGCCTTCCCAGTAGGGGATTGAAAGGTTCATCCAAGCATTTGGGTTTATTGCCTTGACTGTTACATCAACATTTTTATCCTTAAGTAACAAGCGCCAACGCGTTGGAAGTTTTTTTTCTCCCACGGTGTGTAAATTAAGTGGCTTCGCTACAAATTCCTTGTTTCCGTATGAGGTTAATGAACCGTCTGGCTCAATCCAAGATGATGAACTGAAAGTTGAACCATCAGTCTGACGAAGTTGAAAGCCCATTAATTTAACTCCGTCGTCAAGCGAAAGTGAAAACCAATCCCATCCTGATTGATTTTCAGACAGAGGTTGAGATGACCACTCACGGTCCAGCCACGCACGTCCCGATACATTAATAGCCCCTTCTGGAAGTGTGAGAGTGCCTTCAATCTTAAAAAAAGGTTGAGAGTAGTAATAACTTGCTTGTCCCTCAGATGACTTTATTGAGTAGCCTTTATCACCATGAAAAACTAATGGCCCGGTTGCTTCTAAAGACATGCGGTACGAAAAATTTGACCCCGTGGCTGTTAAGCTTAATTCGTCAAAATTCTCTCCACGCAATGACCATTCATCAATCCAAGCCTCAAAAGGTTCAGCATTGACGCCAGCTTGGCCAATTCCCCCTCGGGCAAACCGTTCTGTGGTGAAATGTTCTTTGGGCGTGGTAACCGCTGCATGGGCGAACCAGATTTGATTAGAAAGCCAACTATTCCCTTCAGTTGGTGAGCGCGCTGTGCGAAAAAGAGTCCATTGGATACCATAAGGTGTTCCGTCCTCACCTATTAAATTTGCCGTGAGGTACCACCACTCTACTCTGTATTCGTTGTGTGATCCGTGGTCCGAAGGAAAGTTAAAACTTTTATTCGGTATAGGGTTAGTAAAACCTTCCGCTGTACTTCCTAGACCTGAAAAACTTTGGGCTATTAAATTACAGGGTAAAAGGACCAATAAAATTAGAAGCTTAACGTTCACTCGCAAAAACCTTCAATAAATCGCTTGGAGGCGTTTTGATTAGTCTTAGGCTTGGCCATGTCGCCGCCAGAAACGCAGCACATACCGCGTATAAGCCAAGCTTAAGGTATTCAAATGGGAATATAAACATTGGTAACTGCCAGCCAAAGGCTTTTACGTTGATCACATTCAATAGTACCCATGCGAGCACCAAACCTGTTGGTATAGAGAAAATAACCACGAATAAAGCAAGTAAGACTGCACGGACAAGCTCTAGTTTTCCTAATTGTGACCGAGTAAGTCCCAATGCCCAAACTGGGGAAAGCTGTGGGATCCGTCTGTCAGCCAAGGTGAGTAAGCTCATTAAAATGGCGAAGCTGGCTACTCCAAGTGTTAGAATGTTTAAGGCAGAGGTAACAAGAAATGTTCTCTCAAAAACTTCCATTGAAAATGCTTTTAGTGACTTTTGATCTATAATCGAATTTTTATCGATACCGATTTGATTTATTATTTGAGACTGCAGCTCGGCCGGGTTATCTGTCCTAATACCAAAGCGAGCCGGGTATAGTTGGGGAAATAAATTACTGAATAATTTTTCATTAACTATTACTTGGCCTTTAGGGTTCCCATAGTCTCCAACAATAGCAGCAATTGGTAGCGTAAAATTAGGACTAATATTAACCTGATCACCCACCCAAAGATTTGTTCGGTGTGCAAATTGCTCATTAACTATGATAGCTTTACCCAACTGCACTCTATCCCATGGATTTTCAACGGCATCGAGAAAACGCCAATTCTCTCTATAAGTATCTCCAATTTTGATGCCAAAGAGTTCAACTGGTTGCTTAGATATTACTGTTTCAACGGACACCAATGGTAAAACTTCAATACCACGTTCTGAAAGGAAGGTATTTAATTCAAAGCTTTGATCTTTATTAGCTACTTGTAAAAAAAGTTCTGGTGCAAGACGTTGATCTAAAAAACTGATAAACGTTAACCTGAAACTTGAAACCATAGTTGAAACCCCGATGTTAGCTGATACAGCAAGTAACAAGGCCATTAACGCAAGACTTAAACCTGGTAACTGCTGTCGTGTGTCAGCCCAGAACCAGTCCCACAATGGAGTATTAGCAGATTCTTGAAGTTTTCTCAGACACCATGCTAAAAATGCCGGTAGTGCTATTGCAGCCGCAATAAGTAGAGCACCTAGAAATGCAAAGCCGGCTACTAGTCCATCAAATAGTATTGCAAAAACTGAGCCCAGAGTGAGTAACACGACAGAGGCCTTCATCTGCAAAGTAAAATATGAAGTGGTAACAACCATCCAAGCCCTAGGTTTTGCGCTGGTTAAAATGGGCAGTTTAGTTATCTGCCAAATTTGGGCTGACATTGCTAAACTAGTTCCAAGCAATGCAATTATCAAACCTGATAGCCACCAATCTGGTCTTAATTGTAGTGTTCCAGAAATATTTGCGCCGTATAGGCCTCGTAAGGTTGCCGCAACATCTGGCAGTAAAAAACCGGCGATTAGGTAGCCTAAAACTATCCCAAAAACCGCACCAACCATTGCTAAAATCATCATTTCAGTTGTGACGGAGATAATCAGTGTTCGTAGTGATACTCCCATAGATCTCATTGAACGCATCATGGCCCGTCGCTGCTCAAAAGCGAGGCCAATCGTACTATGTACAATAAACAAACCCACTGCAAAGCTGAGCAAACCAAATGCTGACAGGTTTAAATGAAAACTATCAGGGAGCTGCGAGATATCGGTCATTTGCTCAGTATTAATTATTGCTAAATGAGGTGTGATTTCTTCTAATTTTGTTTGTTCTAAAGGTTGTATAGGGT
>LUQC01000062.1 GCA_001627925.1 Rhodobacteraceae bacterium REDSEA-S34_B6 | reverse complement strand
CCTGCTACTGTTTCTGCAGATCCCGTTGAAGTAATAACTTCAGTCAAAGAATTTCCAAAAACATCTGT
This sequence comes from Rhodobacteraceae bacterium REDSEA-S34_B6, assembly GCA_001627925.1. Lineage (GTDB taxonomy): Bacteria > Pseudomonadota > Alphaproteobacteria > Rhodobacterales > Rhodobacteraceae > Salinivivens. The sequence goes on along the minus strand of LUQC01000062.1, from coordinate 25,226 downwards.
TCCAACAACCGTAACAGTTTTTTCATTATCTCCCGTACCAGTTGTTGTTACCGTAACATTTCTTGCCGTACCATTTGCATGTGTAGTGTTAGCTAATGTAAAAGCGGCAGTTGGTCTAGCGGCAGCTGCTATTCTTGTCGTACTCGCAGCGTTTTCATCGCTTATTGTCAATGCTCGTACATCTGATATACTCGACATATTACTCTCCTAACTATGCTTCGTAACCCATTAATTCAATTAACAATTTACCTGCTGTATAATCAGCATCTGTCGTGTCACCAAGTGTCAAGTATAAGAACTCATCAGCAGCTGGAAGGGCTGTGAAGAAAACTTTACTACCTAATGTTGCATCACCAGCGTTAACCAACAATGTCTCAGTCAAACTAGAAATTGCTCCATCTTCAACACCTGTGCCCTCTGTGGCAGAGTGCACATTAATGTCTGGATCACCACCTGCAGGCGCTTCAAAACATTCCATACTACCTGTTAAGATTGTGCCGTTTCTAGCAGCTGTGATCTGTCCTATGTGACAAACATTAGATGTTCCGTTCACACCAATTATATCACCAGATGCAGTTGATCTTAGACCAGTTAAATCTATTAATATTCTTGTTGTTATAATACCACCTGATCTCATAACGGAGCTTCTATAAATAGTTCCTGTGCCGCCTGTAATACCAGTGCCAGCTTCTACAGGCATTTTGTTTGCATCAAAAGACGCTATACCGCTTGAGTCAATGCTTGATTGTGTTGTGAATGCTCCAGTTGTGGCGTTTTTACTTACAGTTGTAAAACCACCTTCTGATCGGATTGGACCCGAAAAAGTTGTATTAGCCATATCAATCTCCTTGTCTTGGCAAATGTCGAAGTTAATTCTTCGTCAAGGTTAAATTTATTATACACAAAAAAAGAAGGGCGGCAAGTGCCGCCCTTAAACTGATGCAATTAGTTGCTTGGAGGCTACGCTGCACCAGGTGTTCCGAATAAACATCTCCAGTCTGAAAAACCAAAGCTGTATCTCTCTCTAGCTTTAAAACGCATGTTTCCAGTGTCAAAGTCACCTTCCATTGCTGTTTTAATAGCTGCACGGTTAAAATATTTTAGACCGTTAGGAGCGTCTGTCTTGATAAAGAATGCATCTGTATCTGTTAAGAAATGGTTAACAACGGCACCTTCAGGTATCATTCCCATGTTCTTAATAGCATTTGCATCATTATCTGCAGTTCCTACTCTTAAATTACTGTTTAATACTCTCTCAGCAATAAATTGTAATTCTTTTGGAATTATCAACTTTGTGCCTCTAACAGCAATTTTCAAGCCTCTTTCATCTTGAAAGCCTGCAATATCAATCAAAGCTTGCTCTAGCGAAGTCTCGTTTAAGTCTGCCGCTGTAGACAAAATGTTACTTTGATTACCGCTAATTGTTGGATGCGAACTACTTAACAACGCAGCTCCGTCACCGCCTGCAGTTGCTCCTGCAGTAAAAGCGTTGTTTAACACAGCTGCAGCTTTAATTTGCTTTGTCTGTGCCATTGATCTTGCTAACGCTTTTGTGTAACGGCCTGCAAGTCTGTCATAAAGATTATCCTCAATAGCCTCTTCTGTAATTGAAAAAGCTAATGCAATAGTCTCATGTGTGTATCTTGCAGTGAAGGTTTCTTGTGCGTCATCAAAGCTAATTGTTCCACCCTCTGACTTAGACGGTGCAGTTGAAAAGCCTGCTAACATCACTTCTTCTTCAAACGCTCTATCTGATGATTCCTCATCAAATATTTCTGCGTGCTCATTTTCATATCGATCGTACTCTAGACCAAACAGCGCGTTAAGTCCAGGTTCTAGCTCTTTAGCTAATTGTGCTCTTGAGATAGCCATTTTCTAACCCCTTCCTATATGCCTGTTGTAGCGAAGGTACCAACCGCCGCACTTGTGTTAAGATTATAGTGACCATTTAATCTTACGATATACTGATGACCTAATGCAGAATAGTCTTCATTAGCTTCATCTTCGTAAAGACCAACAATCCTCACATCTAATGTATTAGTAGTAGCAGCTGTACTAATGTCTAACAAGTCACTAGATTTACCTGTTATGGTGCTACCATTATTTACACTTGCCATGTCACAGTTGGCGAAAGTATCAGCAAGAGCTGTTGCTCTATCTGTGTTAGTGCCATCTGCTACCACAACATAAAGTTGCATAGGATCGTCAAATACGAATGCTTTCACAGGAAAATTTGTGTCCACACTCACGTTGTTTGATCCAGGCCAATAGTTTTTAAAAGTAGTTTTTCCAGTTGTAGAGTCTACAAATTCTACACCACCTAATACGCCTAATGGAGATACAGCTTGATCTGTACAAGCAATAGTTCCACCAGCTAACGGAATAACAATTCCGCCATTATATATGGCTGTTGTATAGTCATTTGCAATCTCATACTGTGTAGTGGCATTATTAAATGGATTACCACCTACCTTTCCTATCGGACGAAGACCAAAACCAGCAGTTAAATTATTTGCCATTTTATTTTACTCCAATAATGGGGGCCATCCTATTCTTTTTTAGGACCGCCAAAGGTTACACGAGATTGACGATCAGGTCTATTGATCGTCATGGTTGAATGTGCGTTTTCTCTCATCATGTCCTGATCCACTGCTTGCATCTGATCTGCTTTCCTTTGATTAAAGTATGCAGTTCTTTCTGCTATAGTTTCTACAGGCATACGAGCTAAAACTAACCCACCTACTCCGAAAACACCTTCATATTTACCCGAATCTACTACTGGGGCTTCAAAATCTGGATATTCATCTGCTCTAACGAGTTCCCAACCTTCTCTAAGCTTTGCGGAAACATTCTTTGTATCGTTAAAGCCACGAGTTTCTGCTCTTACCCATCTGTGTTTGAAACCATCTGGTGCGGGTGGTGCATCCAGCATGGATGGTGGAGCCCACGGCTTACGCGCTGCCGCCTTCTCCCTTGTCTGTGTTGCGCGAGGAGTTCTCTTAATAGAACCTTCAAACATATCGTCTTGCTTTTCCATAATTTTACTCCTTAACGTATTTTGCGTATTGTTCTAGACTTACTCCCAGTTTTTTCGCCATAGCTACTTGTCTTTGAGTTAGTCTAACCTTAGTCCCACTACTGCGCCCAGAGTTACCAGAGGATCTGTTAACAGAAGCAACCGTCTGAGCGGGTCGTTTACTCTGAGATCCATCCTTAAACTTGTGAGGAAATTCTTCCTTCATTCGTCTATCTAAAGTATCATAGTACTCATCGCTCTTTGGGTCAATCCCCTCTTGTTCGACAAGTTCTTTATGAATACCAAAAGCTGCATAGGTCATAGCGCTATCTTCGCCAAACCAGTCATTCCGTTGAGCCCAGCTTTCTGCCTTTGGATCAGGCCTTGCTGGTGCTTGAGGTGCTGTTTGCTGGGCCATAGACGGTGCTGGAGCCTGCTTTTGTCTTTTTTCGTTAGCAGCCTTAGCCTGTGATGCTCTATCGGCTTCTACGGCTAACTGTGTCATTTTTCTTTGAGCAGCTACCGCTGCCTCTGTATCACCAATCTCCATAGCATTTCTAAGAGCTGCTTCTGTTTGAGCCATGTCTGATTCTACGCGACTAGAGTACTGGTCAACGTAACTGGTGTCCATTTGATTTAGTTTTTGAGTTAACTGTTGGTTTTCTTGCTCTTTTTGTTTTGCAAACCGAAGCGCTTCATCAGCATTTTTTTCAGCCTCACGCATTTTTTTCGTAAGGCGGTTAATCCTTTTTTGAGTTTGGTTCTCACTTTTCTTAAATTCATCTTCAGTTTCATTGGCATCAACCTCTACATCAGCTGTTTCAACTGGTTTATCAACCGTAACCTCAACATCAGGACCCTCTTCTTCTCCTAAGTCCAAATCTAACTCTGCTTGTGCTTCTTTTCCACTCATAATTACCTCATTAATAATGTAAAACGTCTTCAGGGTCCATTATTTTTGCTAAAATCTCATCATCATTCAAGATTCGCACTTCTCCGCCATCTATTTTAAAACGAGATCCTGCATATCGGGCAAACATTACCCAATCCTTTTCTGCACACCAAGGGCCCGTAGGAAACTTATCTGTGTCTTTGTATGCCAAAGATCCTGCTTTCAACACATAGCCAACTTGTGTAGAAACCTGTCCCTCTTCTACAATCTTATCTGGTAATAAAATACCACCTTCTGTTTTACCTTTACCTCTATATGGTAATATCAAAAGCCTCCATCCTGTTGGTTGAGGCATTCTCTCTATCAAACTGCTTTCTATTAAAGTAGGGTCTAAAACCCTATCACTTGGGTCTACATATGTTTTGTTTAACTCAGTAGCTGTTGCTTCCATTACTCTTCCTCTTGTTCTTTTTTATCTAAAAGATTTTTTATTTCTTCTTCTAAATAATTTAAAGATCTTAACTCTCCCATCAGACCTTTGTAATGTTCCATATTTTTTACATTATCAAATTCTAATGTGTCCCGAATCAATCCTCTTCTTTCATTTATAAGCCTAAATACAGCTTGTGCAAGATAAATCTCATTCATTTATATAAAAACCTTATATTTTTCTATTCTGTCCTATAATCTCTTATATTATCTGACGTAGTTTGGCACATAGGGCATTTATATTCAACAAATTTCATAATTCCTGCAAAAGGTATTGGTTCTTCTACTTCTTTTTTAACAAAAGCTATTTTATGTATATAACAAATATCACCCTCTTGTGACACGGCGTATACCTTTTACATGTTTTCTGTAAAAATAATTACCAATTTTATTAAAAAATTTAAATAATTCTAAATTTAATCTTATCATATCTTTTTTTTCTTCATTGGTTTTTTTGCTGTCTTCTTAGCTTGTGCAAAGTTTTTAGCTGTGGGCGCTCCCTTTGAACCCTTCTTTCTCATCTTTTCGCCACTACCTGCAGCTATTCTTTTTCTTTTCTTATTTATATTTTCATACAAACTCATTTTGTTAGTCCTTTCTGCTTTTCGTATGTTCTGAGTGATCCGATTCCAAGCATGCCGCCGAGAACCGTTAAAAGTGTGCCCATATCAAATTCAGGCAGCTCTGGTAGTTCTGCACCCGCAAAACTCGCACCAAATATAATTAGATCTTTTACAATAAAGTGATAGGCAAAAGCAATCGCGCAGACCCACCCAACTGCTGGTCGCCAGCCGCCCTTAAATATAGAACCGCTTGCAGCTTCTGCTTTGTTAATCTCTAACTGAGCAAGCAGAGCCTCCTGCGCATGTTTTTCAGACATGGTGGCTATCTCGTGGGCGAGCTTCGCCTTCTGATCTGCATCAGGTATAAATTTATCTAGAAGTCCCGTTACTGGACCTATCAACGCTTGTAACATTATTTAACTCCATTCTTTGCCATATAAGCACTTGTCCCCATGTAGGTGCCAACAATACCCGCTCCTGATATGTAAAATAAATTAGATATATCTGCTAGGGCTTCAACACGTTCAATAGGAACTATAAACATAGCAACTGTAAATACACCCATACCAATTAAAGTGTATCTTGCCATGCGTAATTGCGCTAAGTTTTTTCTAAGTTTTGTTTCTGTTTCTTTGATTTCTTTTGCTTGCTGTAGTTCTTCATTAGTGATTTCGTTGTCACCATCAAGATCATATTCATCTAGTATAGAACCTTTTTGTAATTTTTTCTGCACCATCAGTATACTTTTACCTTATCAGGATTAACACTTGGAACTAATTTACAAATACACTCGTATGTAACACTTTGACCCACCTCATTCTTGTACTCTTGTTTATTTAAAAATTTTGTGTAGTAAGTACAATCATTGACAGACTTGAAATACACGGCTCCCTGAGCTACACCATTCATATAACAGGCAAGCATGAAAGCCGTAACCATTACATCAAGTCTTTGTAATAACTCATATCACCGCGCACACTGTAAACCTCACCGCCGCCTGCCATCTTTACAGGTTTGACTTTATCACCATGACCCTGTCTAATTAAAAACTCTTCAAAAGACATAGTATCTGATGCGGGTCCATCAAAATATTCTTCTCTTAAATCTTTTTCAGTTCTTTTGTCACCTTTTTTAGCCACCTTGACCTCCTTGTTGTTTCATTTGCTCTCTTCTCTCAGCTGCATTAATCCTTGCCGCAGTCTGCTTCTCCTGACTTTCTAGTCTCTTATCAAACTGTGCATCTCTTTGTGCAACCTTCTGCGCTTCAAGTCCAAGTTTCTGCCTGTCAATCTGAGCATCATTCTGTTCAGCTTGGGCCTTAACCTGTAACTCCTTCTCTTTCAACTGCACTAACGGATCAGGCTTGCCTGATCCAGATAGTTCAGCACTCAAGGCTTTCAATCTAGACATGCCCTCAGCTACATACTGAGCTGTCTTAGCCTCTAAGTCAATCATCTGTTCTTCTGACACAGCTTCACCACCGCCAGCTTGTATCAAATCAACCGCAGCCCGTTCACGAGCTCCTATCTTTACATGCTCCATGATATGCTTTTGTAAAGTCACAGCCATCTGTGGTGACTGAGCTACCAGAGGTGTAGAGCCAAAAACCATATGTGCCATGATGTGAGCTTCGTGGTCCTGTCCTTCAAATGCCACTAAACTTATCTGATCAAGAACATCTATATTCTCCTGTGCAGGATCTTTTGGTACAGCTTCAGGTTCAGGTGTTCTCTTCAATATTCTGTCAATATCTCTTACACCCAACGCCTCATACATATCTCTAAATACTTCATATAAGTTGTGCATATCAGGCGCAGCTGTAGCAAGCTGCATCTTGGTTTGTGCTAACGAGATCCTCTGTGCCTGACTAAATATATTAGGATTAGATACAGGTAATACATCTACACGATCATCAAAGTCAGTTTTTTTTATGTTGCCATCGACACCTGTAATACTATACGGATACTCGTCAGGTAAAAACTCTGCCATGACATTAGATAACAACTTGAACTCTAGCTTCATTGCATAATGCAATCTCTTATGAACAGCAGACATGACTCGTGAGCCCTGTTCCAACATCGCTATGGTAGTACCCACGGCTGCCTGTTGATTACCATCGCCTACTTTTAAATCTGTTATGGTAGCGAATCGTTGTCCTGCATTAACTACAAAGCCTAACAAGCTCATCAAAGTCTGGTCAGGTCCCTTGAATGGTAATGACATCAAGCTCGCTTTAATATCACCCCCTGGGGCATCTACATCTCTAAACTCTCCAGGCTGTAAAGGCTCATCATCATCCCTGATCCGTAGGCCGCGGGCCTTAAATCCTGCTGGCAAGTTCGATAACGTACCTGCATCAATCAACTGTCTCAACGCAGCAGTCGCGGTTCTTGATAAACCTCCAATGGTATGTATCAAACCTAAGCCATAAAAACCAAAGCCTGGAAGAAACTTGTAATGTACAAAATATTGTATCTTCGATTTCTTCTTGTCATCTTCTTTGTAGTTCCTGCGAATCGCCAGTATCTGGCCATTATCCTGTGATATGGTAACAATATACGGTACCTTGATGCCTGTTGGCTCACCGTCCTCGTCCATCTCTTCGTAACCTTCAAGATCCAGATCTACATGACACTCCAATAATGTACAGTCATAATCTATCTGAGATGGATACATACCATCTATTCTCTCAATCTCGTCAGCTAAACTACCAGAATCAGACTGAGCTGGTATCACAGGTATGTCTTTGTAAAAACCAGATACCTGTCTCTTTCTTAAATCATTCAAGCTCATCTTCAAAACTTGTGTAATGTTAGGACAAGTTTCTAAATCAGTCGTATTGTACGGTACAATCAAATTTTCTGCAGGCACAAACTTACTTACAGCTCGGTCTAAGTTCTCATCATAGTAAACTTTCTTAAACGTACTACCTGCTAACGGTAAGTAAAACAACATCTGATCTAACTCAGGCGTGTACTCTTCCATAATACAGGTTATGTAATAGTTCATAAACTCCTTTACACGTTGAGCTTGGTCTTCTTTTTCAGGAGTGCTTGAGCCAAGCACAGTTGTTCGCACGGGTCCAGTGGGCGGCAACAATTCATTAAAGGCTTGAGCTTGGAACTGCGTGGCGGACTCTGCAAGCAAGGGGTGCGTAACACCGCTGGCTCCTCTGAAAGGCTGTGACCTTTCTTCGTAACTAAATCCCAACAACTCCAAACCGTTAGCGAAAGCATCTTCCCACTCCTGTCTACCACTCTTGTTCTCATCAAACTCACCAATCAGCTCACTGGCGATCCTGCCTAGTAAATCATCTGGCATGTCCTCAGCTAAATTAGCAGAGAAATCCATGTCAGCATCGCGCTTGTCCCGTGGGTCAAAGTCTATAACAACACTGCCATCGTCCTCTTCCATGATCTCCACGTTATCAGGTACAGGGTCCATATCTAATGTTTCAGGCATTTCAACTTCTACTTCAGCCGCCAACTCTTCTTCGTTCAACTGAGATGGCACATTCTCCATCATGCTGCCTATTGGTTCTCTTGCCATGTAAATCTCCTTTCAGGAACTATACCATGAATTTTATAAAAGGTTCAATACCTTGTGGTCCGCGGTTCATGTTTACCGCTTTATCCTTCAAAGATATTACACCGCCACCTGCTTTCATCGTATCAGGGCTCTGTCTTTTGTTAGCTATCATTTGACTTAATAGCTTACTAAAGCTAGTCGCTTCGTCATCATTTTTAAATTGAATAAAATCTTTTTTGTCCAAAGAAGCTTGATAAGCATCTTCTATCGTTCGATATCTAACTAACTCTCCCTCAACTAAACGTATAGTAGGGAACAATCTACCATCAATAGAAGCTGTCTGGACTGTTTCTAAACTTTCTGTCATAGGCGTAGAAGGATCTAAAGCACGACTTAACCATGCAGGTCTTTCTCCCAAAGGTAATATGGCTCCGCCGTCTTCTTTCATTATGTCTGGGTTTGTTCTTTCTCTTGGATCGTTTTTACCAAATCTGCCTTTCAAAACAGCTTTGCTACCTTTGGGTCTGTCCGTTAACATAACATAGGATAAACTCCCTGCATCCTCTACTGCATTGTAATATGGTAAATGTGTAAAGCCCTCTTTGGCTAATTTTTTTCTAAACTCTCCTATAAATTTACGAAAGTCACTAAAAGGAAAATTGGGCTTGTCCCCAACTAAATGACCCATATCAAATGCTTTGGGAGAATAAGCATCACCGAAACGATCTTTATTATACTCTATAAGCAGATGCATATTAATGCCTTCTTCATCCCAAACATCTACATCTTTTACCCTAGAGCCTGCTTTTCCTTTAGGCGTGTAAGGTTTACTTAAATCTGCTTTCAAAGGATAGGTGCCACCAAAGGTGGTTCTTGGTATAGGAATACCAGCTTCATCATATCCTAAATTACCTGTAGCAAAACGGTCTTGTCCAGGTCTTAGAGCTTTAAACCTATCTCTAGCAGCTTTAGGACTCCCAACATGTGTACCAAGAGCATCCAAAGCACTAGGAGCTTTGTCTGGATCAAAGACTGTAAACCCCGTTTCTACATTAGGAGAGTAATGAAAAACATCTTGTGGAGTATCAGATTTTGAAACAAATTTAGAAGTGGCCATACCTAGTGCACCTTTTGGGACTGCCTTTGGAAGTAATTGAGATCCTAATAAGGTGCCTCCAGTTACATTCATAGACGTATCAAAAGCTAGTTGCTGTATTTCCTGCGGGCTGAGTTCACCGCGCATAAGAGCACCAAACTTCATAATACCACTGTAAGCATCCTTCAATGCTGGAGGTATACCCATTTGGATATCACTCAGACCTACCTCACCAAAAGGCGTGGTCTTAGGAACAGTCATAGGTAGAAAATATCCTATACCAGCTAAAGGTCTTCTATCTTGCCCTGTAGGTGGTAAAGCATCACTAGGTTGAAAATCTTCTCTAGCCATCTCTTCCAAGAACCTGTGCTAGCTGGGCCATGAGGCGTGGGTCGTTGGTCTTGGACTTTCCTGCTTTTTTCATTATACGGCTCATAACTAACATCTCTCTGTCAGCAGGGATCTCCTGTATCTCAATAGTTGTTTTCTTCATCAAACCTTCTATTCCTGGGGACCCACCGTATTTCAAAGGGATAGCTTTTGGCTTTACATAATTAATATCTAATAAATCAATACCGCCTAGAGCAGGCTCTGCAAAACCCTCAAACTCTAACATCTTTTTACTAATAGCATCTAATGGTTCTATAAATTTTTCAGGCGCTCTAGTTGTGTCCTGATCCAAAGGATCTAATGCATTCGGATCATTCATAAGTCTTTCTATAATATCATCAGGGTCTTCAGTTAAATTATCAAGATCTTGTTCTAAGAAAAATTGATCACCAAGATCAGTATCGCTATCAAAAATTGGAATGTCTTCTTTGTTTGCGTTGCGTACTACACTGTCAGCCATCGTCACCTCAATAATATGCTCTCACTTGAGCAGACCCATCGCTCTCTTCCCAATCATCTGAAGGTAACTGTACAAAATTACCTTGACGATATCGCATTAAAGCCTGTGTCATGCTATCCACAAGGTCATCATACTCTCCATTTGGAAAAGCTGCAACCTCTTCTATCATCTCCTCTGCAAAAGTCTCATCGGGGGCCCAAACCATCCCAGCTTCAAACAAAGGTGATACAGAATGTACTCTGGATACCTTATCATTACCTTTACTCGGTGTAAAGTTAACAACAGGTATGCCCATGTTCCGTAGTTCGTGGGTCAAAGGCAGCCCCGTTGCCTTGGCTTCTATAATAACTGTTTCGGGGTCCCAATAATTATACTGCTCTAACGCAACATTCTTTAATTCTGGAAAGTCCCACCTGTCTTTTATACTATCTAACAGTATCAAAGCGGGCTGGCCCCCTATTTCTTCTGGATAAAACACGCCCCATGTGGTTATTGCACTGTAATCTGACGTTTCACGCTTTGAAAAAGCCGTATCGTAGCTCTGAATGACGTATTGTAGGTTAGGAACATTCTTTTTTTCCCATTTTCGCCACCATTCTCGCTTAATTATTGCATTTTCTTCGCCTGTAGGCTGTTGTTGGTACTGTGCATTCCATTTACTGGGTGGTATTGACGCTTTTACTGCTGTTAAATCGTCCAAACTCCAATATTCTGGCCAGCAGGGCTGCCCATTTTCAAAAATAGCAGGCAGTTCTACTATTTCCCACTGGTCTGCAATAGGATCTTTAGCCATAGAACGTAGTAACTGACCTGTTAAATCCTTTTCTGACCACCTAGTCTGCACTAAAACGATACTTCCACCAGGCTGTAGTCTCTGTCGGGGGCCCCCAGTGTACCAATCCCATGCATCTTCAAAACCATTGTTACTCATCGCAGTCTGTTCCGAGTGCGGATCATCAATTATAACAAGATCACCACCTCGACCAGCTAAGTTTGATCCAACACCGACAGCATAATACATGCCACCCTTGTTTGTATCCCATCTACCTGATGCTTTACTGTCAGCTGCGAGACTTACATCAGGAAAAACTGTTTTGAACTCGTCCGTTTCAAGAAGGTTCTTTACCTTTCTACCAAAATTAACAGCAAGTTCTGTCGTGTGAGTGGCTTGAATAATTTTCATACTAGGATTTCTACCCATCATCCATGCGGGAAACAAAAAAGATGCAAACTCTGATTTAGTATGTCGGGGTGCCATATTAATTATTAGACGTTTCAGTTCCCCACGAGCTACCCTCTCTAACTTTTCTGATATTATTTCGTGGTGCCTGCCCTGAATAAAGCTTGGCCAAATGTTTTTTACAAAACTTAAAAACGTATTTTGGCACTCCTCGTTCTTCTCTAACTGAGCTAGTCTTAGTTCAAGTTTAAGTATCCTCTCGTCCTGTATTCTACCATCCATGTAGGGGCCCCTTGCCTTAAAATTATATGCGATTTATGGGTTATTATAATATAGTTAATGGCCATATCAAATTATTTATAATTGTTAGTGAAAAACTTAGCTCTAGCTAGCGCTGCCAGAGCAATGGTCGCGCGCCGCTAAGTCATTGATTTTATTAGATTTTTCCTATTTTAGCCTCTATTTTCTAGGGCCCCTGATTTATTATTTTTTCCACATTTTTTATTATTTTTTTTACATTTTCCTTCACCAGCTGGTGAAGGAATCGCGCCAGCTGGGGCCGCGGATCCAGCGCCAGCGGCCCCGAATCATGGGGGCTAGGCCAGCGCCAGATGGGAAAGATTCGCGCCAGCTGGGCCAGCTGTTAACGGCCCAGTAAAACCGCCCAGATAACCAGCGCCAACGCCCCAGCAATTGCGCCAGCTGGCCAGCTGTTAATGGCCCATACGTTTTAACCAACGCCCCAGCGGCCGCGCCGCGCAAGTTTAACTATTTTAAACTTTATTAGATGCTGTTATTAAAAAGTTAGTAAAGGCTAAGTTTGTTAGTAGCTGCCCAAACTATTTTAGGCTGGCCTAAGTTTGTTAAGCCAGGTTTTTAGATTGTTAGTAAATGCTAAGTTTATTAGTAATAGCGCTAAATAAGGAATAGATTAAAATAAGTTTTTTGTGCAGCTGCTGGAACAGCTGTAAAAGCGCCAATAAAAAAGGCCCAGAAACTGGGCCATTTTTTTTAAATTTTGCGCCGTTTTTTAAAAAAGCGCTTTAATAAAATATACAAAATAAAATCCATTTACTGGGATTCCTTCCCAATATCGCCCGCAATATGATGCCGTAAAACTTGCCCATATGGCAAGGTTTTAACAAAGCGCTTTAATACTTGCGAATCTGACTCCGCGTGATCCGCGCGAGCTGTAGCGGCCCAGTGAAGCGCAACTTGGCCGCCAGTAGCATAACAGCCGCCGCGCGTTTTTTCATCGCTTGCGGCCTTTTTATATGTGCCGTGATCAGTAAAACCAATAATGTAGTCACGATCTAAACGCGCGCATAGCGGCCGCCCAGCGCCGCAATTGCGGCAATTCATTAACTTATTACCTTCAGCTGGACATTTAACAATTTTAACGCCGTCAATGATTCGCGTTTTTTTACCTTCCCAAAATTTAATATTTACATTGATAACAGTAGGTAAAATTTTAAACGCATTTAATGCGGCCTTAAAATTATCCGCGCTGTAATTAATAACAGTACGGCCCAGCTTCAATAAATGCGCATAATTTAAAAAATTAAAATGTGAATAAGTAAAACTGACTCCGCCAGCTGGGACCGCATCCAATAAAGTATTTAAATATTCTTTATCAATACCAGCCGCGCCGCAAGCGCTCGGATTCAAATTACAAGTTTTTGGACAAGTAGCAAAATTATTGCCGCGCCCAGCTCTATAAGTAACGGCGCAATATGTGGTTTTCATCGCCGTCGAATTAACAACCGTTTTTAACATTATTAAGACTCCTTTTCATTAATGTTTAAATTCTTATCGCATATAATTATATAACTTGTAAAGCTTCACCAGCTGGACGCATAAAAAAAGGCCCAATAAATGGGCCTTTAATTTTTTATTTATTTTGGTTTATCCTTCGCTTAAATCTAGACCAAATTTTTTAAAAGCTTGCGTCCATATTTTTTGTTCATATTCGTTTAAACCTGATTCTTCAAAAGTTCGATGATAAATATCAGCGCTAGTTAGAGCTGATACAATCGCGTTGTATTGATCAACATTTAAAGAAATTGTTATTCTTTTCGGCTTTATTGACATTGAATGACTCCGTTTTTTATATCTCTTGTTAATTCTTTCAAATCTTGCGCGCATTCAATACATAATGTGAAATTTTCCGCGCCAGTATAATCTAATTCATTATTATAATAGCACTGTTCACAACCGTTATTAGGACCAAAAGCCAGCGTTTTATATTTAACAACGCCGCCGCACTTACTAATAGCTTTTATAAATTTACTCATTGTTAGACTCCTTATTAAGTTTTTAATATCCCATATAGTTATATATTTATTACACCTTGTAAAGGCCAAAAAAAAGGCCCCAGTAGGGCCTTTAATTTTTCACCTTGGTTAAGGCGTTTTTATGAACTGGTGCTATGCGGCAACCGCTACGCGATTCCAATCGGATTTTTTTAGGTCTAAAACTTGACCGCCTAGACGTTGCCAAAAATCAACATCATCAGCTTCGGCCTTGTGTGCTACAGCTGTAACAGCGTTAACCATTGTAGCGCGGTTTAACGGCTGGTCGTTTTCGTAACCAGCTTGGCCAATGGTATCAAGTAAACCATTTAAAACTGAGCTAGTTTCTTTTTTACTTAAAGATAAAACTTTACCTAGATTTTCAACAACGTCAGTTTTATCAACTTCAGCTGGTATTACATCCTGAGCGGCCATTCTAAATTTTTCTAAATTTTCGTCAAAAGATTCGCGGCTAGAATAACTGCCCACAATATCGCGGAGCTGTAATTTTAAAGAATGATTATCAGCTTGTTTAGTTTCATCGGTCAAAATATTCCAGCTATCACCTTCGCGCGCGCTGGTAATATGGGCCTTCCTAGTTTGTTTTTGATTTTGCATTCCATTATTACAAATTAGCGTCCAGCAAATTTCGTGGACATTAATGCTACCAGCACCAGTTTCACTATTGGATATGCCAATACCATGGGCCATAATATCGTTCACATTAGCACCAGCGCCTTTTAGCAATTCTGATTTTAATTTGATATACATTTTTTTCTCAGTAATAGCGGCCGTCACAATTTTCCAGCTGGCTTCCGATTCCATTAGCTGAGGTACGCAAGCTTCCAATAAATCAGTATTATCAAAAGTTTTAAAACGGTCCGATAAAAAAGCGCGAGCGGTGCCATAGTTTGGACTGCCAACAATGTCATATGTCCTGATCATTCTTTTACTAGGTTCTTTTTGCCAAATGGCATTCATAATATTATCAAACTCTACTGGGTACTGCTGTTGAAGGCGTTTTGCCGTCCTAGTATCGAAGCCGTTCTTTTGTGCTATCTGATCGAAGCATAAATCATTAACTTTTAATATTTTGGTAGGAACGCCGCCAGCTCCCTCCATAACAATTTCACTTTTATTGCCTGAATTATCATCGGACCATACTGGCGTTCTTAATTGAAGCTCGCTAGTAGGCGCGATGTAATCTTGTTTAAGTGAATTAGTCTCTTGAATAGTTCTAAGTAAGTTAGATAAAGTATTATCCTGATTTTCTATATTATGCATTATTTGACTCCTATCGTTAAAATGCGAAAAGCGGCCCTTTATGGACCGCTTCCCATTTTATATAAAAAAGCGCATATGTCAAATTGGTAATTAACGTCCAAATTTTTCCACAAAAAATTCTTTAATACATGCTAATTCACTTTGCGTATAATCAACGGCAAATTCAGATTTTTCGTATTCATCCATTACTTTTTTTGTATAATCAAAAATATCTTCATAATCGTGGAATTTTTCCAGCTCTTTATCTTTATACCAAACTTTTAATAGATCATAAAATATTAAAAATTTATATTGCGCTTGCTTAACCTCTTGCCAAACTGCGGCTTTAAGTTTCGAATTTGAATTTAATTTTTCCTCCGAAAAAACAATACCGTTATTTTTATTAGCATTAGGAAAAACTGTATTAAACATATTATTTTTCATAAGCGCCCCCTATAATGGATTTAGACCATTGCCAGCGCTATACGCTCTAACAATATAATCTTCAGTGATTTTAATTTTGTGTAATGCGTCCATAGGATACACGGCTACATCACCTAGCTCACCTTGGGCCGCTAGATCATCTACAAATTCTTTCATTGATTCTTTAGTCTTAAAATCAATTGCTAATCGATATGTTTTTTTTGGTTTTGTCATATTAGACTCCTATAGTTTATAATTGAAAAAAAGGCGGCCCAAACTTTGGACCGCCCCCAGTATGCGATTTTATAGAAAAAATGTCAAATTACTTTCTGCGCCTACCCTTAAATGGTTTTTGTTTTTCGTATTTTTCAAAATTACTTCCATAAAGTAAACGGCCAATAAGCTTATAAATAAAATACATTATGCTACCTTCCTATTCTCAGCTTTAGCTGTAACATTTATAACAATTACATTTTCCTGCATATCATTATCCAAAAGTATTCTTTTATAAGTTAATGCAATTAAATCATTTACCTGAGCTTTTTTTCTTATTCCTGATATAGATAATCGCCTATCACCTCTATTTACAGTTTTATAAAATGAAAGTGTGCATACCGAATCATCGTCATCATAGTATGCCAGCAGTTTATGCTTTTGGCCCTTTTCCATAAAATTAAAATCTATACCAAATAATTTTGCAAATTTTCTAATGCTTTCATTCGCATCTATTATAGATTTATTTAACATTGTATTGGTTAGTCTAAGCTGGCCTGAGTCTACTGCCAACGTATCTAAAATTTTTTGTTCTTTAGTCATTATTGTTTTCCTCCTGAACTACAAATTTAACTTCAAATATTCCTTCAGTATCTTTTCCATACGTTGCGTAAATTTTGTTTTTTTCTACAAAATTTAACACTAAACTTTCAACTTCAGAACGTGGTTTTATTTTATAATTTTTATTGTAAGACATTAAACTGCCCTCCAAACTTTAAGCTTATTATCTATTGTATCACGGACTAAATGAACAACGCCCCTCCAGTCAGCTGATACATCTATTTTTGGATTATGTTTACCGCCTTCTACATAAAAATTATTATGCTTATAAGGATCATAAAATACTTGTTCAAACTGCTCTTTTAATGTCCAGTTGTCTATCCAGTCACCAATAACAAAAGCGTGAACATATTTTTTCTTTTCCCTAACTACGCGGTCCCTAGTCTTTTGGCTAACCCAAAAGCTAGCATTTTCTAAACGAATGTGATCACCGTGTTTACGATGATCACCATAACAATGACGAATTACTTTTCGCGTTTTATAATCCATCACACTTAAACAGTCTTTAGTAAGGTTTTTATAAACTTTAACTTTCATAATAAATTTTCTCCTTTTAAATTTAAGGTATAAGTTTCACCTTCGCACCAGCTGGTCCATCCTTCATACCAGTCAAGAGCTGTATAAGGCTTCCAGTCTTCACTACGATCTCGATTAATTTCAGTCAAAAGTTTATTGACCGACCATATTTTTATATCGCCAGTTTCTAAATCTTTTACTTTAAATTTTTTATTATATTTTTGTGGAATTAAATAAAAATTTTCGCCGTCAGTTTCTGGAACGCCCATATTGTTGATTTTTGTGCTATAAATAGCATCTTTTGGATGCTTAGTGATATCATCTACATATAAATTTATGTCATATGATATACCTTCATGTTCAAAAGCTTGCCAATCTTCGCAACGATCACCGCTTAATATGCTTTCTGTTAAAAAAGATTTATATTCAAACAATACTTTACGTTTAAATTTTTTATCATTATTAAATTTTTGTTCGAGGTTAATCATTTTTATCCTCCAAACTATTTAATATAAAATGCGCAACGTAATCACCGTTTTTGATATCAAAAATATCGGCTTCAATATATTTTTCTAATTTTTCATCAGCAGTTAAAACTATTTCATAATTTTTTAAAGCTGGAGATATTACAGATAATGAAGCTCGATATCTTTCATCGTCTATAACCGTACTCATTGATAAATTCCCAATGAACACATTTCACCCATTGAGGACCAAACAATTCTGTTTTCCTCCTTTTCATCTACGTCTATATGCTTATTCCAAAGGGTGCATACAGCTCTAACATGATTGTATCCTCCAACAAATTTGTCTAATTCATGCGGATCATCAGGATTAATTTTACCAAGTGGATAATATCCATCTTCGTTTTCTATTATTTTTGCAACTCTGTAATTTTCATTTTCTTTTACAGGTGTATAACAATATTTTTTTTCTTTAGTCATTTTAGCCTCCAAGCTATTAATTAATGTTATTTAGGATGGTATGCGATTTTTTATATAATAGCAAGTCAAAAATTTTCACCCAGTCATAAGGCTCAGGACAAAAGTAATGCGGCGCTAGTTTTATGCCCTCTTCTTTCAGCTGTATAACTTGTTCAGCTCTATATAAATGTAATCCTTGAGTGCTTTTCACTAATATCCAAACAGAACCTTTTTTATGTAAAGATATCCAGCTGACTTGTTGGGGACTAATTTTTACTTTGTTAAAACGTGCATATTTTAATTCTACAAAATGAAATTTATGATTGTGATCACAAATTAATAGATCAGGAAGGCCAAGCGTCATCCAGTTTTCTATTCTACTTAAACGTAATGGTTTACTGTATTGTAGGGATGCCCTCTTTAGCTGTTCGTACAGACCTGATTCTTTTTTGGTCGGACTTCTCTTCCTCGTGTTCAATAACGTCTTCAGCGTATCTCGGTTCATTTTGTTTAAGTTCCTTCAAAGCTTTTAGAACTTCTTCTTTAGACATACTATCTATTGTTCCATGACGGATCTCAGATTTATTAATGTAAATATTACCGTTAGCTTGGCCCCTACGGTATTCAGCTTGGACTGCGGCAGAATATGCACCATTTTCCAAAGCTAAATCTCTAATTCTTTGCAAATCTCTTAAATGTCTTTTGAAAGTAATACCATATTTCTCATCCAGTTCATCTCTATAAGCTTGTATCGCTCTACAAACATGAGGACAAATCTCAGGGTTAGTCATTTCATATGCTCTGGTATGTGCTGAAGAAGCTGGAAAGCCAGCATTAATAGCCGCTTCTCTATAAGTTATCATTCCATCATTAGAAACTAACTCTTTTACAAACTTTTCTTGTCTTCTAGTAAGCTTGCTATGTATATCTGCTTTTGGTCTGCCACGACCCTTTTTCAAAGGCTTTAAATTATTCATTCTTTATATATAGACCAGAAAATATTTTTTTGCAAAAAACTTTTTCGCTCTTAGTAAGGCCAAAATCAATCTAATATTGTAAGTTACATTTTTAAAAATAAATATGTAACCAAATATGTAACCATAAATTTGTTATGTATAAAGGATTACAGAGTAAAGTTACATAAGTTACACCAGTTACACCTATTTTTAATAAAAAATATTTTTTTTATTTTCAGCTCTATATATAAAGGAGATTAATAAATGTAACTATTTTTCTTTTTTTGTTTTCCAAAAATATTCGTTAGTATCGCCCAGTCTTGTATTATTACCGTTCTCAACCTGATATTCTATTGTACTTACCTTAAAATCAGGCTGTAGCGGCTTGTCAGGCGTGAGACTATTGTCATAAACTCTCATTCTATTGTTTGGATATACACAATATTGACCATTGTATAATTCCAACAGATTAAAAGATTTATGTTCGTCAGGTGTTTCAGCTGTACTGTAGTCTATAGCGTTAACATCCGCGTGATAATTATCCAAAGTTGCTACATACACACCTTTTTGTATGCCAAAATCTCTGGTTAGCACCTCAAAATCCATTGAACCGATGAATTGTTTATGAACAGCCACGATACCATAATCCATACAATTCCAGAACTGAAGATTATTAAGAGGTAAGTCTGGATTGGGTACTTCAGGTCTAGATACAAACGCGCTAATAGGCAACTTGTCAAACAAAGCCCCATATTGAGGCAGATAAGTCTCAAAATAAAATGCTCTCCCAGGAATAGATTTACATGTGACCCAGACCCCATCGACAAATTCACCAAATCCATCTTCTAAATCCCTTAAATATTCTTTTCTAACATAAACTTTTTGAGCTGGTAGATTACAAATTAACTCACTCATTCAAAAACATCTCCTAAAGTTGTACTACTATTAACCGTAGTTGCTCTTTTAATGACACGCCCATACTCAATTTCTTTAACAGCTCGCGGGTCATCTTCAAACCACATCTCATCAGGAGCTGGTGTAGTAGGATTTGCTTGCATTTGTTTATATATGCCTCTAGCAGACGGATTAACTTTTTGTGTGCAATCAGGACAATAAGTAGGTGTTGTCCTGATGTATTTAGTTCTTCTGAGTTTGTTGCCACAGTCTCTGCAACGGTTTAATCCATATCTTGCCATTAGTAACCTCTTTTAATAACTGTAAGACATTTTGTCAGCAAAGCAGCCGTCTTAACATCCTCTTTCTTCTTGAGCCGTGAAACTTCTTCGTTGACCAGTCCTTCTATTTCTAATATTGCTTCTGCCCATGATGGCATTTCGTGAATTTTAATCCAAGCACTTTCTTCTTTCATTTAATTATCTCCTTCAATTTTTCCAAAAAGGTCTGTTTGCGTGGCGTGACCCGTGGGTCGAGAATGTGGAGCTTCCAGACTTTGTGCATAGTCGGCATTTTTTTCAAAGATGCGTCTTGATGGCGGTATCCAGACCAGCTGTGTTTGATCATTGTCTTGATCTGTTCGCCATACGAACCAAGCGTAACTTGTAGCTGTCGAAGCAGTTGCGGACAGACGGCCTTTAACGATTGGTACTCGTTCAGTAAACTGCGCGATAATCGTTGGCGGATTTGGTTTAAATAATCTTTCATATCGTCCTATTCCTTCCATGAATTGAGTTCTAGCGAAGACTGCCACCAGCTTGCGTGTCATGGGCAAGGCTTTACGGACAAATTCTTCTGCTAGATTAAAGGGTGGGTTGGTAATAATAAAATCGTATGCACCTATTACCTGACTGTAATCCAAGGTAAGAAAATCTTGAATACGATCCTGACCGTAATCGGCTATGTCACATGATTCGATCTTATCAAAATATTCTTGAAGGACCTTGACCATGTGACCGCCGCCGCAAGCTGGCTCTAACACACGATTATTGTAATGAACAATACCCATTGGTAGGATAACGGAGTGAAAGAGCGCTCGCGTGGCCCAAGGCGGAGTAGGAAAGTAATCGAGACTATCCTTTTTCTCGTGCCTTTGGGACATTACCGCGTGTGTTTTATTCTGTGTCTTCATCACACTGCTCGCAAATTTCAGGCACTTCATCGTCACCCAGCATAGAACTATAGGTATGACCGCAATCTGTGCATATGAATTTTCCTTGCTGTTCTCTAACCATTAATCAACTCTATCTATGACTACGATTTCATGTTTAAGATCTATTGCTTCTCTGATCTGATCGGCACTATCAGCCTCAACCATAAAAGTTACATCACGCGTTGGTTGTTTGCTGTCTGGTGACCAACGAACTTTAACATAATATCTATTTTCCATAATTTAACCTCCAAGTTGTTTTTTTTAACAAATAAGATTTATCGCATACATTGTCAAGCACAAAAAAACCCGCAAGAGAAACGAAAAACTTGCGGGTTCATTTTTTTCAACATTAATCTTAACCGAAAGGAGTCTTTTAAGATCAAAATAACAGTATCAAAAACAATTAATAAGGTCAATCCCATATTTTAATATATTTATATTTTTTTAATTTTGCTCTTAATTTTTCATCTGTGCAGTTTTGACAAAAGAATTTTATAGCTGTGCGGCTATCGCCCATAAACAGTAGTTTATCTTTGTAATATACAATGGCTTTAGAGCTATCATTCGTGTCTAGAATATAGCCATCACTCTTATATATACTCATTTATTCTTAACGGCGCTGTTCAAAGAATCAATGATATCATCAATATTGGGCTCTTTTTGCCACGGATTATATACACATTTATATTTTTTTGGACACCACGATTCGATCATCATCTCATAAGTTTTATTACCACCTATATAAACACAAGCCATCATACCTGTTTTGGATTTTATTCTTTTGACCAAACGACATGTGGTATATTTTTTCTTTTTTTTTTATTTTGCCATATTTTTTGTTGTTCTGTGTAACCTCTAGGTTTGTATTTATAACCATCAGCTTTTGCTTTTTTAACCCATATACCAGCTACCAGCACGGCAAAACCACCTATGATGGCTACTACAATAAGCCAAGTAAGCGCTTCACCTATCTGCCGCCTAAGTTGTTGTTGTTTATAAACAGTTTCTTGTCTTTGTTTTCTTATCTGTCCTTCCATCTTTAACAAGTCATCATATGCTGATGGACCATATGTCATGTTTAAAAACATTTTAAGCTCGTAGCGTTGTTCTTCCAGCTTCTTTTTAGCGGCGTAAGCCGCGAGAGCTGCCTCTTCGATAGAGTTTGCCTTGAACAGCTTACCAAATAGGGGAGGATTCTTTGCTTGTTTTTCAGCATTGTCTATGTCAGAGACAGCCCCCATCCAGCGTGACACGTCTGAAGCCATAGACTCAATATCTTTTGCTGCTGCAAATCCTTGTTTGATTGCATTAAAAGCGCTATTCGCTACGCTCATAGCAGCGGTTATAGTTAAAGGGTCCATAATTTATTGTAACACGTTTTTAAAAAAAAGTGAAAGTCAAGTCTTTCAAAAAAATATTTTTTAAATAAAATAAAATATTCAGAGGAGAAAATACATGTCAAATTTACCAAATAGGAGACCGTGTGTGACCACGGACGTAGGAGAGGGTTTAGCTGTTACTGTCTCTTTTCATCCAGAAACAGCAGCACCAATTGAAATATTTTTATCAGGAAGAGGTAAGAAAGCCTCAGATGGTCCGATGACGGACGCTCTGTATAATTTGGGCGTGGAAGCGTCTAAAATTATGCAAAATAAGGAAAGTCAACCCGCGGCAGAGTGATCTTTTGCTTTTCGCAAGGTCATTTCAGCATCTACGAGCTCTTTTACTCTCTTTTGTTCTTCTGAAACATATTGAGAGTAAATGTACCGTAGTTGTCCACCCAAAGTTCTGCCCTCTTTGGCCGCTATTTCCTTAATTTGTAAATAAACGTCTTTGGGAACAAGAATGCTTTTCCATTTATCTGTATCCATATCGCATAAATCCTTTTGTTTTACGCGATTATATGCGAGAATATACAATTTGGTCAATGTTTTATTTAGATTCGCCCCATGATGGGCCTATTTCTACATCAACTTTGTTCGGCACACCTAAAGGCACTGCATTTTCCATTGCATCAACGATTGATTCGACCTGTTCTTTGGACGAAACGGACACAGCTATCTCATCATGTATCTGAATTAGCGGAGTTATCCCCAGCTTGTGGATATCTACCATAGCTTTTTTAGTCATATCAGCGGCAGAAGCCTGAATTAGACGGTTGAGGGCCTTATATGTGTAGGCTCGTCTTAGTCTTGTTGTTGGACCGTGTTCATTGAGCGCATCTTTATAAGGCAGAGCCTTGTTCATAGCAAATGTATCGGGCTCCCAGAGGTCAAATCGGCATTTTCTACCTAAAATAGAGCGTATAGAACCAGAACTTTGTCTTGAATTTAGCTTATTCATCACGCCATGCATGAGCATTTTAACAAAAGGCACACGATCATGGTACTGGTTCACGAGCTTTTTAGCTTCATCCACAGGTATATCGAGCTGATCTGACAGTTTATTCACACCCATACCGTACATCATGCCTAAATTTATAGTTTTTGCTTGCTTACGAGGTATCTTTGCCATGTCTGCTACCATAGTATGGAAGTCCATATCGGGATCATTTTGATATCCATCAACAAATTCTTGTACACCTTGCATGTCATGGCCCTGAGATTTACCGTAAGCGTGGGCATAATGCACCAAGATCCGTGGTTCCTGTTGCGAGAAGTCTATACTAGCCCACTCTTCACCTTCTTCAGGCAGAAATAGGGAGCGAATCATAGGGCCCAGCTCAGGATCACGGGCTGGTATCTGCTGTAAATTAGGATTATTCATGCTGATTCGGCCTGATACGGTGCCACCATCGTCAGATCTGATCTGATTTATATGGGAGTGTATGCGACCGTCTACAGCTGTATGCTTCATAATCGTATTAATAAAGGTCCCATGTGTTTTATTTAAGCCTCGTGTGCGCAAAATCATCTTAGGTAGCTCGTGTTCATGCTCAGATAGGAACGATCTAGTGAAGCTAGGTGCGCCTTTTTCAGTTTTAGGATAGCTTATACCTACCGAATCGAAGGCCTTGGCAAGTGACTGAGCTGCCCATACTTCTACATTCATGCCTGTTATGTGCTTAATTTTAGCAAGCATTTCTTTTTCTTCTTTGAGCAGATAATCTCTGGTGCGCTCAACGCGGTCTTTATCTATACGCACACCTTTCCAAGTCATATCTATAAGCACAGGCAGTACATCCAGCTCAAGATTAATTATGCTCCACAGATCTTCTTTAGAAATTAACGTCTTAAAATAGTTCCACAGCTCCAGTGTCAACTCGGCATCTACTTCAGCATACGGTCCTACATGCATAGAAGGTAGCTTCCAAAGCTCGGCCTTGGGGTCTACACCAAAGTCACGGGCGGCTTCTGTCAGGTTCTTTTCACTTTTTGTTTTTGCAAGATAATCAAAAGCCAGTGCATTTAGACTGTAGCTAAAACGGTTTTCATCTAGCAGAGAGGCTACAACCATAGTATCAATGATACGTCCATTGAGAGTAAAACCCATGCGTCTAAGCCAGCCCGCATCGTATTGTGCGTTGTGCATAATTTTTTCTGCTGGTGATTCGCAAACCTTCTTCATCCAGTTATTAACTATGCGCTCATCTATATTACCACCACCGCCGTGCCTGATAGGTATGTAACCTTTCCAGCCGTCTACAGCTACAGCGTATCCTACAACTTCACCGTCACCAGTTGGCCATCCAGGGCCTTTAGTTTTAAGATTAGGGTCTTTTGTTTCTACATCTATTGTTGAGCTAGATTTATCGTTAAGAGATTTTTGAATATTATCTAGTAATTCTGGGTCCCTAATAATGCTTGAGATATTTTGATCTAATATATTTTCACCAAATCGTTTTTTTGCATTTAAATTTGCAAAACATATTGTTTTAGTTTTATCAATTACCAAAACTTGATCTATAAGATCGTTCAAAAAATTCAGCTCTTCAGTTTTACTCAAATTATTTTTCCTCTTTGTCTTTATTCTTTATTTCTTCATAAAGATTTTTAAGATCTTCCTCTGATAAATTTTTATCTTTTAACTTGTCTAAAATCTCCTCATCTTCTTGACTAACATTTTCATTTCTTTGCTGCTCTTTTACTTCGCCTCTAGCATCAAATCCGGCTTTGATAAATTTTGCAGAAACTAGAATAACAACAATTGCAATAATTACAGCTAACGATAAAAATAATAATGTCATCATGATTTAAGTTTTCCTAAAGTGTTTAAGAGGATTACTCCAACAACAATAAATCCTATTCCTAGAATTCCATAAATGTTTGGAGTTTGTTGGTATTTAAAAATACCAAATAA
>LUQC01000061.1 GCA_001627925.1 Rhodobacteraceae bacterium REDSEA-S34_B6 | reverse complement strand
GGCCAGATCTATCGGTATAAAACTTAAAATGAAAGGTTTTTTGTTCAATGAGATATACTCTAGCGAGTGGTATCGTTGCGTAGATACAGCAACTCTTTTGGATTTAGGTGAAATAACGATGTTTTCTGGTTTGAATTCTTTTTTTCAGGACCACTATGATAGAAAAGAAACTCTACTAAAATTAATGCAAAAACTTGAACAAATGGACGAAAAAAATCGAATTTTGATGGTAACTCATCAGGTTGTGATTTCTTCAGTTACGGGCATTAATGTGGGTTCTGGTGTGGCTGTCGCGTACAGTACTACGGATGGATCGGCTATTAAGATTTCTACACCTTGAATATAAACTGTCAAACTACTTCCATAAGTTCAGAAAAAATAATAAAATTTATGTAAGGGTAAAATATTGTCAAAAGTAAGACTGTTCGAATGCAAATTGCTGTTTGACTGGTTGGGCATAATAATGGGTATCGAAAATGACAACTGAATTTTTTAATGGCATTGGTCCAGTAGAATACAAGGGTGCGGAAAGCAGTGATCCTTTATCATACCGGTATTATAATCCTGACGAAATTGTTTTTGGCAAAAGAATGGAAGACCAGCTTAGATTTGCGGTAGCCTGGTGGCACAGTTTTGCTTGGGAGGGCGGCGATCCGTTCGGCGGATCAACTTTTATACGGCCATGGCATCCTCAGGATAATATGGAAAGGGCGCGACTAAAGGCCGACATTGCTTTTGAGATGTTTGATATTTTAGGAGTTCCATTCTTTTGCTGGCATGACGCTGACCTTCGACCTGATCAGGGAAATTTCAAGGATAATTTATCTACTTTAAACGAGATTACAGACTATATCGGTTCCAAAATGAAATCAAACAGCCCAAAATTGTTATGGGGGACAGCTAACATGTTCAGTCATAGACGATGGATGGCTGGGGCAAGCACCAACCCTGATCCCGATGTTTTTGCTTTTGCCGCGGCAACTGTAAAGTCTTGCATGGATGCTACACATAAATTGGGTGGTCAAAACTATGTTTTATGGGGAGGACGCGAGGGATATGAAACCTTATTAAATACGAATTTATCCAAAGAGCTCGACAATATGGGGCGCTTTTTAAGCATGGTTGTGGACTATAAATATAAAATTGGTTTTACAGGCACGATTTTAGTTGAACCGAAACCACAGGAACCTTCAAAGCATCAATACGACTTCGACGTAGCTACATGCATAGGTTTTTTACGAAAATATGGATTGGAAAAAGAGGTAAAGTTAAATATTGAGCAGGGCCATGCAATTTTAGCGGGACATTCATTCGAGCATGAGATTGCTCTTGCAGTGGCTGAAGGAATGTTGGGTTCGATTGATATGAATAGAAATGACTACCAGTCTGGCTGGGATACGGATCAGTTTCCAAATAATGTCCCGGAAGTAGCCCTTGCATATTATCACATTCTCAGTTCTGGTGGTTTTACGACTGGTGGTACAAATTTTGATGCCAAGCTGAGACGACAATCAATAGAAGCGATCGATCTCATAGCTGCTCATGTTGGTGCAATGGATATCTGCGCTCGTGGACTCAAGGCTGCTGAAGCTATGATTAATGATGGGGGCCTTGAGATGAAGTTAAGAGAAAGATACCAAGACTGGTCTAAACCAGAGTCCGTAAAAATGTTGGGCAGTAGCTTGGAGGAAATTACTCAGTTAGTATTAGAAAAGAATATCAACCCAGAACCGCGCTCGGGTAATCAAGAAATTTTGGAAAATTATGTAAATCGTTTTGTTTAGTTTGTTTTAATGCCGGGAGCTAAATATTATTCACTATACCTTACTTCGGTATTCCACGATCTGCATTTTTCAAGCAGCTCGGACCCGAGTTTGTTATCAGTAAAGAAACAGTCAATTATGGACAATGGAGCGATTTTGACCGGAGCTTTTCGCAAAAATTTTGTATGATCAGCAAGTAAATACGTTTTATCAGCTTGGCTGATTATGCTCTGATTGACGAGTATTTCTTGAGTATCGAAATCCAGCATATTGCCTTTACAGTCTAATGCCGAGCATCCTAAGACTGCCAAATCAAACTTAAAATTTTTAATAGTTTCTAGAGCTGGCTGGCCAATTAATGCACCATCTGACTTCCTCAGGTTGCCTCCTGTGATGACCACTTCACTTTTCGTATTACTCTTCAAAACATTGGCGATATTAAGATTATTAGTTACAATCAGCAAATTTTTATGTTCTGAAAGCAACTTTGCTGCGGTCTCAGTACTTGTGCCAATACCCATGAACAGGCATATTTCGTTTGGAATTTTTTTAGCGCATTCTTGTCCAATGGCCTGTTTCCCAAGCAAATTAATTTTTTTTCGCTGCTCGTATTCAATATTTTCTATGTGGGATGGAATTATTGCTCCGCCGTGCACCCGTTCGAGCTGACCATCAGAGCAAAGTTTATTCAAGTCTTTTCTGATCGTTTGCAGAGATACGTTGAAATATTCTGCGAGTTCTTCAACTCTAACAAGACTTTGTTGGTTTGCCAGCTTAATTATTTCGGGTGACCGTAAGTTGTTAACCATATTGCAGTGCTCAAAAATAAACTACTTAAAAGATAATCTTAAATATCATAATTACCAACAAAATTCTTTCTTTTTCGTTGGAATATCTTCGTTTTTGCATTATACGAAAATTAAATGAATAAAAACGAAAAAAAAAGAAAATTTTAAGTAAAATTTGAGAATGTAAATTGAATAAAAAAGTGCATGATTTGTTCATTATTGGTGGTGGCGTAAATGGTTGTGGCGTTGCCAGAGATGCGGCAGGGCGTGGCTTGTCTGTTGTTCTAACAGAAATGAAGGATTTGGGCTCAGCCACTTCTTCCTCTTCTACAAAGTTATTTCATGGTGGATTGAGATATTTAGAGTTTTTCGAGTTTAGGTTAGTAAAGGAGGCTCTTGACGAGCGTGAGGTACTGTTGAAAGCAATGCCACATATCAGTTGGCCAATGAGATTTATATTGCCTTTGAACAAATCTCAGCGATTTGAGTCAAATACCCCAGTTTCAAAGTTAATTAACAAAATATTTCCATTTTATAAAAATAGAAGACCTGCGTGGTTAATTCGTGTGGGTTTATTTTTGTACGATTTAATGGGGGGACGAAAAATTTTACCCCCAACTCTCTCGGTTAGTTGTACTGAACGCAAAGGATGCAGCAAAGCTTGGCGCAAAAATTTATGTGAATACAAAGGTCATTTCAGCGAAAAAAGATGATGGATTATGGCGCGTTGAAACAAAAGACCAAACAACAGGTAAGAGAGAAGTGTTTTTATCAAAGGTGCTGATAAATGCTGGTGGTCCTTGGGTTAGCGACATAATTCATAACGTCTTGAGGGTAAATGCGCCCGAAAAAGTTCGGTTGGTGCGAGGAAGCCATATTGTTGTTCCAAAAATCTGGGATCATGGAAAGTGTTATTTTTTTCAAGGAAATGACGGTCGAGTTATATTTGCAATTCCTTACGAAACTGATTTCACGTTAATTGGCACAACGGATTTTGACCATATTGAATTAGATGAAAAGCCACAGTGTAGCGAGCTTGAGAAAAATTATTTAATTAATTTTGCCAACCAATACTTTTATACTGAACTGAAGGCTGAGGACATCGTATGGACCTATTCAGGCGTGAGACCGCTTCAAGACACCTCTGAAGGAAATGCAACTGCTGTGACGCGTGATTATAGCATAAAAGTGAATTGGGAATATGAAGTACCTTTGATAAATATTTTTGGTGGGAAAATCACAACTTATCGAAAACTTTCAGATGCCTGGAGGTGATTTTCCAGTAAACGGAGTGTCAGACTTAATTTTGGATCTTTTGAGGGATTATCCATTCCTCAGCGAGAAGTGGGCAGCACGTCTGGTTAAGGCTTACGGCAGAGAAGCCTTTGAAATGTTAGGTAGTGTTCGTAGTGAAGATGATTTAGGTATCAATTTTGGTGCTACATTAACTCAGAAGGAAGTTGAATGGTTAATTAGAGAGGAATTTGCGACCTCTGCAGAAGACATTCTTTGGAGGCGATCAAAATTAGGTTTGCGTATGGGTGCTTTGCAAGTCAAGAATTTGCAGAATTTTATAGCTTCTCAAACTTAGAAAAAAAAAGTTATTTTTTAGATTAGAACACAATATCTCCAATAAGACAGAAACAAGATATGGTGATCTCTTTCTTTCCAGCTATATTAGTCAATATTAAAAGTTTTTAAGGTATCAAAAATAGATGCAGATTGAAAATTATCCAAATTATCCATCCAGAAGATCTCCTGTGATTGCTCAGAATATGGTGGCGGCTAGTCAGCCGCTTGCAGCTCAAGCAGGGTTGCGTATGCTGATGCGTGGGGGCAATGCTGTTGATGCAGCATTAGCCACTGCTATCACCTTAACTTTGGTTGAACCGACGGGATGTGGGTTAGGATCAGATGCTTATGCAATTATTTGGGATGGTCAGAGACTTCACGGACTTAATTCTTCTGGCAGATCGCCAGCTTCATGGACGGAAAGCCGTTTTTCTAATTTAAAAAAAATGCCTTACAGAGGATGGGAAAGTGTCACGGTTCCGGGTGTGGTAGCCGGCTGGGTGAGTCTTTCAGATAAATTTGGTAAACTACCGTTTCAAGAACTGTTTGAACCAGCTGTTGGTTATGCGGAGTCTGGTTTCGCAGTTTCGCCCATCATAGCGCAACAGTGGAGCCTCGGAGCGGCAGAGCTTTCTGATCAACCTGGGTTCGCTGATAATTTCCTACCAAATGGAGGTTCTCCTGCAGCAGGTGAAATTTATAATAATATTGAGTTCGCAAGATCTTTAAAATTGATTGCTGAGACAAAAGGAGAGGCATTTTACTCAGGCGCTCTGGCAGAAAAAATTGATGCCTACGCCCAAAAGCATGATGCTGCGCTACGGATAAGTGACTTAGCAGAGCATCAAGCGGACTGGCCAGGTACAATTTCGAAAGATTTTCATGGGGTTTCTTTGCATGAAATTCCCCCAAATGGGCAAGGTATCGCTGCGTTAATGGCGATAGGGATGTTAAGCCATACATCCCTTGGTGATTTGGAATGTGATAGCCCGCTGGCGGTTCATATTCAAATTGAAGCAACGAAGATAGCATTAGCAGATACTTATAAGTATGTTTC
>LUQC01000060.1 GCA_001627925.1 Rhodobacteraceae bacterium REDSEA-S34_B6 | reverse complement strand
CCTCTCCAAAAAACATAACGGAAGCTGACCTTCTAAAATTCGACTCAAAGGGGCAAGTTACCTTGTTACACATGACCGACATGCACGCACAATTGAAGCCAATATATTTCCGACCACCATCAGAAAACTATGGAGTAGGAGACTTTGAAGGCATTCCACCTCATTTGGTAGGCAGGGATTTTTTGCGACATTTTGCAATAGAAAAAAATACGCCTTTGGCTTATGCGCATACCATGGTGGATTATGTAAGCCTTGCCAAAGAGTATGGGAAATTGGGGGGACTGGATCGAACCGCTTACCTAATTAAATCTATTCGTGAAGAAAGAGGAAATGATAAGGTTCTGCTATTGGACGGTGGCGATACATGGCAAGGATCATACACATCTCTTCAAACACAGGGTATGGATATGGTCTCTGCGATGAACCTACTTTCACCAGATGCTATGGTAGGGCACTGGGAGTTTACACTCGGGAAGGAGAGGCTAAAAGAACTTACTGAATATCTTGACTGCCCATTTATAGGTGGAAACGTTTTTGATACAGAATGGGAAGAACAAGTTTTTGATAGTACATCATTTTTTGAAAAAGGGGGAGTAAAGGTAGCAGTTATTGGCCAGCATTTCCCGTATACGGCTATTGCAAACCCGAGCTACTTGGTTAAAGGGTGGTCGTTTGGAATACGCACTGAGTTGCTACAGGAGAATGTAAATAAAGCGAGAGAAAATGGTGCAGAGGTAGTGGTTTTGCTTTCGCATAATGGGTTCGATGTAGATCAAAAACTTGCCAGAATTATTAGTGGTATAGATGTCATTTTGACAGGCCATACTCATGATGCCATACCCCATGCAATTAGATTAAACAATACTCTCTTGTTATCTTCGGGGTCTCATGGGAAGTACTTGGGGCGAATAGATTTAAAGGTTAGTAACGGAAAAGTTGTTGATAGCACATCATCATTAATTCCAGTTTTTTCTGAAATATTCAAGTCAGACCAAGAGATGATGGAGAAGATAAATGAGGTAAGAGCTCCTTTCGAAATGGCTTCTCAGAAAGTCATTGGCCGAACGGGGGCACTATTATACAGGAGGGGTAATTTTAACGGAACCTGGGATGATGTGATTTGTGACTCAATAATTGAACAAAGAGATAGTGAAATTTCATTAAGTCCAGGTTTTCGATGGGGAACGACCCTTTTACCTAACCAAAAAATAACTATTGAGGATATTTACAGTCAAACNNCATCATTAGCTGCATTATTAATTAAAGCATGTATTGGTCCTTTTTTTGCGATAATATTTTTAATCCTGATCCGTTTTTTCAGCAAGGTGGAGATATGGTCAGAGTGGGTGGCATGACATATGAGTGCTACCCAAAAGAAAAGATGGGGCATCGCATAAAAAATTTAAAATTAATACGAAATGGTAAACATATTGAGAAAACCAAAGAGTATATAGTGTCTGGCTGGGGATCCGTAAATGAAAACGTAGAAGGTCCTCCTATATACGATGTACTAGAAAACTACATATTTGATAAACAGGAAATAAAACCAGAAAAGCCCTCACCAGTAAGGGTCATTGGAATGTAGATAGGAAGGCAGTTGAAAGACTGCCTTCCTCAACAAAAACTATGAGAACATATCGGTAGTTATACCGTTGTACCACCCTATAGACTCTTCGTAGGTCTTCTTACGCTTAGCGTTGCCCTCATCTGTTTTAGAGACGAACTTATCTACTACTTCGATCTTTTCTTCTCCAGCCTTATAATTCGCTCCAACCTTTATTCCGTCATTAGTTGCTACCAAGGACCAACATGTATTCGAGAATTTTGCAGGGAATACTCTGCTATCAGTTAGTTCGCCCCTTATATGATTTGCTGCAACCTTTGCTTGGCTATTCGCAGAGAAACCAGATTTTGGCATTGCAGACGCAACTGATGCATCCCCCAGAACGTAAATATTACTATCTGCCTTGGTTTGCATAGATGCAGGAACTATTGGGCTCCAATCTCCATCTGTTACACCGGCATTCATTGCTATAGCACCCGCCCTCTGGGCTGGTACCACACAAGCAACGTCCGCTTTAAATGTATCAAGATCAGTCTCAATTTCCATTGTTTCTGGGTTTACGTTTTTAATGCCACCGTGAGTATCGTTATCAATCCACTCAACCATTCCAGGATAGTGCTTTTCCCAGCCGGCCATAAATAGACCTTGTTTAGAAAACTTATTTTTTGGATCTATAACAACAATTTTCGCAGTGGGATTTTTTTCTTTAAGTATATGAGCAACCATAGAAATACGCTCGTAAGGCCCCGGAGGACATCTGTATGGGTTTGGTGGAGGAACCATAGCAAAGGTACCACCCTTAGGCATATTTAAGACTTGATCTCTCAAAACCTTGACTTGAGTTCCAGACTTCCAAGCATGAGGCATTTTTGTTTGTGCTTCGACCGAGTACCCGTCAATACTGTCATATTTTATATCGATCCCTGGTGATAATACCAACCTATCATAACTGACAGTGGCCCCGGAGCCTAATCTCACTTTGCGTGCAGACGAGTCTACAGATATAGCCCAATCATGTACTACATTAACTCCATGATTAGCGCTTAAATTATCGTATGAATGACCAATTGAATCATAGTCTCGAAAACCCCCTAAATAAAGGTTCGAGTAAAAACATGTGTAATAATGTTTTGATGCTTCAATTAAAGTCACATCAATCGCGCCTTTCGAGTCTTTTGCAATGTATCTTGCAGCCGTTGCTCCACCTGCACCACCGCCAACAACAACGACCTTAGGTCGAGCTGATCCTGTAGAAATAGCAGGCATAGCTAACAAAGATGTTGAAGCAAGAGCAAAAGATACAAAGGAACGTCTAGATAGATTATTCATCGTGTCCTCCCTATATTATTTTTTTAAGTGTAACAGGATTATTATTTTTTTTAAAATAAAATTGAACAAGTGTTAATTGTTTCTTTACATATTTTTGATTAAGTTCAGTTTATTTTTCCAAGCTATTAAAATAAATCGCTA
Source organism: Rhodobacteraceae bacterium REDSEA-S34_B6 (assembly GCA_001627925.1). Taxonomy (GTDB): domain Bacteria; phylum Pseudomonadota; class Alphaproteobacteria; order Rhodobacterales; family Rhodobacteraceae; genus Salinivivens. The sequence continues at coordinate 695 of LUQC01000060.1, read as the reverse complement.
AAGACGCTATTTGCTCTTTGTCCAGAGCACCAGCAACCAATTGCATTACTTCGTTCTCCAGCTCTTTATTTTTATATAATATTAGCTTCTTAGCGATATAAAGGGCTTCGGCACCATTTATGGCAGGAATACCTTCATCAGATGAGTTTTGATGACATGTTAAACATTGTCCTGATAAATATTCACCATAATCAAAGTCAGCTCCATCAAGCAACGGTTCTGCTACTAGTCCCCGAAATATCAGCAAACAAGAAATGGCTATAAAAAATTTAAAAACAATATTGACCACATAGTAAGTTTACTCTCCGAAAAGCAAAATTGTAAATGACTTTTATACCCAGGAACAAAATTTACACATATGGCTATAGATCATCCTTATGAGCTTACTGGCCAAATATTAGATTGTTTATTTTCTAAGTTTTTAATCGGAAAGTTGACCTCTTTAAGTGTAAATTATAAACTAATAGAAGTTTAGAAATGACGGAGCCCAAAATGACAAATAAATCAACTGGAAATAAAGTTACACCCCCAAAGTATGTATCAAATATTTCTCTATCTGAATTTGTAAATCCTGTGGCAAGGTGGATTGGAACATCTGAATAAGAATAATCTACATCTATCGGTAACATATCAATATCGTGAAACACAACATAATCACATTGATTTCTGATTGCTTGTTGAAATCCTATATTTAA
>LUQC01000006.1 GCA_001627925.1 Rhodobacteraceae bacterium REDSEA-S34_B6 | reverse complement strand
AGTGATTTTCATCAAGAAAACATTACCATAAACTGTGCTCAAAAGAAGTGACAAGTCGCCGATGAGGATGTAAGCAAATATCAAACCGGAAATAAGCAAAAGGCAAATATAAAAAACAGCGTGTGTCCCAAAGCGCTCTGCTATCTTATACAAGTTCTCAGTCTCGGGCGAGGAACACATTCGTCGCAATGGCAGAAAAGATCCAAGCCAAAACGCTATTGCAACTAAATGTAATGACAAAACGGCTTGCGCTATCGGACCTGCTTTTTGCGCATGTCCAGTCCATATAAATGATAGTAACAATAATAAGACGCCAACCCAGAGAAGTAGGGGCACTGCGCTAAACTCATATCTTCTGGCGATTATGATAAGCGCAAAGCCAAAGAAGGCCAAGCCGGCCGCATTTCCACCTTTAGAATAAATAGCAATTTTAAATATCGTTGGATCTAGTATGCTCCAAACTTCTCCACCAAGGTTACCAGCCACTGAAAACAGTAATCCGGCAGAAATCACCATGCCGTATTTGCAGGCTCTAATAGTAAGATCCCTGCAGAATGTCGTGTTTTCAACTGTCTGGAAATGTTGAAAGTGTCTCACAAAAATCACCGTTCCCAAAGCCAATAAGCTTGTAACGTAAAAAAGTGTTTTTATTACTGGAGTAAGAATAATCCAAAGATCCATGTGTCACACCGACATAATTTTTGCTTTTGAATTAACCCTTGTGACGCGTTGGCTTGACAGCTTTGAAATGAGCTGACGCCAACTGCGACTTTGGAGCCATGAGTGAGTTGCCTGGGGTAAGTTGTCTGGACAACTCTGGTAAGTCACCATTGTATTCATAAGCTTGATGGCCCTCTGGATGTTTATACCAACCTGGGTCACTGTAATCATCCGGTGCAAGGTCTGCGCGCACCTTAAGCATGCTGAACATTCCTCCCATCTCAACAGAGCCATAAGGCCCATCCCCTGTCATCATTGGTAAAGTGTTATCAGGAAGGGGCATTGTCATTTCCGTCATATCAGCCATGCCTCGTTCCCCCATTACCATGTAATCTGGGACCAATTTTCTTATTTTTTCCGTGATGCCCCTATGATCAACGCCAATCATTGTTGGCACATCATGTCCCATTGCATTCATTGAGTGATGGCTCTTATGACAGTGCATCGCCCAATCGCCCTCCTCTTCGGCTAAAAACTCTATTTGTCTCATCTGTCCTACAGCGATGTCTGTTGTCACTTCTTTCCAGCGACTCTCAGGCCGAGTTGGACCTCCATCAGTTCCTGTGACTTCAAATTCGATGCCATGCACATGGATTGGATGATTTGTCATCGTGAGGTTTCCTACTCGTACCCTCACTCGGTCATTTTTTCTGGCAACGAGAGGCGCTATTCCTGGAAATATTCTGCTGTTCCAAGCCCACAAATTGAAGTCAAGCATGGTCATTATGTTTGGAGTTTCCGATCCGGGCACAATGTCGAAAGCGTTCAGCAAGATGCAATAATCTCTATCCACAGCACTTATCCATGGGTGTTCATTCTTAGGATGAGTGACCCAAAAGCCCATCATCCCCATCGCCATTTGTGTCATCTCATCGGCATGTGGGTGATACATAAAGGTGCCAGGGCGTTTAGCTTCAAATTCATAAACAAAAGTTTTTCCTGGATGAACTGCTACTTGATTTAATCCCGCCACACCATCCATACCATTTGGTAGACGCTGACCATGCCAGTGAATGCTGGTATGTTCGGGTAGTTTATTTGTCAAAAAGATACGAATTTTGTCGCCTTCAACAACCTCAATAGTCGGGCCTGGACTCTGGCCATTATAACCCCACAAGTTAGCTGCCATACCGGGCCCTAGTTCACGCACTACGGGTTCTGCAACCAAATGAAACTCTTTATATTCTCCGTTCATCCGAAATGGCAAAGTCCATCCATTTAGTGTGACCACTGGATTATAATTTGAGTTTTCATCTGTTTTTATGGGGCTCGCTGTGTCTGGCCCATTCGCCCTCCAACTAAGACACTTTTTAACTTCAGTTCAGCGAGGTACAGATTTTGCAACGCGTCGATAGCTTTAATTTCAGCTGACGACTTTTCTTGTCCAACTTGTACCAATTCAAATACCCCAATAATCATTCCGTTGTAGTTATATGTTGCCTCATCCAGCAGGGTTTCATACATCGGAATGATCTGATCATTGTGATGTTTTGCTATATCGAATGCCGTCCTGTATCCCTGATAACTCTCACGTATCTCCGAGGCAGCTGCTAGAACAGTGCTTTTGTACATTTGTTGTTTTGCTAACAGCTCCGATTGAACCATATCTCTCTGCAAATCACCCCAGTCAAAAATTGGTATTTTTACCTCTAGTTCATAACCTTTTTTGTTTGAGATAGATCCATCGTCGTCAATGCGATCATTTCTGTATCCAAATTCTAAATCAGTGTACGAGTTCAATTGGTCAACGCCGATCCCTTCAAGTAACAGCTCATATTCTAATCGAGCAGCTTTTACATCTAATCTGCTATTTATCTCGTACGACAGGTCCTCTATTGATATCGGGTACTGTGATAATTCAGGGAGGGTTTCGGGTAAATCTATAAGATCTGCTTCGTCGCTAGTGAGGCCAATTTTACGAATAAGCGCTTCACGGGCTGAGATGTTTTTCATTCTAGCCTCTGCAAGCGCGACTGTTGCGCCAGACAGCAAAAGCTGTTGCCTGATACGGTCGGTGGTGGTCATGTTACCCGTCTTTTTCATACGCTTGGCAAGTTCTGCATTTGCCGATAGAGCAGTAAAAGCGTCTTCGTAAAGTTGAAGTCGTTTTGCGGATGCGGTAGCCTCGTACCAGGCTACCCTAAGATCGTTTACTTTTTCAAAAACTTCCGCCCCTAAATTCGCTTGACCCAATTCTACTGAAATTTTTGAAGTGTCTTGGCGAGCAGGTAGCGTTAATAGCTCCAATAACCCGAAACTTATAAATCTTCCGTATTCTGTCTCGTTACCTTTGACCATTCTCTCGAATGAGAAGACCGGATTAGAAATGCGCCCCTTTTGAGCAGCAACAGCTAATCTGCTACGATGCTCAAAAAGGAGTGATTGAAAATCGGGACTTTTGACAAGCATTAATTCGATAGCTTCATCCTGCCCCAATTCCGAGTTAAGCAAAGTTAAAGCGCGCTCGTTTAATGCATCGCGTTGCGACTCATTGGTGATATTCGTGATCTGACCAACAATGCCCAGTTTATCATTTTCATTCAATTTAGATAAATTCTCGTCAAATTTGTGCGAAGAACAACCTGATATGAGAAGAATAACTGCTATTTTGAACAAATATTTGTGCATATCTGTCCTACTGAGCCTCTTCGCCATCTTCTCTAGAGTAATACTGCCAGCCACCGATCTCATGTACGTTTTGGTTCGCCTCCAACCAATCAGAAGTTTCTTCCCACTCCCAATTGTCATAAAGGTCAAAAACCGAGTCGTATTCGTTAATTTTAGCAGTTGTTTCATCGCCTCTGGCTACAGGCGTGATCACGAATAGTGAAATAGCGCAAAGAATGCCAAGCAGCATTAACATGAGCTGCCTGCTTTGTTCTCTTTTGCTGTGATTACAAGCTTTCATCATTTGTCATCCATTGGTCAAAATATTAAATAATATCTAACGTGTTTGTCTGCGTTATTTCGGTTTTATACTCACAATTTCCAGGTCTTTGTTAATCTTGAAAACGACCGTGTCGCCGCGCTTAAAATCCATTTCGGGGCCCGCTTCTGCAACATCATATTCCATTGTCATCGCTGGCATCAGGTCTCCCAAAGCACCGTGTTTGATTGTTATCCTTGATCCCCTAACACGCTTTATCTTACCCTCACCCGTGAAAAATTCTGCTCCTGCGCTGGATGCATCTGCACCCTCGGCTGAGATTTCAAAAGCAAATTCTCCTTTAATTACATGACCATCCTCACTTAAAGCACGCCAAGTTGTTTTATAGAGACCTAAATCGAGCATCGGCATATTTATTACGTGACGGTTAACTTTTTTCATTAAATGAGACTTGCCCAAATCAATTGCTTCCAATTTTTCTGACCCGAGCAATCCACCAATTAAAGAAGATTTTTCATTTGACATGACGCGAGAGAATTCAAGTTTAATTAACTGAGCAGGTGCCGTGAAAGCAATTTCCATTTTGTCTGGCGCCTGCTTTATGACTGAGCCATCTTTTGGAATTACAAAAGCCACTGGGGAATGAGCGAATCCCAAATTTGCAAAGGCAATAACAGCGCCGAAAAAAAGTATTAATAGCTTTTTCATGAAAAACTCCTAAGGTACAAATTACTCGTCCTTTGAATATAATGCGAATTAGTATAATGTGAAAAAACATTTTTTGAACATTACTGTGATTAGAAAAATTGTCGCATCTTTTGTTGAATTTAGTGGATACGTCACCCCATTGTTTGACTTGTCGGTAACTTGCTGATGCGAGAGTCAGGGGCAAAACTTAATTGTTGCCAAAAAAGATTTTCAAACATCGTAACAATTTTCCTATTGTGCTATCGAGCGAGTGTTAGTTTGGTCGTGCTGACGCTGTATGCGGTCAGACCAAGTGCTTTTTATGTAAGAGAGCACGGCTAAGATTTCTTCATCCGTGAGCTTTTCTTCATAAGCAGGCATATTGTTGGGGTATGATTTCCCAACCATCTTTTCAATACCATATTTGGTCATTAAAAATAGGTACGGGTCAGGGTGGTGCCATGATTTCTGAGGCGCTCGACGAGGCGCTATACGCCAGTGGCGCTAAGTGACTGTATTTGTATGGTTAATTTTAGTTGCGGGAGTAGGATTTGAACCTACGACCTTCAGGTTATGAGTGAAAAGGATAGTACACAAAACTCCACTCGGATGAATTTACAGCTCCAGCACTAAAGGCCAAGGCGCATGGTCCGCGATCCGGGTCCACGGTCCTGTTCTTACGCCTCAATGCTTTCAGTTGTCTGATGGTTACCATAGCCTCCAGTATTATGGAAAAGGCAAAAGTTACTCATGCACGTTTCACAAAGATATTAACAAATATCAGTTCTAATTTATCAAAACGCCGTAACTTGAGCGTATTTTATAACAACTACATTAAGTTTTGATGCAAAATCAATTTGTTTGGAATATCTATATATAGGCAGTGTTCGAGGAGTGATTAAGTAAATTTCTGCCCACAAAAATAACATTTCCTGTCTTTCGTGCGGATAGACCTTGTTAAGTTTGGCTGTGTCGATCAGTTCGCTTGCTGCGGTATCCGTTTTAGCAGTTGGGTCTCTATCAGCAAGCTCACCGAGCCTAACGCCTTTGTCCAGCTTGACTTCAATGCCGGTCACACACTGGTCACACACAATTTGACAAATGAGCATGTTAAAGCGTATTCTAAGTTTACCATAAATTAGGTGTGATTGATAAATTAGGTCTATTTCATTGGGAGTTTTTTGGTAGCGGAGGAGGGACTTGAACCCCCGACACGCGGATTATGATTCCGCTGCTCTAACCACCTGAGCTACTCCGCCATTAACGCGCTTGAAGTAAGAGTTTTGAGTGAATACGTCAAGCGTATATTCAATGTTTTAAATTTTTTAGCTTATTCAGCTGTTAACCATTTGGCAGAGCATTTCAAACATTATCGAAGCACCCAAGAATGCAGTATTACCAGTCGCATCGAAAGGTGGGCTAACTTCGACCATATCAGCACCAACAATATTAAGACCTTTCAATTCTCTAACTACCTGCAAGGCTTGAAAACTATTAGGCCCACCAACTTCAGGCGTACCGGTACCAGGTGCAAAAGTAGGATCAACAAAGTCTATATCGTATGAAACATAGGTTTTTTGATCACCGATAATCTCTCTTACCTCTTGCATAAAGTCTGAAATATCTCTTTTAAAAAATTCCTCAATACGAATAATACGGATACCCACTGACATTGCAAAATCTACATCCTCACTATCATATTGAGTGCCGCGTATTCCAATTTGAACAACACGCTTAGGATCAAGCAAGTTTTCTTCTACGGCACGTCTAAAGGGTGTTCCGTGGGTATATTTCGTACCATTAAAATAGCTATCAAATAGATCTGTATGACTGTCGAAGTGAACCATTCCAATGGGGCCCTGTTTTGCTACCGCTCGCAATACAGGTAAAGATACGAGATGATCTCCGCCTACCGTAAGTGGGTTTATACCAGCAGCCGTGACTGTTTTGTAAAACTCAGTAATACGGTCCATTGAATCATGGATATCAGCAGGATTAGGCCCAACATCCCCTAAATCAGCAATATTTTTTAACTCGAATGGGCGTGTTCCAAAAACTGGATGCTGTGCTCTAATCATAGTCGACGCATCTCTTACTTGTCTTGGCCCATGCCGTGGACCTGGCCTATTGGTCGTCCCACTGTCCCATGGAACTCCTATTAAACCAATATCAACATCACCAAAACGCGGATGGTCGGCTGTTACATTTGGTAACCTCATAAACGTTGGCACTCCCGCAAACCTTGGCAGATCAAATCCGGATACGGGTTTAAAAAATGAATCTGGCACTGGATGCTCCTTTATCTCGTTACTTAGTTGCTTAATTACACACTACATTTTTTTTATATTTTTACAAAAAATATAAACAGTGCTGGTAGAGATTTATGTTTACGAAGTTTTTATTTGCAATTTAGATAAAAAGCAGCTCATTAAGTGCCAATAAAATTGCTCGGGGCCCCTGAGTAATCCCACCTTTTGGCCCTAGTACACCCGCACTCTGTTGCCAAGAGTATATATCAAAGTGGATATATTTTTCTGGCTTTTCTACAAATCGCCGGAGAAAAAGTGCTGCAGTTATTGATCCAGCAAATCCCCCTGATGGAGCATTATCTAAATCGGCAATTTGAGGTTCAATGAGCTTATCATACGGGTCCCAAAAAGGCATGCGCCAAACTGGGTCCATTGCCTCCAGAGAAGCTTTAGATATCGCACTAGCATGACTATCAAGACCATTAGATCAGGATTATCTTCCGAGGCATAACATAGAGCATCAGCTAAAACTAATCTGCCCTCTGCATCCGTATTATTAATTTCAACATTCAGTCCTTTTCTAGAATTGAGTATATCACCAGGCCGAAATGCCACTCCTGCTATGGAATTTTCTACCGCTGGAATTAAAACTCTCAGCCGAAAATCTAACCCCAGTCCCATAATTGCTCGTGCTAACCCTAACACGTTGGCAGCACCGCCCATGTCCTTTTTCATTAGACCCATGGAGTTTCCTGGCTTAATATTCAGGCCGCCAGTATCAAAACATACTCCTTTACCAACCAAGGTAAGTTTTGGGCCACTACTTCCTATTTTCAAATCTATAAGTCTTGGTGTGTTTTCTGATGCAGCACCCACGGCGTGTATCATTGGGAAATTTTTCTCAAGCAATTTATCGCCTGACACGACTTCAATTTTTGCATTGAACTCCTGGGCCAACTCTTTTGCAGATCTTTCCAGCTCTGAAGGCCCTAAATCATTGGCCGGCGTATTTATTAGATCACGGGCTAAAAACTCTCCTGCCAAAACCGCTTCTATCCAATCGGTGTCTAAGTTGATTGGCTTTACAAGTTCTGCGATACCACTCTCTGAATTACGCTTATATTTTTTAAATTCATACTGAGACATAAGCCAACCTAAAACTTCGAGTTTTGGGTTAGCTAGTGGAATATCGCCTATAATCTTATAACAACCTGAAGGGAGTTTTTTTGCAGCGGCAGCAAGAAAAAATCTTCCAGATTTTCTGTCATCGCTCGAACCACAACCTAATAGTGCGATAGGCCGTTTATGCCCTAATGGACAAATCAATGCTTGACCCAATTTACCTGAAAAGAAATGAAGACTACACCAATCTCGCACTTCATCCCCCAACTCTAGCATTAGGTTTTCAAAAGTCTCAGAGGTACAAATATGTGAATCTATTGCATTATCAGAATTCTTAGCAAATCTGGAAATCATATTTAACCCCTTTGAATACTTGACCCAAGTTTGCCAAAACATGGACGCAAATTTAAGATTTTTACCCTTTTTTCAGACAGCGTTGAGCAAGAACTTCCGCTATTTGAACGGCATTAAGAGCGGCACCCTTTCTAAGGTTGTCCGATACACACCATAAATTTAGCCCATTTTCAATTGTGCTGTCCTGACGTATTCTGCTTATAAATGTAGCGAAATCCCCAACGCACTCCACGGGCGTGGTGTAACCACCATTCTCACGCTTGTCGACAACCATTATACCCGGTGCTTCTCGAAGAATATTTCGAGCCTCGTCTTCGTCTAAGAACTCCTCGAACTCTATATTCACCGCCTCACTATGGCCGACAAATACAGGAACGCGTACACACGTCGCCGATACTTTGATTTTTGGATCGATAATTTTTTTGGTCTCTGCAACCATCTTCCACTCTTCGCGGGTTGTACCGTCTTCCATGAAGCTATCTATGTGTGGAATTACATTAAAAGCGATTTGTTTTGTGAAAGCTTCTGGGGAAACATCTTTTACAGGGTTATATATGGCCTTTGTTTGCTCCCAAAGTTCATCCATTCCACCTTTCCCAGCCCCAGAAACAGATTGATATGTACTAACGACAACTCTTTTAATACCAGCTCTATCATGCAAAGGTTTTAAAGCCACAACCATTTGAGCAGTGGAACAATTCGGGTTAGCTATTATATTACTCTTGGCATATTGATGAATAGCATCACTATTCACCTCCGGAACAATAAGTGGAACCTCAGGATCGTAGCGATACAGAGAACTGTTATCTATCACAACACAACCAGTTGATGCTGCTCTAGGGGCATGCTTTTTGGTTCCATCTGATCCAATTGCAAATAACGCAATGTCCCAACCTGAGAAGTCGAACGTTTCTAAATCTTTCGTGATAAGAGTTTTATCACCAAAACTTACTTCTGTACCTAAGGATCGGCGACTTGCCAGAACAGCTATTTCGTCCACCTCAAATTGACGTTCATGAAGAATACTCAACATTTCTCGTCCAACATTACCAGTGGCACCAACCACAACAATTTTGTAACCCATAACTTACTTCCTTGAGGTAAAATAAATATTCAAATTTTACTTTTTCAGCCCTTTTGCTGAATTTTTTATTGACGCATACTGGCCAGAAACTCGATATCTCCATAGATATTCTGGCAGGACAGTTTCCATAGCAGTCGGCTTAATATCTAGGTCTCCTAAATTCTTTGCATTTGCAGACACGACATTATCATTTTTGAGATTTTTCACTTGATCCTGGGTTAAAATATTATTCGGGAAGAGACCCAAAGAGACAGCTTTAATGAGGTCAAGAGTTTGTCCCATAATTTCAGCGGCAAAAAATGGTACATTCAACATTAGACGCCTTCGCTGGATCACACCTAGCATTCGTTTCATTAATTCAGAAAAAGTCTCGACGTTTGGACCGCCTAACTCATAAACACCGCAGACAGAGCTATCTAGAAGTGCCTTTTCAACAGCAACTGCTACATCCCCAACATAAACTGGTTGGAATTTAGTATTAGCACCCACCAATGGTAAAAATGGAGATAAAGTTGCCATTTGCGCAAACCGATTAAAAAATTGATCTTCTGCCCCGAATATAATTGAAGGTCTCAAAATTGTAGCTTCCGGAAAATACTTTAATACCGAGGCCTCTCCCAAAGCTTTCGTTCTGGCATAATTACTTGATGAGTCTTCATTAGCTCCAATTGCCGAAATCTGAACAAAGTTCATGACACCCTGCTCTGATGAAACTCTAGCAACACGCGCTGAACCTAAAGCCTGAACATCTTGGAACTTATTTTTACCAACTTCCGATAATATTCCAACGCAGTTTACAACTGCATCCGCTCCAGCAGCAGCTGCTAAAACTGAGGCATCATCTCGAATATTGCAAAGTACTGGCTCGACTTGTCCAACGGCGCCATATTGCCGCACAAACAATGCCTCGTTCGGCCGCCTAACCGCAACTCGTACGCGCCAACCCTTTTTAGCCATACGTTCTGCTACGTAACGACCAACAAAACCAGATCCACCAAAAATGGTAACCAGTTTCGACATTTATCTCTCCATAATAAAGTTCGGGCTTTGCATACAACTTGTGGTTCGTTGATACAAGCGGTCTAATAGCAAATTTAATCTTTGAAATGCTTACACTAAGGTTAGTGACAGGCTTTCCCCAAGGCTTTTAGCCTCCAGTAATTATAAGGAAGAGGTGTAACAAATCCTGCTGCAAGCATAAACGGTATTACCCACCAAGTAAGAATAGCTCCACCCGTTAAGATCACGTCTGTAATATTCATGGCAGCCTCCATGGCTATCATTGAAATGAGCGACATTCCAATTGCAGTCTTAAATGCGTTACTTAGTTCCATTTGCTTCCATAAAATAAATGTTTCCAATATTATTGAAGTGATCAAACCATTTATTATTGCAAGGGTCATTATTGCCATTACTGGCCATTCAATTCCTGAGAATTGAAAAAATGCAATTGTCCCAAAATCGCCAATAGAGCAGCCTATCAGGCACCACATCGTATTGTAAGATGCTCGGCGCCACGTATGCTTACATCGCCAATTTAGGTTTTTTATACTGCTTATTTCAACCAATTTACCCTCCGATTTTTCTGTGGTAAAGCCTCCAGTAAGGGTAAAGTAAAGGGGAAAGTATGAATATTGGAGAAGCTGCAAAAAAATCTGGCCTTACTGTAAAAACAGTTAGGTATTATGATGAAATAAATTTGATTAAACCTATAAAAAATAAAGTGACGAACTACCGACAGTACACTGAGGCCGAATTAGCTAAATTACAGTTTATTGGGAAGGCAAGGCGTTTTAATTTTAGTATAAAAGAATGCAAAGAATTACTTTCATTATACGAGAATCAAAATCGTAGTAGCAAAGAAGTAAGAGATATTACTCTTACAAAAATTAGTGAGATCGACAATAAATTGAAAGAGCTAAAAAATTTACGGGAACAACTTTCACATCTCGTTACCTGCTGTAAGGGTAATGAAAGACCCGAATGCCCAATAATAGACGAGCTATCAGCAAAAACTTGAGTAAGTATTTGTGCTATCTAGTTTCTTTGGGTAGGACCAAAAGCATCCACTCCCCACCCAAAGATCTGCACTTCATCCCAAGCTAGATGCTTCCCTTGAAGTGGCTCTTTTAACAGGTAGCCCATTCGAGCAAAAGTCAAAAAATTTTTCGAACTTTGCTTCTATAACACTTCTTCAAACAAAGACTTTACGTTCTTCTCATTTAATTCCACTGGATTACCACCGCAACTTGGGTCACTTAAAGCACCACTTATAAGTTTGACTAAGTCTGGTTCATCAACACCCAGACTAGCTAGTTTTAAAGGAATATTTAATGAGGCGTTAAACTCATCAACAAAAGCTTTAAAACCTGAAAAACCATTCTTTATGCCCAAATACCCTGTAACAGAATTAAAGCGATCACAAATTTTTGGTTCATTAAGTTTTAAAACAGCTGGCATACATACAGCATTGGTCGTTCCATGATGAGTGTGATGCATAGCACCTATGGGATGGCTTAGAGCATGAATGGCCCCAAGACCTTTCTGAAAAGCTGTGGCCCCCATTAGTGCAGCTGACATCATATTGGCTCGAGCATCGATATCTTTACCGTCCAAATAAACTTTTCCCAGATTTTCAATTACTAGCCGCATTCCCTCTACGGCAATGCCTTGGCTCATGGGATGGTAATGTGGACTTGAAAATGCCTCCACACAGTGAGCAAAAGCATCTAAACCCGTACCGGCTGTAATTGATTTTGGCATTTCTACGGTCAACTCGGGATCACAAATTACAACTTTGGGCAATATTTGAGGGTGAAAGATTATTTTTTTCTCTAAAGTAATAGAGTTAGTAAGAACACTCGCTCGCCCAACCTCTGATCCTGTTCCTGCAGTTGTGGGTATAGCTACGATTGGAAAAATCGCATCAGACTTAGCACGAGTCCACCAATCCGAAACATCTTCGAAATCCCAAACTGGACGGTCTTGACCAACCATAAAGGCGATTAATTTACCTAAATCTAACCCTGAGCCTCCTCCAAATGCTATTACTCCATCATGGCTTCCTTCTCTAAATGCAGTAATACCAGCAGTTAAATTTTTCTCGTTAGGATTTGGGTCAACATCTGAAAAAAAAGCTTCACCCAAACCAGCTTCTTTCATTAAATTAAGGGTTTTGGATGTTATTGGGAGACTACTTAAACCTTTATCAGTAACGAGAAGTGGGTTTTTAATATTAGCTTGATTACAAGCTTCCGAAATTTCCCGAATACGGCCAGCACCAAATTTTATTTGCGTGGGATATGACCAATTTCCAATAAGTGTCATTTTGTTACTTTCTTTAAATGGTAAGATTTTGGACGTGTAAGGTTGTGATACCCAATAATAGACAAACCACCCCCTCGTCCTGTATTTTTGCAACCAGTCCAACACAAAGCCGGATCGAGATAATCCGCTCGATTTAAAAAAACGGTTCCTGTCTCAATTTCATCTGCAATCTTTTCTGCGCGGGCAACATTTTCTGTCCATAGACTTGCGGTTAAACCAAATTCACTATCGTTCATAAGCGCAACAGCTTCGTCATCATTAGCTACAGGCATAATACAGACAACTGGACCAAATGTTTCATCTTTCATAATTCGCATATTGTGATCAACGTCAGTTAAAATTTGCGGTGTTACATATGTACCACCATCATCACTTTCAAAAGCTTTAATATGAGTTGTCGCGCCTTTTTCTATGGCTTCAGCGATTTGTAATCTTACCTCATCGGAAAACCGTTTATTAGCCATAGGACCAAGAGTAGTATCAGGCTCAAGCGGATTACCCAATGTATAATTTTCTATAATTTTTATAGCTTTTTGTAGGAATTCTTCATAGAGACTTTTGATTACATAAATACGTTCTATACCGCAACAGCATTGTCCAGAGTTAAACATTGCGCCGTCTATTAATGTTTCTACTGCAGCATCTAAATCGGCATCTTCCATAACATATCCAGGATCTTTACCCCCAAGCTCTGTTCCAACAGGTGTAAAGGTTCCTGCAGCCGCTCTCTCCATTTCAATACCGCCATTCAAGGAACCGGTAAAATTTATGAAATCAAATTCATTTTCCTCAATTAGCTGTGAAGTAGTATCATGGTCTAAGAACAGGTTAACAAAAACGTCTTTTGGAACCCCTGCAGAACGAAAAGCCTCAACGAGGCGTTCACCTACTAAAAGCGTTTGTGTGGCATGCTTCAAAGCCACAACATTGCCGGCTATCAACGCGGGCGCAATCGTATTTATGGCGGTCATGTAAGGATAGTTCCACGGCGCAATTACAAAAACTATCCCGTGCGGTACTCTCCTTATATAACGTTTAAAGCTTGAATCATCACTGATCTCAATATCTTTAAGAGCGTCCTCCGCTATGTCGCTCATATATTGCGCGCGTTCCTGAAAACCACCAAACTCACCACCGTACCTTACAGGTCTTCCCATCATTTTAGCCAATTCAGGGACTATTTGATCATTCATTTTTCCAATGGCTTCCACACCCGCCATAACCAAAGATATTCGTTCAGATAACGGCCGAGCTGACCAAGCACTCTGGGCTGTCCGAAGTCGTTGGATCTCGTCTTTTGCATCTTTTAATGAAAGGGTATTTCTCGTCGCAAATACTTTACCATCAATCGGTGAAATGCATTTTATTTCATTCATAATCTTATGCTCTCTCAAAGCCTCTTGCTATTTCCCAATCTGTCACCACTCTGTCAAATTCTTCCAACTCAACTTCAGCTGCTCTACAGTAGTGTTTAACGACATCTTCTCCAAATGCTGACTTAAGCATTCCTGACGCTGACAGCGCATCCTTTGCTTCTCGCAAACTTGCCGGTATCATTTTGGTATCTCCTTGATAAACATCGCCTTTAGCCGGTTCATCTAGTACCAATTTATTTTCTATTCCTGCTATCCCAGCTGCGATTTGCGCTGCAATTGCCAAATAGGGATTCATATCTGAACCACCTATTCTGCACTCTACCCTGACGTTCTTGCTTCCGGCTCCACATAATCGAAAACCAGCAGTACGGTTATCTACCGACCAAATAATACGAGTCGGCGCGAATGTCCCTTTAGCAAAACGCTTATAGCTATTGACGTATGGAGCGAGAAAAAATGTAATATCTGAAGTATAACTCAACAGCCCCGCCATGTAATGTTTCATTACTTTGCTCATACCGAGTTTATCAGCAGGATCATAAAAAGCATTCTCTCCATTTTTCCAAAGCGACTGATGAACATGCGAAGAAGAACCCACCTTGTCATGATGCCACTTTGGTAGAAAAGTAACAGCATGCCCTTTGGACCAAGAAATTTCTTTTACAGCATGTTTGGCAATTGTATGATGCTCAGCGGTATTAAGTGCATTGTCATATTTTATATTTAATTCTTCTTGTCCCGTTTCGGCTTCCCCTTTCGAGTTTTCAACTGGAATGCCAGCGCTCCACAAATAATTTCGTAGAGGGCGCATTATATGCTCTTCTTTTGTAGTTTGAAGAATATGATAGTCTTCATTATAGGAACTGATTGGTCTCAGCTCTCTGAAGCCATTTTCTTGTATTTCTTTGAAACTTTTTTCGAACAGAAAGAACTCTAATTCTGTGGCCATTATAGGATCAAAACCCATCTCTTGAAGTCGTTTAATTTGCTTTTTGAGAATAGCCCGAGGTGAATGGGTTACTTCTTCGTGGGTATGATGATCAAGGACATCACAGATGACCATAGCAGTCCCATCGAGCCAAGGGGTTTTGCGCAAGGTAGTAAGATCAGGCTTCATGGTGTAGTCACCGTAACCGTCTTCCCAACTTGTAGCCGCGTACCCGTCTGGTGTTCCCATCTCTAAATCTGTAGCTAATAAATAATCACAACAATGTGTCTCTTTATGACCTTCTGAAATAAAATGTTTAGCGTGGAACCTCTTTCCCATGAGCCTTCCTTGCATATCAACCATACAGACAAGCACAGTATCAATACTGCCGTCAGTAACGGCA
This sequence comes from Rhodobacteraceae bacterium REDSEA-S34_B6, assembly GCA_001627925.1. Classification (GTDB taxonomy): domain Bacteria; phylum Pseudomonadota; class Alphaproteobacteria; order Rhodobacterales; family Rhodobacteraceae; genus Salinivivens. Next base: position 3,806 of record LUQC01000006.1, on the reverse strand, counting down.
AGTTCCAGATCTTTAAATGTTAAATTCCCAGTCATTAATAGCCTCACTTACATCACAATACACGAGCAGTGTTCAAATTAGCCGCTAGCTCTCCAAGCTTGAGTACGCGTCAGAATACCCTTTGATATTATAAGATGAACGATACGTGCAAAAATGTTTGTATAAAAAATCATCATACCCATTGCAGCGGCGGGAGCAATATCACCTGCATCATCCATATTAAGAACGGCAATGGAAGCGAGTGACGTTTTAGTAGAATAAAGAAAGACAACAGCGGAAACCGTCGTCATTGCATTAACAAACAAGTAGATTGCAATGTCCAGTATTGCCGGCAGACAGACTGGCACCGTCACTCTGGAAAAGAGCTTAAAAGTGGGCTGCTTTAATGATGCCGAGACCGACTCAAATTCTTTATCCATCTGCTTCAGAGCTGTAACAGCCGTCAAATGAGAGACAGTATAAAAGTGTGTAACGGTACAGATTACAAGAATTGCCATAGTTCCATAAACTATATGCAAGGGGTTCTCTGGATTATTAAAAAAGAAAATGTACGCAAGACCTAGTACCATGCCGGGTATCGCCATTGGCAACATTGCAAACATCTGAAATATTGCCCTGCCAGTTTTGAATCCATTTGATTTTTCTACTAAGTAAGCTCCAAAAAATATGACGCAGGTACCAATTAGAGCAGTAAGTAACGCCATCTTAATTGAGTTGTAATAAGCACCCCAACCACCACCATCCATTTTATCGAACTGATAATTATTCAAACTTAGACTAAGATCATATGGCCAGAATTTTATTAGGGCTGCAAACTGACAAATACCAAGCATACCAATTATAAATAATCCAACAAGTCCACAATAAATAGTAAACGCTGAATCGACTCTAGGGTTCGGTTTGGGGTGGAAGGGAACAGATCTAGCAGTAAGTAAAGCCACTTGCTTACTTTGAACAATACGATCTATTGCAAAAGCTAAAATCGCTGGAATTATCAAAACTACTGATACGACAGCCCCCATCTCAAAGTTTTGCTGTCCTATAACTTGTTTATAGATGTCCACTGCCAGAACATTAAATTGACCGCCTATCACCTTTGGTAAGCCAAAGTCTGTAATTACAAGATTAAAAACAACAAAAGCTGCTGAAATTATTCCATATCGTGCACCAGGAATTGTAACAGTCCAAAAAGTTTTCCAAGGCGTCGCTTTCAAAGAAATAGCGGCTTCGTACAAACGGGCATCAGATATTGCTAGGGCAGTAGATATGATTAAAAAAGCATGGGGAAACGTAAAAAATACTGATCCTATAATAATACCAATAGGACCATAAATACTTGCTCCAAAAAGTAAGCCTTTAATTACACCTTGTGCACCAAAAAGATAGACAAGCGCTATGCCTGGAAGAAGCGATGGAACCAATATTGGAGCCATAGCAATAAGTCTGAAAAAGCCTTTAAAACGCATACAACTTCTATTGAGTGCGTATGCAAACCAGAATGCTAAGATTACGGTGATGATTGTACTAATTACAGAAATAAATATCGAATTCTGGATTGATTTAAACAAAGCTGGCGTGGAAAAATAATTTATAAAGTTCGACAAGCCAGTTGATCGTACAGGCCGTAATTGTACACGGCGAAACGTGTTACTGTCCAATTCTTGCCAATCGGTACCAGTAACCAATGTCGAACCCACCAAAAACCTTCCCTGATTATCCACATTCCTAATACGATACATAACTGGACTACGAAAACTGAAGTCAGGAAAAAACATTGTAACGCCAAGTCGACCACCAGAACCCGTGCTCAATTCATCATTCGGTATAGCCTCCAACTCGCCATTTAAACTCTCAAGGCTTACGATCGTCGGAGGAAATTGCCCAGTATCATCACTGACCTGGACTTCGAATTTTGATAAATCGTATTTGAAAGTCGAAAAAGATTTCGAGAACATCGAATAAAGAGGGAATGCCAAGCTCATCACAAGGTAGAGAGCAATAACGATCATACCCCCACGCATTATTATATCGTCTCGGCTGAGTTTAGCTTTTACTAACCCTTTGGGTCTGGCTACTATATTGTCTATATTAGCCGAATTCATATTCAGGCCGCTTGAACATCGAAAGCCAAAATGCTCTCAGAGGGTAATTCAATCCACAAAATTTGATTTGGCTCTATAGACAATCTTCTGACTGCGTTTACTGAGAAATCTGCTGTAACCAATGCCTCTGGAAATTCATCGCCCTTCAACTTCCCAATGGTATTATATCCTCCGGCCTGATGGTTATTGAGACTTCACGGCCTTGAGAAAACCGATGCTCCACCATATTTAATTCAGTATTGCCAATTTTGACCAAGCTTTTGCCACTTATTGTGCCCCTGAATTGCGTCATTTCCCCAATGAAATCTGCAACAAATAAGGTCTCTGGCTTACAATAAACTTCATTGGGCGTACCTATTTGCTCTACCTTTCCTTCATTCATAACAACAATGCGGTCAGCCATTGACAGAGCTTCTTCTTGATCATGGGTGACCATTATGGTTGTAACACCAAGTTTCTGTTGTAGAGTTTTTATTTCATGCCTTAAATACACACGTACCTTAGCATCGAGAGCGGACAGTGGCTCATCCAGAAGCAACAAACCGGGGCCTGATGCTATTGCCCTAGCCAAAGCAATTCTTTGCTGTTGACCTCCAGAAAGCTGAGCGGGATACTTAGGACCTTGATCGGGAAGTCCGATTAGATCTAATAACTCCGAGACCCGTTCATTAATTTCACTTTTAGAACGCCCAGTATTTTCAAGCCCAAATGCTATATTTTTCTCAATAGTAAGATTGGGAAATAAAGCATATGATTGAAAGACAATTCCATAGTCACGTTCAGAGGCGGGAAAATTAGAAATATCTTTTCCACCTTGCACTACTGCCCCACTTGTTTGCAGATCTAATCCAGCTATTGCTCGTAAAAGAGTTGTTTTTCCACATCCCGAGGGCCCCAAGAAACAGACAAATTCTCCCTCTTTTATATCTAAAGATACATCCTTAAGAGCCGTAAAGCTTCCAAATGATTTCCAAAGATTTTTTATTGAGAGATACGAGGATTGCGGGTCTTTAATGCCTTCCAAGGTGTATTCCTTAAATTTATATTATTATTAATCCATAAATTTAGACAACAAAAAAGTCAGGCAGTAGAAATTTACTGCCTGACTAAAATTTATTATTTGGGATCAGACTTGCCGTCGTAGCGTGACTGCCATTCTTTCAAAATACGCGCTCTATTGTTTGCCGCAAATTCGAAATCATTCGGAATCATCGCTTCAATTAATCCTTCAGGAAAATGCTCAACAGGTTTTGCTACGCCAGGATAGGCAACAACTGCATAACCTTGGTTGTACATTTCATTGGCTTCTTTGGTGACTGAAAAATCTACAAGCTTCTGTGCCGCTTCCAGTTTGGATGTTCCAGCGACAATAGCGGTAGCTTCCATATCCCAACCAACCCCTTCAGACGGAACAATAATATCTAATGGAGCACCAGCTGCCTTCGATTTCGCACCGCGGAAAGCAAATGAAATCCCAATTGGAATTTCCCCAGCAGCGGCTAATTTACAGGGCTTTGAGCCTGAGTGAGTATACCTTGCGATATTTTCATGAAGGGCATCCATATACTCCCAACCACCTTCTTCGCCAAACAACTGAAGCCAACTAGATACATCTAGAAATCCTGTGCCAGATGAGTTTGGATTTGGCATAATCAAATGCCCTGCGGACTGAGCATCCGTCAAATCTTTCCAAGAGGTTGGTGG
>LUQC01000059.1:2249-3152 GCA_001627925.1 Rhodobacteraceae bacterium REDSEA-S34_B6 | reverse complement strand
GTATTAACGGGGCATCTGATTTGCTTTTAACTGTAGAGAAAGTAAAGGAGGCCCTTTCTGAAGGGCTTCATGTTATTCTTACCGCCGATTCTAGTTTGTATGAAGTAAGTGACTCTGTACGCTACCCATTTCTAGATGGCGCTGTGCAAGAAAAAATAGAAAACGTATTACGTCTGACAACCCGAGCAATCTTTGATCAGGTAAGACATACAATATGTGGTTTAATAGTTGTTGGAGGTAAAACGGCTGGGATAGTCTCGCGTGACATTTTAAATATTAATATTATTCACAATATAGTTCACTTAAGTGATGGTGTTGCGGCAGGGCTATCCGAAGACTCAGAAGGTCAGCTTATGCCAATAGTAACCAAGGCAGGTAACTGGGGAGAGAAAGAGATTTTTTTCCTAGCAGTTCGCTGGTTGCAGAAATCAGAAACTATTAAACAAGTCAACAAGGAGCGATTTTAATGTCTATTAAACCATTAGTGATAGGCGTAACAATGGGCGATCCAGCTGGGATTGGTCCTGAAATCACTACAGCGCTTCTCGCTGAACGGGTTCATGAAAAAGAAGTTCGGGCGGTCCTCATTGGATGTGCAAAGACGGTTGAAGAAACCGCAAGACGAAAAGGTCTTAATGTTTCAATCAGACGGCATGAAGTCCTTAAACGTAATGAACTTAGATCAGGTGGCATAGATGTTTATGATCCTGACGTCTTTGATGGTACTTTGGTTCAGCCTGGAGATATTAGTAAAGAGGCTGGAGAGGCATCAATGCTTTATAATCGGCAGGGTGCTGAATTAGCTATGGCTGAAGAAATAGATGGTCTTGTAACTTCGCCGGTGACAAAAGCTAGTGCCAAGATGGCAGGCTATGATTCCCCCGGACAAGCCGAGTATTTTGC
>LUQC01000059.1:0-2205 GCA_001627925.1 Rhodobacteraceae bacterium REDSEA-S34_B6 | reverse complement strand
GGAGAATTTGGAACTATGGGCCGGGAGGAAGAAGATGAAATAGAGCCAGCTATTTCAATAGCGCAAAGTGAGGGTATTTCAGTCCATGGACCTTTCCCAGTTAATGCACTGATTTCTCCACCTTACAACGGCAGAGATTATGATTTAACTTTGGCGCTTTATCATGATCAGGTGGTTTCCCGCATGAACATGAATGAGACGACTACGCTTACTTTTGGTCTCCCATTTATCCGTACGTCAGTGGGCCATGGGTCAGCATTAGATATTGCTGGAAATGATGTTGCTGATCATGGTGCGTTGGCCACGACTTATGATCATACTGTCAATCTTGCTCTATCACGCCAAAATACGAAGACTTTTTCTCAATGAGTGATCAAAAAAATAGCCGAATTTCCAAAGTGCGTCTTAAAATGATCAGATTGCAACAGCATATACTGATTTTGATAGCAATTTTCATGACTCTTGTCGTGGTTTATCAAATTGTAGCTCGTATTGGTGGTTTTTCGGTGAGGTGGACCGAAGAATTGGCTCGTTTCCTGAGTATATGGGCAACTTTTCTAGCTGTCCCAATTCTCATTGCATCTGGAAGATTGATAAATATAGATTTTTTCTACATTGCTATGCCTACTTGGCTTCGGCGGTTGATTTCCTATCTTCAAATTTTGATATCTTTAGCAGCATTTCTAACCCTTATTTGGATAGGTTTTGCGCAAGTACAGGCAACTTGGCATCAGACCAGCCCCGGTCTGCTTTGGCCCATGGGTCTTTTTACGTTGCCTGTAGTGGTCTGTTCAATTCTCAGCATTTTTGTAATTCCTGACTGGTTAACTTTCAATCAACGTTTTGCAAAAGATACGGACATGGAGAAATATCTATGACTGTTGGAATGATACTTATAGTTTTGGCGGCACTCACGGCGATAGGTCTACCCGTTTCTATTGCAATCCTTGTCCCATCATTACTTTACCTCTTAGTAAATGAAATTCCGCTTTCTTCAGCAATTGCAAGAATGTCTGGTTCAGTAAATTCGTTTACCGTGATGGCTGTTCCATTTTTCATTATGGCTGGTCAGGTCATGAATCATAGTGGGTTGACTGAAAAATTAGTGGCTTTCACTCGATGTCTTGTGGGGCATTTACGTGGAGGATTGGCCCAGGTTAACGTTGCCGCAAGCATAATCTTTGCAGGTATGTCAGGGTCTGCTGTTGCTGATGCAGGTGGGCTTGGATCGGTCTTAATTGGACCTATGAAGAAGGACGGCTATACCGCATCTTTCTCAGCTGCCATTACAGCAGCATCCTCTACCATAGGTCCCATTATACCCCCTTCAATTCCAATGGTAATTTTTGCTGTTATTGCTGAAGAGTCTGTTGGCCGACTGTTTCTTGCTGGTGCAGTGCCTGGTTTTTTATTGGGCTTATTAATGATGGTAATGCTGCGTTTTTTACCGCAAACTCGTGATATAAAAGTTTATCCCCGAGCTTCTCTAAACGAGTTCCGTGTTCTTTTTACTCCCACCGAGGCGGCAGCAGTGGCAGCAGTCTATGCAACAATTGTGGGCGCATTTATTCTTCGTGGTCTTACATTGCAGCGTTTTCGTGAGGCGCTTTTGCAAAGTATGCTCCTTTCAGGAAATGTGTTGTTCGTTGTTGCCGTAGCAGGTGTATTTGGATGGATTTTGGCGCGTGAAGGTGTTTCTGGCCAACTTGCAGAGTGGTTGATTACAATAGATTTGTCACCACTGATGTTGCTTATTGTGCTAAACATTTTACTCTTGCTTATTGGTTGTGTCCTTGAACCGATTTCTGTGTTGATAGTTCTCACCCCAGTTTTTGTTCCAGTAATTGGATATGCAGGAATCGATACAGTTCATTTTGGAGTAATAATGGTTTTCAATTTAATGATAGGTCTTGTAACGCCGCCTATGGGATTGGTTTTATACGTCGTTAGCGATGTTTCTGGCGAAAGGTTTGAAAAGGTTGTTAAGGATATTTTGCCTTTTTACCTACCTATGTTGTTTGTCTTATTCTTAATTACAATTTTTCCCAACATTGTGCTCTGGTTGCCAGATCTGGTGTTCAATTGAAGCATCCGCAAAAATAGTGAAACAAGTTAATTTTTCAGCCTAACGTTCGGCAACATTATAACACCCTATAAAGTGTGATAGGTAGGTAAAATGGCTAATTTAGAGGGTTCAAATCCTCC
>LUQC01000058.1 GCA_001627925.1 Rhodobacteraceae bacterium REDSEA-S34_B6 | reverse complement strand
AAATACTAGAGACTAAACCCATTACGTCTGTCTGCTCATTAAGTGAACTTATCAGTGATTTAACGCAGAGCTTACAACAATACGCACAAGACAATAATGTTAAACTAGTTAATAATATTTCTAAAAAAATGATGCCAATAATGGGGGAAGTTGATCAATTGCGACAACTATTCTCAAACTTAATAGAGAATGCTATTAAATACTCAGGATCTGAATGTGAAGTAAAAATTTTTCTGTCCAAAGAAAAACACAAAGGTATGGTTGGAATAGTGATTGAGGATAACGGGCGTGGAATTTCTGCGGAACATTTACCTAGACTTACGGAGAGATTTTATAGAGCTAACACAAATTCTGAAGCTGAAAAAGAGGGTACTGGTTTAGGATTGGCGATAGTGAAGCATATTTTAATCAGACACCGCGGAAAACTCCAGATTGATTCCAAACTTGACAAAGGCAGTCAATTTACTGCTTGGCTACCAAAAGGGAATTTGGGTAAACAAAAAAAAAATAAAATGAATTAAAAATTAAAAAAAAATTTATGTTTTCAATATCTTATTTATTCATAAAATTTTAATATTTTTGACACAATTAAGTGAGGATCTAGTGACATTGTTCGATGTAATTAGACTTTTGAGTTAACAAAGGAGTTGTCAATAATGAACAATATTTTAAAAATTTTTACTGCTGCAGTTGTAGGGGCAGTCTTAAGCACTGGCTCGCTGATGGCTAGGGAAGGCGATCAAATATCGATCGTTGGATCCTCAACTGTATTCCCATTTTCAACCATCGTTGCAGAGCGTTTTGCGAAAAACACTGACTTTAAAGCCCCAGTTATAGAATCAACGGGTACCGGTGGGGGCGCGAAACTATTTTGTGCAGGGATCGGTCTTGATCATCCAGACGTAACCAATGCAAGTAGGGCAATGAAATCAAGCGAAAAAGAGACTTGTACTGCAAACGGTATAACGCCGGTTGAGTATATGATCGGCTTTGATGGAATAACTTTCTCAAACAGCAATAAAGCACAGAAGTATTCTTTAACTAAGGAAGAGATTTTCAAAGCTGTGTCAGCTAAAATAATGTCTAACGGGAAAATGGTAGACAATGGCTATAAGAGATGGAGCGACATTAATCCGTCCTTGCCGAGTGTTAAAATAGATGTTTTGGCTCCTCCACCATCTTCCGGCACACGAGATGCTTTCGTAGAGTTGGTCATGCACGATACTTGCAAGAAGGTTTATAAAATGCCTAAAAAAGGTGATGACGGGTACAAGGCCCTTTGTTCTGCACTAAGAGAAGACGGTGCTGTTACCGAGGCAGGAGAAAATGACAACCTGATTATAGAAAAGCTTGCTGCAAATCAGGATCGATTTGGTATTTTCGGATATTCATTTCTTGACCAAAATAAAGATAAGGTTCAGGGTTCTGTCATAAACGGTGTAGCTCCATCAATGGGTACAATTGCTGATAGTTCGTACAAAGTTTCTCGGCCACTATTCTTTTATGTTAAAAAAGAACACGTTGGGGTAGTTCCAGGACTTCAAGAGTTTTCTGACTATTTTATGAGCTTAGCAGTGAGCGGTAGCCCCTTAGAAGCTGCTGGCCTTATTCCAAAGCCATAGTTTTTTAACCATTTACTTAGACCATAAAGCCGGATAACATATCGGCTTTATGGCACGTTAATCTCCAGACAGGATTTTCACTTCAATGACCCTTCCTCTAAGTTTCGTTTTTTTTGTGCTTCTGGGGTTATCTGTATATTTTTATTATCACGCAAAAAGCGGTATAGTTAGAAAAGCTGCATTACTTAGCGATCGTACAAAAGCACTTCCGTCTCACTATGGACAACAATCCTTCCTCTGGGCTTTCATACCCTCTTTCCTAATATTATTGGTTCTAACAATCGGTGGGCCAAACTATATAGATCAAATTTTCTATAATAAAATTCAAGAATTAAATCCCACATTTAATGAATCTTTTGTAAGTCTTATCTTGGCAAAAGTTATTAATGTCTCAAATGGAAAAATTTCCACTGGTGAAGAGAATATAATAATGCTCGCAAAGGACTATAAAATAGCTTTCGAGCAACTGCACTTTTATCGTGGATTAGTGGTTATTTTATGCGCTGCGTTATTGGGAATGATTATTTCCTATAGACAGAAACCTGGCTCAAACGCAAGGGAACAGGTTGAAAAATTTATAGTTAATATTTTCTTCGCTTCAGCAGTTATTGCTATTTTTACAACGGTAGCCATTATATTAAGTCTATTTTTTGAAGCGTTGAGATTTTTTAATTTATATAATTTTTTTGATTTTATATTCGGACTTCATTGGGCTCCAAATGTAGCTATAAGAACAGATCAAGTGGCTGCTGAAGGTTCATTTGGCATGATACCTGTGCTATTAGGTACATTACTAATTTCTTTCATAGCAATGTGTGTGGCTATCCCAATTGGCCTTTTCTCTGCAATATATCTTGCGGAGTTTGCTACGCCTAAAATTCGAGATTTCGTAAAACCAACTTTGGAAATTTTAGCTGGTATTCCAACTGTTGTGTATGGATATTTTGCTGCTTTGACTGCCGCTCCATTTTTCCGGGAAATTGGTTTTTCACTGGGTTTAGATGTTTCATCTGAGTCAGCTATAGCAGCTGGTGCTGTAATGGGTATAATGATTATTCCGTTTATTTCCTCTTTATCCGACGACGTTATTAGAGCTGTTCCGCAAAGCTTGCGAGACGGTTCAATGGGACTTGGTGCCACAAAAGCTGAAACAATTTACATCGTTATACTGCCCGCTGCTATTCCTGGTTTGGTCGGCGCGGTTCTCTTGGCCGTTAGTCGTGCTATCGGAGAGACAATGATTGTTGTAATGGCCGCGGGATTAAGCGCAAATTTGACAGTCAATCCATTAGAGTCCGTAACAACCGTCACAGTTCAAATTGTTTCACTCCTTACTGGAGATACAGAGTTTGATGATATTAAAACCTTGTCAGCCTTTGGCCTAGGGCTAGCACTTTTCTTCTTTACCCTGTTACTCAATATTTTTGCTCTTTCTATATCGCGGAGGTTAGCTGAAAGATATGACTAATCAAGAAGAGCCCGTGAAACCAGATTAAAGATCTATGGAATTACCTCCATTTGTTTTGCTCTTATTATGCTTGCAACGCTACTTATATCGATAGGGCTTAATGGGTATAGCGCACTTCAGCAAGCCTACTTTAAGTTAGATATATCTGTAAACACGGAAAAGTTCGTTGATGACAGTGGGGCTCCTGACAACAATAAGATGAATCTTTTTAACTGGGATGGTTTAGTGCAAAGCGCATTAAGAGAATTTTTTCCAGAGGTAAAAGATAGAGATGAAAAAAAAGAATTGTTTGCAATTATCTCTGCTAATGCTGGCTATGATCTAAAGGAAATTATTAAAAAGAAAGCCCTTGGTAGTGGCTCTCATACTTTGTCAGTTTGGCTTCATTTATCTGACGACGCAGATCAGTATTTAAAAGGTAGATTAAGCATTGATATTCCAGAGGAAGATAGAAGGATTAATAATAAGCAAATAGCATGGGTAAATAGCTTGGTGGAGAGAGATATTGCAAAACTTAAATTTAACAAAACATTTTTCACATCTGCTGACTCCAGAGAGCCTGAGAGCGCTGGAATTCTCGGATCGGTTATTGGTTCAGCTTTAACCCTTTTCGTCACGATAATGTTTGCACTTCCACTGGCTGTTATGGCCGCGATATACCTCGAGTATTTTGCAAAACCTGGAAAGATAACAGACTTTATTGAAGTAAATGTTAACAACTTAGCGGCAGTCCCATCTATAGTATTTGGATTGCTTGGTTTATCAGTTTTTCTATCTACGTTTGGTCTTCCTAGATCAGCACCTCTTGTCGGTGGACTTGTGTTAGGTTTGATGACGCTACCTACGATAATTATAGCCTCAAGAGCATCTATACGCTCTATTCCTCCATCTATACGAGAGGCTGCTTTGGGGCTGGGCGCTTCAAAAATGCAGGCAGCACTACATCATGTATTACCCCTAGCAACCCCTGGCATTTTAACGGGCACAATTATAGGTATGGCTCAAGCATTGGGCGAGACAGCACCTCTTTTAATGATTGGGATGGTGGCCTTTATAATTGATATTCCAACAACCTTTACCTCTAGTGCCACAGCCATGCCAGTTCAAATATATATGTGGTCTGACAGCGCAGAAAGAGCGTTTTATGAAAGGAGTTCTTTAGCTATACTATTCTTAGTGGCGTTTTTAATCTCAATGAATCTCTTAGCCGTTGTATTGAGGAGAAAATTCGAGAAGAAATGGTGAAATAATGACTAGCAAATTTAGAACAAAAAAAGTTGAGGTATCTTACGGCGACAAAAAAGCGATAAGAGATATAAGCCTTGATATAGAAAAAAATATAATTACGGCGCTAATTGGTCCCTCTGGGTGTGGAAAATCAACTTTTTTGCGTTGTCTAAATAGAATGAATGATGTCATAGAGAATTGCTCAATAAAAGGGAGTATACATCTTGATGAACAAGATATTTATGGGCCAGACATAGATCCTGTCGAACTCAGAGCACGCGTTGGAATGGTTTTTCAAAAGGCAAATCCGTTTCCGAAATCTATTTTTGACAACATTGCCTATGGCCCAAGAATTCATGGCTTGGCTAGTAATGACAGCGAGTTGAAAGATATAGTCCACAATAGTTTGGAAGCCATTGCCGTTAGCCCTGAAGTTATTCTCATGGATGAACCCTGTTCTGCACTTGATCCGATCGCCACTGCAAAAATCGAAGAACTTATGAATGAACTATGTGAGTCTTATACCATAATTATTGTAACCCATTCAATGCAGCAAGCGGCACGTGTATCAAAGAAAACGGCCTTTTTTCATTTAGGAGACTTAATTGAATATAACGACACAGATAAAATTTTTACTCAACCCGAGAATCAAAAAACACAGGACTACATTACCGGGCGATTTGGATGATAAGGAAATAGGATGACTTTACATATTTCATCAGCATATAACGAAGACCTCATTTATATTAACAGTAAAATCGTGGAGATGGGTGGCTTGTGTGAGCAGATAATAAATAACACGAATCTGTCGATAAGGGATAATAACGTTCAACTTGCTGAAAAGGCTATTCTTTTAGACGAGAAGCTTGATTTTCTAGAAAACGAAATCAACGAGTCCGTGATAAAGGCAATTGCTTTGAGACAACCTGTTGCCGATGATTTACGGGTTTTATTTTCGGCTATCAAGATTTCTGGAGCCTTTGAAAGGGTCGGTGATCTTTGCAAAAACATAGCAAAGCGCACCCAACTTCTAAGCGATGAATACCAGATAGACATAAGAAGAGAAATATTCGAGCTAGGTGAAAAAGTAAAAAAACAGCTTACTCGATCTATCAATTCATATACCAATCAAGATATTAAGTTAGCTACAAAAGTATGGAAAAATGATTATAAAATTGATCAAATGTATACTGATCTCTTTGAAAATCTTCTCGTATATTTAAAAAAGAAAAAACGAGTGGCCTCTGGTTCCCACCTCATGATTATAGCAAAAAATTATGAGCGCATCGGAGATCATACCACTCATATTGGAGAAATGACACACTTTGCAATAACAGGTGAGAATTTAGTGGCAATAAGACCAAAAGTTAACCTGCCTGTATAGAGGTTTATTTAATAATGAAACATAAAATTTTGCTTGTTGAAGATGATAAGGACATTCAAGAAATTATAGAATACAATTTTTCTAAGGAAGGCTACGAGGTAACTAAATGCTCTGATGGTGAAAGCGCTATTGACTTAATTAGGCATGAGACACCGGACCTTGTCATTTTGGATTGGATGCTTCCAAATCTATCTGGTTCGGAAATATTAAGGCAAATACGTTCATCCAAGAAATTAAAAAAAATACCTGTCATAATGCTCACAGCGCGAACTGAAGAAAGTGATAAATTGAGAGCTTTCGACACCGGAGCTGATGACTATATAACCAAGCCCTTTTCAAACTCTGAATTAATTGCCCGAACGAAAGCTCTTCTTAGACGCGTGAGTGAAGACAGTTTTACAGACACTTTAAATTTTCATGACATTGAATTAAACCGTGATAACAAAAGAGTATTTAGAGGTAAAAAGGAAATAAAATTAGGGCCTGTGGAATTTAAGTTACTTGAAGTTTTTCTAATGAGGCCAGGACAAGTATTTAACAGGGAGCAATTGTTAGATAAAGTCTGGGGCAATCAGATCTACGTTGAGGAAAGAACTGTTGATGTCCATGTGGGGCGTTTACGAAGAGCGCTCAATAGGGGTAAAGTGAAAAAGGATCCTATACGAACTGTAAGAAGTGCAGGTTATTCACTTAATGAAAACTATAGTTAGCGACTTCTCATCCTATATGTAGATAAGAAAAAAAATTTTCTGATGCTTTTTCCCACGAAAACTTCTTTGCATGTTTTATAGCAGTCGATGCACTAAGCGATTCTAATCCTCGTGCTGCTTCAGCCAAATCTTCTCTTAGGATTCCTGCTTTCGATTTGCCGATAACATCTTTCGGACCGGAAACATTATATGCAGCAACAGGGAGCCCACATGCCATTGCTTCGAGCAACACCAATCCAAAAGTATCGGTTTTTGATGGAAAGACGAAATAATCACACTCTTGATAAATATTTGCTATTTCCTCATGACTTTTATTTCCAAGAAATTTGACGTCTGGATATTTTTCTCTGAGCCTTTTTTCTTCTGGGCCACTGCCTATCATCCATTTTTCCCCATCGAGTTTCAGACCTAGGAACGCATCTAAATTTTTCTCTATCGCTAATCGGCTTGTGCATACATAAACCTTTTTCTTTCTAGCAGTTCTTTTCTTAGGTTGAAATGTTGAAAGATCGACTCCCAAGGACCATACCTCAGGTTTTCCCACATTCCATTTGATGAGATCTTCTTGAACTGTTTTAGAAGGAACAAGCACTCTCTCAGAGTTTTTATGGAACCATCTCAGAAAAGCGTATGTCCAGGACAATGGGATTGCTGTTCGCGCTTTTATGTACTCTGGAAAACGTGTTTGAAAAGCGGTTGTATAACGCATTTTATTTTTCTGAGCGTACGATCGAGCTGCTATTCCGAGAGGACCTTCTGTATTAACATGGAGTGCGTCCGGTTTTAAATCATCAAGGATAGCAAAAACCTTCTTTCTTGCGAAGAGGGCCAATCTTATTTCCGGATAGGTTGGGCAGGGAATATTTTTAAAGCGGTCAGGTCCGATAACAAAAACATCGTGTCCTATCTCTCTCAAGTGTTTAACAGTTTGCTGGATACAAACGACAACCCCATTGACTTGAGGTGTCCACGCATCGGTTATAATAACTATTTTTGACAATTGGCTCTACTTAACACCTTCAACGGGTGTCAATTTACCTTTTGTTTTCGACCATTCAATTATTTCAAGTTTTCCGTCAAAATTCTCAACTAAGGCAGTCATTGATTCTACCCAGTCTCCATCATTGGCGTACATTATATCTTCAACCATTTTCATCTCAGCCTTATGAATGTGACCACAAATTACACCGTCACAACCTCTTCGCCTTGTCTCCGTCGCTATAGACTTTTCAAAGGCAGACATGAAGGAAACAGCTAGCTTCACTTTTGATTTTAAGTATTGAGAAAGTGACCAATAGGGAAGCTTAAAGAGTCGTCGAATGGCATTGAAAACAGCGTTTGTTTTCAACAGGAATACATACGCCCAGTCACCAATATAGGCAAGCCATCTTGCGTGCTGGATTACATTGTCGAATAAATCGCCATGAACGACCCAGAATTTTTTGCCATCAGCCGTAAAATGTATATCGTCATCCTTAACTTTTATTCCCCCCATAGTGAGACCTATAAAGTCCCTGGCCACTTCGTCATGATTGCCGGGAATAAAAATAATCTCGGTACCTCTCTTTGCTTTTTCCAAAATCTTCTGCACAACATCATTATGCGTCTGAGGCCAGTACCATCGTTTAGAGAGTTGCCACCCGTCTACTATATCTCCTACCAGAAAAATTTTTTCACATTCTATGGTTTTCAGAAATTCTAAAAACTCTTTAGCTCTTGATCCTTTGGTCCCCAGGTGAACGTCAGAAACCCACACCGTTTTAAAAACCTTTGCTGTGTAACTAAGATCATTCATTATTTATTCCAAAAACGCTTGTTGATTAAACTGACTTCTAGAGATTGAATATTGTCTTTTTTTCAAAGTCTTGCTTCGACTTATTTGCCACCTTAATATAGAGCCATACCATATTATTTAAATACCCGTTTTGAAAGAAAAATATTAAAAAGACTCCCCTTTTTTAATTATTCTCGAGAATAGGTGCTTAATTTAAATTTAGGGCGAAAGAAGATATAGATAGGCCCTTGATAGATTTATTTTAATTCTGGTTCATAAGTAGAATAAAATTCTATACTAAATAAATACAACGTATGCGGAGGTTATAATCAAATGAAAATTCTCGTTTTAGGCGCAGGTGCCGTAGGAGGTTATTTTGGTGGGCGAATGGCTGAGGCGGGAATGGATGTCACTTTTTTAGTAAGAGAAAAGAGACAAAAAAAATTAGAAAAATCAGGTTTAATAATTAAGAGTCCAAAAGGTGATTTCGTCACTAGCCCCAACCTTGTGACTATAGATAACGTAGACAGTATCTATGATGTCATCCTATTTACTAATAAAGCCTATGATTTAGACGAGATTTTACGGTCTCCATTTCCTGTAAAGGATGGGTCGATAATTATCCCATTACTTAATGGCTATGCACATATGGAACAATTAAGAAATAAGTTTACAAATGCGCGTTTATTTGGAGGTATTGCGCACATCTTTTCCACATTGAACGATGAGGGTGAAATTCACCATTTCAATGATATTCACTCGCTTACTATTGGTCACTTAAACAAGGCAGATGAAACGGATGGAAGACGATTTTTTGATGCTTGTAGTTCTGCAAACTTCTCAATTAAGTACTCGGATGACATCATTGTAGACCTTTGGCATAAGTGGGTACTCATAACCACCGTAGCTGGTGCCACTACTCTATTCAATGCAACCATAGGAGAAATTGCGTCCACTGAGCATGGAATAGCATTTATTACTGATCTTCATGATGAGTGTATTACTATAGCAAAGTCTG
>LUQC01000057.1 GCA_001627925.1 Rhodobacteraceae bacterium REDSEA-S34_B6 | reverse complement strand
ATGGATAAAGCCGAACCAATGCGGAGATTTTTGAAAAATCAAATTAGTGGAAGATTTACGCCAGCAAATGGAGAGGCCACCCTGTGCGGAGTAACAGTGGATTTGAATAAAAACGGCAAGGCAAAAAAGATAAAAGCAATTAGGATCGGCGGAGTTTTAGGGCACTCAGCATAATAACGGATAATAGTTTTTTTTGTTGTTTTATGAAAAATTTTTATGGTAGAAACTTACATGGCTGGTCATAGTAAATGGGCAAATATTCAGCATAGAAAGGGTCGACAAGACGCGGCCAGATCTAAGTTGTTCTCCAAGTTGTCCAAGGAGATAACGGTTGCAGCAAAAATGGGCGATCCTGATCCAGAAAAAAACCCTAGATTACGTTTAGCAGTAAGAGAGGCAAAATCTAACTCCGTGCCAAAAGATGTTATAGATCGGGCAATTAAAAAGTCTCAAAGTTCAGATTTTGAAAATATGGATGAGATTCGATACGAAGGCTATGCCTCTGGCGGCATTGCAGTGATAGTAGAAGCATTAACTGACAACAGAAATAGAACAGCGTCTAATGTGCGCTCGTTATTTACTAAGTATGGTGGGAACCTTGGTGAAAGTGGGTCTGTGGGATTCCTATTTGATCAGTGTGGGTTAATCGCATTTGATCTCAAGGCACAAAGTGAAGATGAAGTCTTTGAAAAAGCAATAGATGCAGGGGCAGACGATGTTGAGTTTTATGATCAAAGGGCGTTTATTTATTGTTCTACAGAAGAATTAAACACCATTGCAAACTTTATGGAGAAATGTCATTTTGAAGATATAAGCAGTAAGATAATATGGAAAGCCAAAGAACCAATTAAAATAGGTATCGAGCAATTACAAAAAGTGGCCAAATTGATCGAAGCCTTGGAAGACGATGATGACGTGAGATCTGTTACAAGTAACTTTGAGGCTTCAGATGAAGACCTGGAAGCTCTTTCAAGTTAAAAATATTATCGTGTAAGGACAATTATGGAAAACATTTTACAGCAACTTGAGAAACGTAGGGAAGAGGCACGACTTGGTGGGGGAAAGAAACGAGTAGAAGCACAGCATGAGAAAGGAAAACTTACAGCTAGGGAACGCTTAGAGGTTTTGCTTGATAGGAATTCATTCGAAGAATTTGATATGTTTGTAACTCATAACTGTACTGATTTTGGTATGGAAACTCAAAAAATTCCGGGTGACGGTGTGATCACTGGGTGGGGAACGATCAACGGTAGGTTGGTATATGTTTTCAGTCAAGATTTTACTGTTTTAGGTGGATCTTTATCAGAAAGTCATGCAAAAAAGATTTGTAATGCAAAAAAGATTTGTAAGATTATGGATATGGCCGTTCAAAACAGGGCGCCAGTGATTGGATTGAATGATAGCGGTGGTGCAAGAATACAAGAGGGTGTAGCTTCTCTCGCTGGATATGCGGAAGTATTCAAAAGAAATACTTTGGCTTCCGGTGTTGTGCCGCAAATTAGCGTAATTATGGGGCCTTGTGCCGGCGGCGCAGTTTATTCGCCTGCTATGACTGATTTTATTTTCATGGTAAAAAATTCAAGCTATATGTTCGTCACCGGTCCAGATGTAGTTAAAGCTGTTACAAATGAAGTGGTAACTGCAGAAGAACTTGGCGGAGCAAAGACGCATACCAGCAAATCAAGTGTTGCTGATGCGGCATATGACAACGATATCATTGTGCTTAAACAAGTGAGAAGATTTTTCGACTTTATTCCACTCAATAATACTGACAAGAGTCCTACTCTAGAAGTATTCGACTCCATAAATCGATCAGAAATGTCCCTGGATACATTAGTTCCTGAAAACCCCAATACACCATATGATATGAAGGAATTGATAATTAAAATAGCTGATGAAAATGACTTCTTTGAAATTCAGAAGGAATTTGCAAAGAACATTCTAGTTGGTTTCATTAGGTTGAACGGGTCAACTGTAGGAGTTGTAGCAAATCAACCTATGGTGCTAGCAGGCTGTCTTGATATAGATAGTTCTCGTAAAGCTGCCCGATTTGTTCGCTTTTGTGATGCATTTGAGATACCAATCTTAACTTTCGTAGACGTTCCAGGATTTCTACCTGGCACCTCACAGGAATATGGCGGTGTAATTAAGCATGGCGCTAAACTTTTATTCGCTTACGCAGAAGCTACAGTGCCTAAAGTTACGGTTATAACAAGAAAAGCATACGGTGGAGCATACGATGTTATGGCATCTAAGCACCTCAGAGGTGATTTCAATTATGCTTGGCCAACTGCTGAGATTGCAGTTATGGGGGCAAAGGGAGCTGTTGAAATAATACACAGGGCGGATCTTGGCGATAGTGGAAAGCTAGAAAATCATAGAAAAGTTTATGAAGAGAGATTTGCTAACCCTTTTGTTGCGGCTGAAAAGGGATTTATAGATGAGGTCATTATGCCAAGAAATACACGGCGTAGAATTGCGAGAGCATTCGCCAGCCTAAGGAATAAAAAATTATCAAACCCACTGAAAAAACATGACAATATTCCACTATAACGAGGTATAAGATTTTTAAGCATAGGGGATTTCCATCAGGAATTAAGCAAACGAAGGTGCACTTTACTATACGGCGCGAAAATAAAGTTGAGCCTGCTAAAATTTTCAGAAGAGAAAGGTATGCAGATCGACGAAAAAATGACATAATTGCTGATACGGTTTTTCTCTCTCATCTTTATGATTTTTTTGGTGATAAGCCATTTCTGAGAGGGAACCTTGATGCTGGAAGGATTAGCTGGTTATTCGATAGGGAGATTAAAAGTGCAGAAAAAAACTTCGATCCCAAATCCTATGAGGCTCTTTTGGTTTTAGATGTAAAGGAAATAGAAAAAAATTTTCCTGATGTAATAGGGTAGTTAATTAAAATGTTTAATAAAATACTTGTCGCAAATAGAGGTGAAATTGCGTGTCGCGTAATTAAGTCAGCCCAAGATATGGGTATAAAAGTAGTTGCTGTTTATTCAGACGCAGATCGGTATTCCCCACATACCTTGATGGCCGACGAGGCAATATATATAGGAGAAAGTCCTGCACAAAGTTCTTATCTAGATAAAGAGAAAATTATTTCTGCTATGAAACAAACGGGAGCAGAGGCAGTTCATCCAGGCTATGGATTTCTTTCAGAAAATTCAGCTTTTGCTCTAGAAGTAGAAAAAAATAATTTAGTTTTTATAGGACCTCCAAGCTCAGCAATAGATTCAATGGGTGATAAAATATCATCAAAAAAAATCGCTGAAGAAGCAGGAGTATCAATAGTACCTGGGTTTCTAGGTGAAATTTCTGATGAAAATCAGGCAGAGAAAATCGCTAAAGATATTGGGTTTCCAGTATTAATTAAAGCATCAGCAGGCGGTGGTGGTAAGGGTATGAGAATTGTTAGT
>LUQC01000056.1 GCA_001627925.1 Rhodobacteraceae bacterium REDSEA-S34_B6 | reverse complement strand
GTGCACTATTTTGGTAGTAACAACCGCAACTTACACCATTGCGGCTGAGCGTGGACCAGTCACCAACCTGTTAATGCCAAGATATGTCTCACTTAAAGCTAGTGAAGCCAATGCTCGCAGGGGTCCTTCCCTTTCGCACAAAATTGATTGGATATTTAAAAAAAAGGGAATGCCATTAGAAATATATGGTGAATACGATAATTGGAGAAGAGTTCGTGACTCCGAAGGTGCAGGTGGTTGGATACACTATTCTTTACTTTCGGGTGTACGCTCAATTATTATTACTTCTTCGATGGCCAATCTATACAGAAAATCTGATCAGAACTCTATGATTATGGCTAGAATTGAACAAAATTATATCGCAGATCTTGGGAAATGCATTAAAGATTGGTGTGAAATTGATGCTGGTAGGTATGACGGGTGGATAAGGAAAACTGATATTTGGGGAGTTGCCCCAGACGAAATACGCTAGCTGCATTATAAATTAACAAATGATACGTAGGAAGTTTAAATGAAGATAGGCAATCGAAGCATTGGCCAAAATGAACCTCTATTAATCATAGCGGAAATTGGCATTAACTATGGTGGTCATGTAGGTGTTGCAAAAAATATGGTTAATTTAATTGCCAGCTAAGGTTGCGAGTGCGTACGGCATCAAACCCATATTTTTGAGGATGGAATGACGAAAGAAGCTAAATCAACTTTTCCTAATAACGCAAATGAATCAAAGTTTACTGAGAAATAATTAGGTAACAAAAAATTGTCAAATAAACAGAATAAACTTGAGATAAAAGGTAAACAGAGGCCATATTTTTTGGATCTCAGCACTTATGTTTTTGTGAGATTTCTTTTAAGCATTTTATCAATCTTACCTTATCCAACAAAAATCGCTATGGGTGGTTTGATATACCAAAAAGTTATTTCACCATTATCTGGTAATCGTAAACGTATAATTGATAACCTTAAACTTGTATTTCCTAATCTTGAAAAAGAAAAACGAGAAGAGCTCTGTACCACAGTCCCTAATAATATTGGACGCACTTTCTTTGAATTACTGTCGCCAAATGAGTTTTCTAGTATCGCGAAATCAGCCAAAATATCTGGACCTGGTTTTAAAGCACTGAGGGATGCTCAAGAACAAAGAAAAGCTGTTATCCTAGTTTCTGGCCATTTTGGAAACTATGACGTTGTGCGTGTAGTTCTTAATGCAAACAATATTTCAGTGGGGGCGCTCTACAAACCTATGAGCAATCCCTATTTTAATAATTTTTATGAAAGATGTATTAAACAAATTGCTGAGCCATTATTCCCGCGAGGACGCGCAGGCATGGGAAATATGGTGCGTTATCTCAATGACGGTAAGGTAATCGCTCTTTTGATTGACCAATACATGAGCCACGGGGAACCTTTGAAGTTTTTTGGGCACACAGCATACACAGCAACTTCTGCTGCAAAATTAGCATTAAAACATGATGCGCTACTGATCACATTCTATGTGGTGCGTAATAATGATGGCATAAATTTTGACCTCATATTTGAGGGTCCAGTAACGCCCACATCACCAAATGAAATGACCCAAATCTTAAACAACAGATTAGAAAAACAGATTAGAAAAAACATGGGACAATGGTTATGGACGCATAGGCGATGGAAGTCGCCGAGCTCTAAAGAAAACAAATTTAAGTAGTTTGCATAGATTAGCTGCGCATTGCCATTCCATCGGGATCATACGGCGAGGGAGTTATTACTTTTGCCCTTCTTTCCACTCCCACTATATGAACTGTAACAGTTGTACCTTCATTGGCTAAAGCGGGCTCAATTAGCGCCATTGCGAGAGATTTCTTTACAGTATGACCATATGCCCCTGAAGTAACAAAACCAACCATTTCGCCTGCTTCAGACCAAATGGGTTCATAACCAGATGCATCTGAGTCACCATCCTCAATTTCTAATGTCACTTGAATTTTTTCAGGACCATTTCCATTGCGTTCTGCAACCACGGCTGCTTTCCCAATGAAGTCTGGCTTATCCCAATCAATCCATCGGTCCATTGCTGTCATACCTGGGGTCCGATCTTGAGTAAATTCGGCAGACCAAATCCCAAAACTCTTCTCAATGCGCGTTGAGAGCATTGCGTTAAAACCTACTTCGCGAATATCTTGATCAGCTCCAGCCTCTAACAATATTCTACGGAGAGCAATGTGATCACCCATTTTACAGTTAAGCTCAAAACCCATTTCACCAGTAACACTCATCCTAGCAACATGCGACTGGATCAAACCGATATCCAGTCTTTTACAATCCATAAACCTCATCTTGGACACATCTCCCTCAGCAACTTTTTGTAGAATGGAGTGGGAGTTTGGCCCGATTAAAGCGAAACCACAAATATCATCCCCAAGATCTCTGACACTTACTCCGTCTTGAATCTGGTCATTGAACCAACGCATATGCCAAGCTCTTAGATAATAACTGCCCATAATCCAAAAAGTACCATCGCCCCAATTCAGCAGTGTTAAGTCACCTTTGAGCTTTCCAGTTGGCGAAAGCATTACTGCAAGACGAGCTCTACCTGGTTTCGGTAACTTGGTTGCAAATATCTTATCTAGCCAAGCCTCTGCATTTTCCCCCTTTACTTCGAAACGTGAAAAGCCCGTAATATCTAATAATGCTACGCCTTCTCGAATTGACTTGCATTCTTCCGCCACAATCTCATGAGCGTTAGAGCGCTTTAGGGTTAATTTTTCTTCAAATTCATCAGATGGGGCAAAGTATAATGG
>LUQC01000055.1 GCA_001627925.1 Rhodobacteraceae bacterium REDSEA-S34_B6 | reverse complement strand
GTCTTAAGCGGTGCGAGAGCCCGAGCACTTAAAACATCAGCCGACATCTCTGGCAACTCTTCTATTCGACTGTTGTACACATCAACTTTTAGACCGAGCTCTCTACAAACTGTTTTTAAAAATACAGATTTTCGAACATCTGCCTCTACTAGAGAGAGCCTATTTGGTATACCAAGCTCATCTGATAAAATTGCAACAACCAGGCCCGGGAAACCACCGCCACTCCCAAGATCAACCCATTTTCCAGTTTTTTCACCAAATAATGAAAAAAATTGGGCACTATCTAGGATATGGCGACCCCAAAAATCTGAAAGCGTTGATTTAGAAACAAGGTTAATTTTGGAATTCCACTTAAAAAGCAGCTTTTCATAGTCTTTTAGCCTTGAATATGTTTCACGTGAAACATCAAGTCCGGGCAATAATCCTCTGTCGCTCATGCGGAGGCAGCTTTGCCTAAAAACTTTATCTTGGCCATTACTAACATTAGGGCTGCGGGAGTAATCCCATCTATGTTGGAAGCTTGAAGCATATTTTTGGGACGTGCCTTAGACAACTTCACCTTTAACTCCGTGGAAAGACCCTGAATCGAATTGTAATCTAAATCCATTGGAATTAAGACGCGCTCATCCTTTTTGATAGTATCGATATCTTTTCTTTGTCTATCTAAATAGTTAACATAAGTGGCGTCTTTTTGGATTTGTTTAAGCGTCTCCTCATTTATCTTTATCAATTTGGGCTCTAACTTAAACAGATCCTTATAAGAAACATTTGGAAACGCTAGAACCTGCATAAGGGTTCTACGGTTCCCGTCTTGACTAATAGAAATTCCATTTTGTGAAAGGGTTTTTGGTGTGTATGTTTGGTTTTCAAAAAGCTCCCTAGCCTTTTTTATTCTATTGATTTTATTTATAAAAATATCTTCTCTCTCTCTTCCTACACAGCCAATTTCAAGCCCTTTTGGAGTTAGCCTTTGATCCGCATTATCAGCCCTAAGCGACAATCTAAACTCTGCTCTCGATGTGAACATTCTGTAAGGCTCTGTGACACCACGACAAACCAAATCGTCAATCATAACACCAATGTAGCTATCAGATCTAGAAAACTGCACCCCTTCAGAACCAAGAGAAACTAGCCCCGCGCTTAAACCGGCTACCAATCCTTGTGCTGCTGCCTCTTCGTAACCTGTGGTCCCGTTTATTTGTCCAGCCAAATAAAGTCCATCAATACCCTTAACTGCCAATGTGCTATCAAGAGACCTTGGGTCAACATAATCATACTCAATAGCATATCCCGGCTGTAATATTGCCACGTCCTCTAGACCAACGATACTTCTTACATATTGTTCTTGCACCTCAACAGGCAAAGATGTCGAGATTCCATTCGGGTATACGGTATGATCTTTTAAACCTTCTGGCTCAAGGAATATTTGATGGGAATCTTTGTCTGCAAACCTGACAATTTTATCTTCAATTGATGGACAGTAACGAGGCCCAACACCTTCTATTTTACCGCCGTACATTGCTGATTTATCTAGATTTTTTCTGATAATCTCGTGGGTTTTTTCATTTGTGTGAGTTACCCCGCAGGACACCTGAGGCTCAACAGGAGCACTGTTTAAAAAAGAAAACATCACTGGCTCTTCATCACCGGGCTGCTTTTCAACTTTATCCCATGCTATAGTGCGCCCGTCTATTCTGGGTGGCGTACCTGTTTTTAATCGCCCAATATGTAAACCTATGTCTTTAATTCTATCCGCTAACAAATTTGACGCCTTGTCCCCCACGCGGCCACCAGAACGATTATCTGTGCCTATATGGATCCGACCATTTAAAAAAGTCCCTGAAGTAATAACCACAGACTGGGCGGATAGCTCCACCCCGTTCGCAAGCACAACACCACAAACACGGTAACCATCTACCAGCAGATCAACAACTTCACCCTCAATCAAATGCAGGCCCTTAATACCTAATAGACGCATGCTCATCGAAGATTGATACAGCTTTCTATCAGCTTGGGCTCTTGGGCCTTGTACTGCTGGACCCTTTTTTTTATTTAACAACCTAAACTGTATACCCGCATCATCTGCAGCCAGAGCCATCACACCACCCAGAGCGTCTATTTCCCGCACCAGATGTCCTTTTCCCAAACCGCCTATCGCCGGGTTACAAGACATTATTCCAATGTCTGAGCTTTTCATTGTTACTAATGCTGTATTGGCGCCTATGCGGGCTGCTGCCGCTGCTGCTTCACAGCCAGCATGCCCTCCACCAATAACAACTACATCATACTGTTTCACGTGAAACACCTATTTACCGAGACAAAAACTTGAGAAAACCTCATCTAGAACGTCTTCTACACCGATTCTTCCAATTAAGCTATCTAGTGCAGATGTTGCAGCTCTTATTTCTTCTGCTGTTATATCATAATATTCTGGCCCATCCCTTAATGAGACTATAGCATTAACTAAAAACTTCTTAGCATTAACCATTGAACTTTTGTGCCGCTCACGAGTTGCAATACCTACATATTGTGCTTTATCATTCAATATATCCCATATATTGTTTTTTAACCTATCTATACCGGCACCAGTTTTCCCTGAAACACCACCTCGATTTCCCTGATCATCTTTTGCAATACAAATTATATCCGTGTCTCTCTTTTTTAACCCCGATGGGTACTCTCCATCCTCAGTCAAAACTATCCGGAGATCACTCAAACTTGATCTCTCTAGGGCTCGGCTAATACCGATCTCTTCTAGCTTATCGTCTGATATACGTATTCCAGCCGTATCCAATATAGTTACAGGCAGGCCACGCAAATCGAGCTTTACCTCTATTATATCTCTAGTCGTACCACTAACGTTTGAGGTGATGGCTGCGTCCCTGCCAACCAAATAATTAAGTAATGTTGACTTTCCTAAGTTAGGCGCACCCACAATCGCTACTTCGAAACCTGTACGTATTCTTTCTGCTGTCTGAACACCAATAATTTCCTTATCTAGGTCGCTGAGTACCACATTAATTAGTTTTTCAACTTCCGGTGTAACTTCTTCAGGAACTTCTTCATCGGCAAAATCTAATGTTGCTACTAATAATGCTCCAGCTTTTACGAGCTTTGCTCTCCACTCTTTAGTTTTTTCACCTAGCGCACCGTTAAAAATTCTTGCAGCTTGTTTGTGTTGTGCGTCTGTTTCTGCATCTATAAGATCTGCCAAACCCTCTACTTGTGCTAAATCAAGTTTGCCATTGTCAAGAGCACAACGAGTAAACTCTCCAGCTTCTGCAGATCTTAAGCCTTTGAAATTACCTAATAATTTAATTACTGACGAAACGACTGCACTCGATCCATGTAAATGAAATTCTACTACATTTTCTCCCGTGAAACTATAAGGTTTGCTAAATATAAGTATAAGAGCCTGATCTATAAAATGATTATCAGAATCATAAATCACTCTTAGATTTGGTTGCTTTTCCTTTAATTTTGATTTTGTGAGCTTCTCGGCAACAATAATTGCAAGAGGCCCAGACAGCCTTACTATTGATATACCAGCTTTACCGGGTGCGGATGCAAGTGCGAATATAGTGTCCAATTACCATTCTCTTATTGGGCTAAGTATTCATTGAATCAAAAAATTCTGCATTTGTTTTAGTTTGTTTTAGCTTAGATAATAAAAATTCTATTCCGTCTGTCGTTCCCATAGGGTTCAGTATTCTTCTAAGCACAAAAGTTTTCTGCAAATCTAGCTTATCAACTAGTAGATCCTCTTTTCTTGTACCAGATTTTAATATGTCAATCGCGGGGAAAACTCTCTTATCAGCCACTTTACGGTCTAAAACAATTTCCCTATTTCCTGTGCCCTTAAATTCTTCAAAAATAACCTCATCCATTCTGGAACCTGTGTCAATTAATGCGGTTGAAATAATAGTTAATGAACCACCCTCTTCTATATTTCTTGCTGCACCAAAGAACCTTTTTGGTCTTTGAAGAGCATTTGCATCTACACCACCTGTTAAAACTTTACCCGAAGACGGTATTACCG
>LUQC01000054.1 GCA_001627925.1 Rhodobacteraceae bacterium REDSEA-S34_B6 | reverse complement strand
GCGTAAACTCGATCGAGAGCTGTTCTACCGCTGCCGCCTTCTACCTTTATCGTGCCCCATCGAGTGACTGGCAGTTCAGATTGATCCCACAGTGTAGGAAGGGCTTCCGGTTCAAAGCCTAAAGCTTTTATCACCAAATCTGCAGGTTCATTGTAATCACTGCCGTTTATTTCTTCTGGAACTCGACGTCCAGTTGCATCGGGAGCACCTAAACGCATTTTGCGTCCAATCACTCCTTTCACAGTGCCATGCCCGGTTTCGAGGTTCACAACATTCTCCGTTTTAGTATTTGAAGTAAATCCTTGCGGAGTAGTCAACCATTCGAAAATAACTCCCTCTTCTTCGGCATTTTGAACTTCTCTCTGAGAACCGGGCATGTTGTCCCGATCGCGCCGATACATACATTTTACAGATTTTGCACCTTGACGGATTGCCGTTCTTACACAGTCCATGGCAGTATCGCCTCCACCAATTACAACAACCCTCTTTCCAGCCGCATTTAGGGTACCGTCATTAAACGATGGTACATTATCTCCAAAATTTATTTTGTTTGACGCGGTAAGATAGTTGAGAGCATCAACAACACCATCTAAATCATTACCTGGAATGCTTATTTCTCTAAATTTGTAAACACCGGTTGCTATGATAACTGCATTGTGTTTTTTTCGGAGCTCAGAAAAAGAAAAATCCTCTCCAATTTTGCAATTCATAACAAAGTCCAATTCTACGAGCCACAATATCTTTTTCCAGCTTAAATCCTGGTATCCCGTAGGTTAATAATCCTCCTGCCCTATCGTAACGGTCATAAACGCAAACTTTAACACCTGCAGCTCGAAGACGCTCTGCTGCTGCCAGGCCACCGGGACCTGCCCCAATAATGCCAACAGTTAAATCAAGATCAGTGGATGGTTGAATTGGCCGAACCCAACCATTTTCCCACGCTAGGTCGGTGATGTATTTTTCTACGGCCCCGATAGTTACCGTGCCATGCCCTGATTGTTCGATGACACAATTACCTTCACATAAGCGATCCTGCGGACATATCCTTCCACAGATTTCTGGAAAAGTATTCGTTTGTTGAGAGACTTCATAAGCTTCCTTAAGTCTACCTGTGGCTGTTAAATGAAGCCAGTCTGGTATATTGTTGTGCAGTGGGCAGTGAGATTGGCAAAAAGGAACACCACACTGACTGCATCTGCTTGACTGTTCTTCTGCTTTCTCTTTGGCAAATTCAGAATAAATCTCCTGAAAATCCCTTTTCCGCTCATCAGCAATTCGTTTCGCTGGCATATCGCGATCAAACTTCACAAATTTCAACATTGGTTGAGTAGGCATTTCACTATCCTTCGAACGTAGAAATGTCGTATACATCGGTTCCATCAAAAATAAAAGTAAGAATTATTGACTTATTTTTATCTAAAATCAAAAAAAAATAGAAAAAGGGCTAGCATTTATGTTTTTTTAAGTCCGTTCCGGACCTAAAATGTCGCTTTTTTATTTTTATTTCACAAGTTAGAATCAATAAAAATACTAATCGGACCTCTCAATGTTACTACTTCAACTTGCATTGGTAGCAATTATCCAAGGACTAACGGAATTCCTTCCTATTTCCTCAAGCGCCCATTTAATTTTATTGCACCACCTAACCACCTTACCAGACCAAGGGCAGACAATAGATATTGCAGTGCATTTTGGAACCCTAATAGCGGTCATTACTTATTTCAGGGAAGATAGTAAGAAAGTTTGGTTCGGCCTTATCAAGCTGCTTCAAGGTAATGTTTTAAACGCTGATAGTTTTACTGCGCTATGCCTAATAGTTGCGACAATCCCTGCTGTTATTTTTGGCCTTGCAATCAAACTACTTGGTTATGACATTCTTATGCGGGACAGTATTTTATTAATTGGAATTACAATGACAGGCTTTGGATTCTTCCTTTGGTGGTCAGATAGCAAGGGGAAACAGACCACTGATGAAACGAATGTATCTTGGTCTCTAAAAAACTCTTTTAAGATCGGCTGCTGGCAAGCATTAGCATTAATTCCTGGCACATCACGATCAGGCATAACAATCTCAGCAGCAAGGCTTCTTGGATACGGCCGTGAAGAAGCAGTTAACATTTCTATGTTACTGTCCATTCCTGTGATAATTGCAGCAACCGCTGTGTCAATAATGGACAATTACTTAAATGCTACTGAAATTGACTTTCAAGTTATCTTGATAGCTCTAATATTTTCCTTTAGCGCGGCATATTTGGCCATTGCAATGATGCTAAAATTTTTAAAAACTTTGAGATTTTTACCATATATTATTTATAGGATCGTACTTGGTATTGCCCTTATTTTCTGGACCGTAATATAGTACTTGCAAGTAAGGCTTAAGAGGTCCAAATATAACCCAAACAAGAACGGAGACCGTAATGGCAAAAAAAATTCTGCTTCTTAACGGGCCAAACCTTAATATGCTGGGCAAGAGAGATCCAAATCTTTATGGAGATATCACCCTTAAAGATGTTGAAGAAACATGTAAAAAGCTCGCAAAACAAAATGGAATACAACTAGAAAGCAAACAGACAAATTACGAGGGAGAGCTTGTAGAGTTTATACATGCAGCTAAAGAGACTTCAGAGGCAATAATAATAAACCCCGGTGCATATTCACATACCTCCGTGGCAATTTTTGACGCATTGGAAATTTTCCGAGGGCCAATTGTTGAGGTTCATATATCAAATATACATAAAAGAGAGAGTTTCCGCCATTTTTCTTACGTTTCTCAACGTGCTGATAGTGTGATTGTTGGCTGTGGAGTGCAAGGCTACGAGTTAGCCCTTTTACATTTAGTCCAAATTTTCAAAGATACTTAGCATAGGATTCGCAGGCCCTTCATAATAAAAGTACAGGTTAAAGCATCTATGATTTGGACCATTCCCAACATTTTAACTATCGCCAGGCTACTAGCCGCTCCAGGCGTCGCAGTTATGTTTTTATACTTTGATAGGCCTTATGCAGACTGGTTTGCTCTATTACTTTTTTTAATAGCTTCAGTTACTGACTGGTTCGATGGCTATCTAGCCCGTGTATGGCGCCAAGAGACTAAATTTGGAGCAATGTTGGATCCGATTGCTGACAAGGCAATGGTAGTAATTGCTTTAATGGTAATCGTAGGCTACTCAAGCATGTCACCGTGGCTTGTACTCCCAGCCACGTTCATACTGTTTAGAGAAGTTTTCATATCTGGACTAAGAGAATTTGTTGGAAACAACACTGTTGACTTGAAGGTAACTACTTTAGCGAAATGGAAAACAACGTCACAAATGCTCTCTATCGCTTTGCTTTTTGCACAAGGAGTGGTGGAGCATTACGTTTTAAAATATACTTCAAAAAAAGGTATTAATGGTGATAAAACTTCAAAAAACTCTGATATCGACCAGACGATAGATTTAGACTTGGATTATTTATATTGGTTAGAAAATTTTGGTCTAGTTATGTTATGGATTGCGGCTATATTGACACTAATAACAGGTTTTGAATATTTCAAAAAGGCAATACCCGTACTCAGAGAGGGCAAATGATAAAGGTTTTATATTTTGCGTGGGTTAGAGAGCGCATCGGCGTTCCGTATGAAATGCTAGAAACGCAATCTGGGACAGTTATGGAACTTGTTGAAGAGTTAAAGCAAAAGGAAGAAAGATACCAAGTTGCATTTTCGGATCTTTCCGCACTAAAAGTTGCCGTTGATCAAGAGCTCTGCGAATTTGATGCAAGGTTAAATGGAGCTTTAGAAGTCGCGTTTTTTCCTCCAATGACAGGGGGGTGAAGTGCGAGTATCTGTTCAATTAGATGACTTCGATATAGGCAAAGAGTTAGACTTATTTCGCAATAGCAAGTCAAATACAGGTGCAATTGTCTCATTTCAAGGAATAGTTCGAAATAACAGCGAAAAGTCACTATTAAATATGGATATAGAGCAGTATCCGGGCATGACCCAGAAAGCAATTTCAAAATACGTCGTGACCGCAGTAGAAAGGTGGTCACTGAACGATGCATTGGTTATTCATAGACATGGGAAGCTTTTTCCAGGTGATCAAATAATGATGGTTGCTACTGCTGCGATGCATCGTCATGACGCCTTTCAGTCAGCTGAATTTTTGATGGACTACCTTAAGAGCAGAGCGCCTTTCTGGAAAAAAGAAATAACAAAGAAAGGTTATCATTGGGTCGAGTCCGTATTAGACGACGAAAAATCCTTAGAGCGGTGGTAAAAAATCGGTTTATTTTTAATCTTTTTTAGTTTTTTGTGATATTTCTTTTAAATTTTCGATTTCCACTCTAGCGTTGTGCAAGCCATCCATTGTTGCTTTAAGCTCAGCCTGAGCTTGAGCTAATTTATTTGTTAGCTCTGTGTCACGCTTTTTTAACTGATCAACAATAAGCGCATGATCAGTCTCTGCTTTGTGAAAAGATTCGGCCATTAACCGGTCACCAGTTGGAGTTCTGGGAGACTTATGAGACAATTTTTCGATTAAAATACGTGCAAGCCATCCCAAAGAGAAAGTTATAAAAAGCGCAATCGATGTAAAAATAATTAACTCATTCTGGCTCATTAGTTACCTACATTAATTACGAATATCAACTTTAGGGGCTACTGTGGTACCCATAGATTTATCGAAAGGTGTAAATTCTATTCTTCTATTTATTTCTCGACCTTGCTCTGTATCATTTGATGCAATCGGCTGACTTTCCCCATAGCCCTTCGCTATAATATTTTTCGTTAAAACACGCCGCCGCTGCAATTCAAACAATACAGAATTTGCTCTTGACTGTGACAAATTCAAATTCATTTGTTCTCTTCCTTGACTATCAGTATGCCCTCCAATTTCCAAACGGATATCACCACAGTTAAGCAAAATTTTTGCTATATCATCAAGGGTCTCATGTCCAGCAAGGTCAACTCGGTCAGAACCGGGTTCAAACTTAATTTTTCTTACCCGTAAAGTTTCTTCAATTTTATTAACACACTGAGACGCAGTTAAACTATCGTCCGCGGGTTTAGGCATATCAATATAGTCAACTGATAGTGATAGACGTTGATCATAACCAATTTTATCTCCAACAACCTTAGTTATCTTAGCAGGAGAGAATTTTTTATAAGTTTTACCTCTAATCTCTATTAAATTTGGAGTTACGTTAAGTATCCCATTCTTTAACTCTCGAAGCCCCTCTAAACCTGCAATAATTCTAAAACCCCAATCATCCGGAAGTGATCCTTCTTTATAAAG
>LUQC01000053.1:53512-59327 GCA_001627925.1 Rhodobacteraceae bacterium REDSEA-S34_B6 | reverse complement strand
AAATCTCCATTTTCATCTAACCCCGAATTAGCAAAATCACCCCATGGATTATCTGAAATATATCCGTTTTCTACTAAATAATCATCATAGGAAGACCACCGCTGGCGATCACTATTTGGATGCAAACCGTCGTCTCGTTCAAAAGGCATAAACCCACATTCAGAAACACGAACTCCAATTTCACTACTCGGATCAATTCCAAGCCAAGCCATTCCCTCAGCATCGACAACCATATGCGTTTTCCCAACTAAAACAGACTGTATGCCGTTTTCTTTGAGATGGTCACCAATAGTACGCTCCCCAACCCTGAGTGGCATTGAGTTCCAGGTGGAACCGTGGCTTCTAACATACCGGCCGGTGTATGCCGACATTCTAGATGGCCCACAAACTGGTGATTGGACATATGCGTTACTAAATTGAACTCCCCGGCTAGCCAGGGCGTCTATATTTGGCGTATGCAAATTTGAGTGACCATAACAACTCAGATAATCATATCTAAGCTGATCAGCCATAATCCATAAAACGTTAGGAGGAGAAGTCATAATTCGTCACCATTAAAATCAATGAGCCTGACCATCAAACAGATAAAGAGTTCCGTCACTGATGACATCAACCTAAGTTGTCCTTAAATTTTTTTAAACATGCTTATTTCTTAAGCTTCATTGTTTAATTTAGCCTAGTTTTAGAACTTTTAAAAGTGGAGCAAAGCTTGAACTAAGGATCTCATTATCTTTCGAGAAATTAAAAGATAGCATCAGAAAGCTAAGATTTTTTCTCTATTTGTCCTTATAATTAAATCTTAGCCTTAAACGGATAATCTCCCTATTGCGTTTTTTTACTTTAGCAGGGCCATGAACAATTTAATCAAATCGTTATGGCTCTGTGATTTTTTTATAAATCTAAAGACCAAGACATGTATTACTTTCAAAAGGTTAGAGTGATCCAAAAGGAGTAGGCCAACGTATCTTTTGTAACAAAAGGATATCGCCATGCTCAAACCTTACTTAAAACCATACTTAATTGGTTACGTTAATGAACATTACGAGGACGTCGACGACCAGTTAGTATTTGCTTATGATGAGGCTCACGCAACCAAAATTGTGCTTGAGACTTTTAAAGATGCTAAGTTTGTTTTCCAATCTCGCCCGGTAGTAGAACAAGCCAGCGCTGCTTGATCAAAAAGAGATAAAGAGTTCTATATCTTCCTAGAGTTGATGTTTCGGATCAACAAATGTAATCTGACTGTGCATTTCTTTGGCAAGTATTGAAACATGTTAAAAACATTAGCTTTCTCCTCATTATTAATAATTCTTTGCTCTTGTGGAACTACTAAAGGAGTTTTAGACGGAGCTGGTTCAGTTCTTGAAGGATTGGCTTCTGATGTACGAAGTGTTGGTGACTATCTGAATTAGTTTTTCAAAAGAGTTAAGGAAAAATAACTGCACAGATACAAAACCCATCACTGGAGAATGTGAAATATAAATGTATCCATTTATAAGGATGGCAAAAGAGCGAGTCGTAAACAGATCTAAACAGAGTATTTCTGTAGGTGAGATACACGAGTCGTACCACATTTGTTGGCCATGGGATCTTGATTTCTGGTTTGAACTAAATAATGGGCGTGCGCTGACATTATATGACTTAGGCCGTATCCCGTTTTCAGGCAGATCGGGCTTTAGCAAGGTCATTTTGAAAAATAAATGGTCGATGACAATGGCTGGTGCAAATGTGCGATACCGAAAACGTTTACGAGCCTTTGAGCGAATAAGAATGCAAACCAGAACAGTTTGCTGGGACGAAAGGTTCTTATATATTGAGCAAAGTATGTGGAATACAAAAAAAGAGTGTGCTGGCCATATTGTCTACAGAGCTGCGTTTGTAGGAGCAGACGGTATCATTAATCCACAGAGAGTCTTCGATGAAATTGAAAAAAACCTTTTGTCACCTAAAATGCCAGACTGGCTGAGTGCTTGGGTTAACTCTGAAAACAAGAGACCCTGGCCCCCAATGCAAGAATAACTTGCTTTAATCTTTTGGAACTTGTTTTACTATCCTTAGCAGTGGGAGGCTAGTCTTATGAGTAATTCAAAAAAAACTTGGGGCTGGTTTTTTTATGACTGGGCCTGCCAGCCTTACAATACGCTGATGGTTACTTTCATCATAGGCCCTTATTTTGCCACTGTAGCTGCTGAGTATTTTATAACTAACGGATTAGATGACGCATCTTCCAGAGCCAATGCCCAATATTATTGGTCTTTAACCATAACAATAGTTGGCCTGATAGTCGGTTTCACCGCACCAATTATCGGTGCCATTGCTGATAATTACGGGAACAGGATGAAATGGATTTATCTTTTTTCTGCTTTATTGATACTTGGTGCCTTTAGCTCTTGGTTCGGCCTGCCCGATGGATCAAATTGGCAGTGGATTTTAATTTCATTTGGGATAGGGTTTGTGGGTGCTGAATTAGCTTATATTTTCAGTAACGCACAACTGCCCTTGTTAGGGAATAGATCAGAAACAGGTGCAATCTCTGGGAGTGGTTTTGGATTTGGGTACGTTGGAGGCCTAGTTTCTCTTGTAATAGTCCTTACCCTGTTTGTTGAACAGGAGAATGGGAAAACATTAATTGGTTTTGATCCAATTTTCGGTTTAAATTCTGAGGCCAAAGAGGGAACACGCTTTGTTGGTCCTTTCGTTGCTTTATGGTTTATTATTTTTTCCATACCTTACTTTTTATGGATTAATGATAAGTCCAAGCCACGCATAGGTGCGAGCTTGGGAGGGTAAGTGGGATAGATGGGTAGGGCCGAAGCCAGTCATACTCGTAAGTATTATAGTTTTAACTGCTGTTTGCATTATAGTTGTTGGAATGTCCAGAGTATCTTTCTTCGGCATTCCGTTAGCCGCAGGCTCAAGCATTCCAGACAATATTTTTTATGGATGTGGGGTTCTCATTGGTGGCTTTGGAGGAATTTTACAATCAGCCAGCCGAACAATGATGGTAAGACACACGAACACTTCTAATTCAACTCAGTATTTTGGTATATACGGATTACTTGGTAGAGCCACCGCTTTTCTTGCCCCAGCATTAATTGCCTATGTTACGGCGGCTACAAATAGTAACAATCTTGGTGTATCTCCACTTATTTTACTCTTTTTAATCGGCTTATTTATAATGCTACGAGTAGATCCAGAGGGAGATAGCAGCTAAAGTATGTTTTGTAATTTAGACTTGTAAAACTTTTGATCTAATTATAGGGCTGCAACAGCGAATTATAAATAACAAGTCACCGCTACCTTGGATAAAAAACGGGAATAAATTTTATGGAAAAACTTCTTATTGGCATTCTTGCCATGGCGTCAGTAGTAGTGGCGTCCAACATTTTAGTTCAATTCTTATTGCTAGATGGTCTGCTAACATGGGGAGCGTTCACTTATCCCATTGCATTCTTAATAACTGATTTAATGAACAGAAGCTACGGGCCTGCTGCCGCAAGAAAAATAGTATTGGCCGGCTTCATTACAGGTGTCCTTTGCTCACTGATCGGAAGCCAAATTATGCTCCAAGGTGATGGCTATGAATATCCTGCCGTCGCCTTAAGAGTAGCTTTCGCCTCCGGTGTTGCATTTATTATAGCTCAATTGTTCGACATAGCTGTTTTCAATAGATTACGCTCAGCTGAATGGTGGAAGGCACCCCTGACCTCGTCGCTTCTAGCATCTTTAATCGATACAGCTGTCTTTTTTACACTTGCATTTTCTGCTCAGGTACCATTCTTCTCGAAAGTCGCTAATGAAGAGATTTCCTGGGCATGGGAAATAGTACCATTTCTGACTTTTGGCACCAACTCGCCACTATGGGTATCACTTGCTGTAGCAGATTTACTGGTGAAGTGGCTTATTGGTTTAGCTGCGTTAATTCCATTCCGAATTTTTATCTCATTTTTTTTATCGCGAGATAACAAAACATCTTGAAATATTTTTATTCTGTGACACCATAAGTTGTAGAGTTAACAAATGAAAGGAGGTGGTCCAGTGTCTAAAGAGGTATTGGAGAGAGGTGTCGGAACAGTTGGGAGTATTCGCATCTAGGGCAGCCCTGAAATGCAAAGCTTTTAATTGGTGAGCCACCTAACCGGCCCACCTCCGAAAATCTTGGAAGGCCGCTCAACGTGAGCGGCCTTTTCTAATAAATTATCGAATAAATATAAATAGTAAATGCCAAAAATGCTAAAGATCGACGATAAGATAACCATACAGAGCTGGGAGTTAAGCGAACAGTTTATAAAAAAAATCGCAGGAACTAAATGGACAAAAGAGGGTGCTATTGTGCTTAAATGTGATGAAACAAGACATCAAGTTCGCAACCGTGAGATTGTTCTAAAACGCTTGAAAGAGATGATTAAAAAATCTTTAGTCACACCCAGAAAGCGTTTAGCTACTAGGCCAACCTTGGCAAGTAATCGAAGGCGCCTCACTGCAAAGAAAAATAGAGCTGACCTGAAATCTAATCGGGCCAGAATATCCACAAAGAATATTCTTTTAGATTAATTCAGCACAAAATTAAATCATTTTACATACCATAAATGCGCACTCAGCGTATTTATAATAATCCAAATCACACCAATCAAATTTTACAATTTGAACTTATTTTAGTTGGTTATTTTCTTATTTTGCCGAAATCGCACGATATTTTCACACAAAAACGCAAAAAAATGCCGTTTTATACTCAAAATCATATACTATTTGTTGTGTTATATCACAATATTCAGTTACACTTAGAAAGTGAAGCCCAAAGTATTGGGTATTTAATAAGGAGAAGAATATGTCAAAGCCAATGACAAAGACACAGCTTGTAGCAGCTCTGTCTGAAGAGATGGGTACAGATAAGAAATCTGCCAGTGCAGCGCTAGACGCAATTTGTGGGCTCATTACAAGAGAAGTTTCAGGCGGCGGAGCAATCACTTTACCAGGCGTCGGAAAAATCATGTGCCGCGCACGCCCAGAAAGAATGGTACGTAATCCTGCAACGGGCGAGCAATTCAAAAAAGCAGCAGACAAAGTTGTCAAAATGACAATCGCAAAGGCTTTAAAAGAAAGTGTAAACAACTAAAATCAACTGAAGTTTAATTTTTTGAGGGGGGTCGCTTTTTGCGACCCTTTGCTTTTTATTAAATTGGCTTTAGGTTTTTAGTTTTGGAGGAAATTTGAGTCTTAAAGCTTTACTTCTCGGTTTGGTGTTTGCTCTACTATGGTCTTCCGCTTATACAGCAGCGCGCATTATCGTCACCTATTCTCCCCCTCTAGGAGCACTTTCACTCAGATTTTTTATATCGGGTATTTTAGCTTTAATTATCGCAAAGTGGCTGGGGCAAAATTTCAAACTGTCAAAAAAACAATTGCAAGCAACAATAATTTTTGGTGTATGCCAAAATACAATCTATCTAGGCTTAAATTTCGCTGCATTACAATGGATTGAGGCCTCTTTGGCAGCAATAATAGCGTCAAGCATGCCATTATTAGTTGCCCTTCTGGGATGGGTATTTTTAGGACAAAGATTATCAGGTCTAGGTGTCTTAGGGCTTGGGCTTGGTTTCTTTGGCGTTATTTTAATAATGGGATTTAAAGTCAATAATGGGATGAATGAATTGGGTTTATTGTACTGCATCTTGGGAGCGTTAGCATTATCCATTGCGACACTCGCAGTGCGAAATACTGGTTCAGTGGGAAATCTGCTCGTAATAATTGGTTATCAACTGCTTATTGGCGCAACGTCATTAACCGTTTTTTCTTTTATGATTGAATCTTATAC
>LUQC01000053.1:0-53490 GCA_001627925.1 Rhodobacteraceae bacterium REDSEA-S34_B6 | reverse complement strand
ACTCTGGTAGCCGGCCTAGTTGCTACTGTGGTTTGGTTTTGGTTAGTGAATGAAATTGGTCCAATAAAAGCAGCAACTTTTCATTTCTTGAATCCCTTCTTTGGCGTTTCTATCGCCGCATTGATACTAGGTGAGTCACTTAGTTTATCTGATTATTTTGGAGTAGTTATGGTTACTATAGGAATTTTATTAGTTCAAACGTCAAAAGAAAGTGTTTAACATCTCAGAGCATATCACTTTCATCAGCCAATTTGGCCACCTTCGTTTCCTATTTGTCCTCGGTTAACAAGAAAGTGATCTAGCAAAACACACGCCATCATGGCCTCTGCTACAGGTACGGCTCGTATTCCAACACAGGGATCATGGCGTCCTTTGGTGACCACTTCAGTTGGTTCACCGGCCTTGGTAATTGACTTACGTGCACTCAAAATCGACGAGGTAGGTTTGACCGCAAATCTAGCAACGATATCTTGCCCTGTTGATATGCCACCCAGAATTCCACCAGCATGGTTAGAGGAATATTTTGGCTTTCCATTATCCCCAATAAATATCTCATCTGCATTTTCTGAACCAGTTAACGCAGCGGCTTGCATTCCTTCACCAATCTCAACACCTTTAACAGCATTTATAGACATCAATGCTGCAGCTATATCCATGTCCAATTTTCCATAAATTGGTGCACCTAATCCAGGAGGCACATTGATTGCTTGCACCTCAATTACAGCACCTGTGGAATTATGTGATTTCCTAATTTTATCTAGATATTTAGACCACCTTGCGGCTGCGTTTTTGTCCGGAGACCAAAAATCATTTTGCTCTATTTCTTTCCAATCAAAATTACTTTTATCAATTTTATCTGGTCCTATTTGAGTTAGATAAGCTTGAATTTGGAGGTCTGGCATCAATTCCGATATAACGGCACGCGCCACCGCTCCTGCGGCAACACGGGAAGCTGTCTCTCTTGCTGAAGACCTACCGCCACCTCGGTAATCTCTAATACCATATTTTTGCCAATAAGTTATATCGGCATGCCCTGGGCGGAACGTATTTTCAATTTCACTATAGTCTTTGGATCTTTGATCAGTATTCTTTATCAGGAGTTGGATTGGCGTTCCTGTACTTTTGTTCTCAAAAACACCAGATAAAATTTCCACCAAATCCATCTCGCGTCGTTGTGTGGTGTATTTACTTTGCCCAGGCCGTCGCTTTTCCATGAAATGTTGAATATAATTTTGGGTTATTTCTATACCTGGAGGACAACCATCTATGGTTGCACCAATGGCTTCACCATGGCTTTCACCCCAAGTTGTTACGCGAAATAAGTGTCCAAATGTATTTATACTCATCACGACTTCCTTTGTCTAAAGAACGGTGTAAACGTTGGTCAGCCTTTCCTCAAGTCAATTCCTCTTGAACATTATCAAATCTGTATATACTAAGAAAGAACCTCGGGGTGCCTTAGAGCTGAGACATTTAAATGAACCCGTTGAACCTGAACCGGTTAGAACCGGCGGAGGGAAGGTCTAGGCACTGTCCTGAACCACTCTCCGCAAGCATAAGGAGAGAAGAAATGTTCAAACTTACTTTTGCAGCGGGATTATTGAGCGCAGGAATAGTCATGGCTCAGAACCCCATATTAACAGTATACGCACCAGATTATTTTACCTCTGAGTGGGGTCCAGGCCCCTCAATCGAAGCTAAATTTGAAGAGACTTGCAATTGTGATCTAGTTTTTTCAGCTGGAGAGCTATTGCCGAGGCTTGTATTAGAGGGACAAAATACTAAGGCAGATGTGGTTATTGGCCTTAATACAGATATAACAAAAAAGGCTCGAGAATTAGGAATTTTTTCGCCCCACAATCAAGACAATAGTCGTCTGAACCTTCCAGTTGAATGGGACGATGAAATATTTTTGCCATTTGACTGGTCTTATGTCAGTTTTGTATTCGATACTACAAAAACAGATCTGCCAAATAACTTCGAAGAATTGGCGAGTTTACCAGAAAATATTAAGATAGTTATCCAAGATCCCAGAAGTTCAATTTCTGGTCTAGCACTAGTTTTGTGGATTAAACAAATATATGGAGACAACGCTGCAGCATATTGGCAAAAACTTGCACCAAAAATATTAACAGTTACTAAGGGCTGGTCAGAGGCGTACGGCCTTTTTACGGATGGAGAAGCAGCAGGGGTTCTTTCCTTCACAACGTCACCGGCTT
The DNA here is from genome assembly GCA_001627925.1 of Rhodobacteraceae bacterium REDSEA-S34_B6. Taxonomy (GTDB): domain Bacteria; phylum Pseudomonadota; class Alphaproteobacteria; order Rhodobacterales; family Rhodobacteraceae; genus Salinivivens. Next base: position 51,271 of record LUQC01000053.1, on the reverse strand, counting down.
ATCATATTGCAGTGGAGGAAGATAACACCAAGCAAGCTGCCATATTTAAGGAAGGACATTATCCTTTCTTTGAGCTTGCAGCCAAAGTCAAATCTTCAGAAAATGATGCACTTTCTTCCATGTTTATGAAGTTCATACTGTCTGACGAATTTCAGGATTTAATTCCAATGACAAATTGGTCATACCCCTCCGCACAGGCAGTAGAAAAGTGGCCTTCTGTATTTTCTGATCTACCCATGCCGCAATCTGCTGTATATCTCTCTGAAAATGCAGCATCAAAAATCACTAAGCAAGCGATAGAAGAGTGGCGAAACGCACTTTCTCAATAATTTCAAATTGCATTTTGCTTTTTGTAGTTTTTGGTCCGTTGTTTGTATTAATATTCCATGCGGACCAAAATTTTACTTTCACAGCTGCTGATAAGGCAGCATTAGAGTTTACCTTACTGCAAGCTGCTCTATCATCGCTTTTGTCTGTAGTGCTTGCATGGCCTTTGGCCTTAGCTTTGTCTCGAAGACAATTTAAAGGGCGGCATCTCTTAATAGTCGCTTTAAGTGTGCCTTTCATTCTTCCAGTTATAGTTGCTGTATTAGGTTTACTATCTATTTTTGGCCATTCAGGAATTTTGAACTCCTTATTACAATTTTTTGGATTTCCCATACTTTCAGTGTATGGACTTGCTGGTGTTTTATTAGCTCATATTTTTTTCAACATACCTTTAGCGACAAGGGCGTTTTTGCTTGCTCTGGAAAGAAGGCCAACAGAACTAGAGCGAGTAGCAGATGGATTAAACCTAGTTTCTTTAACACGTTTTTGGATTCTGGATTGGCCAATCATCCGCTTTGTAGCTCCACAAATCTTTAGTCTTATTTTTGTCCTGTGTTTAACGAGTTTCGCTGTTGTACTAACTTTGGGTGGAGGACCAAAAGCAACTACTCTTGAATTAGCTATCTATCAATCATTTCGGTTTGAGCTAGACTTTGGAAGGGCAGCATTTTTAGCTTTCATACAATTGTGTATCGCCGCATTCACATGCACATTATCAATCTTAATTTTTGATCTGCCCACTAATTTCAACAGTGGCTTTGATCGTCCTTTGCATAAAAGATACTTGAGCGTTTGGTCTTTCTTCTGGGACTTTGGTGTTATAATACTGCTAGGTCTTTTCCTTACTGTACCATTAATTTCAGTACTGATAAAAGGAATTCAAAATTTCTATTTACTAGAAAACACAATCTGGATTCCAATAATCAACTCAATCGTACTTGCACTTTGCTCTGCACTTATTTCTACTATTTTAGCAATGGGTTTTATGAATAGATGGGGCGAAGTGGTTGGAACTCTGAGCATTGCAGTCTCTCCAATAATTATAGGAGCAGGCCTGTTTCTGATGGTTCGAAATATAACCAACCCGTTTGAAATTACCTTCTGGGTGACCTTAACAGTAAACTCGGTAATGGGCCTTCCATTTTCAATTCGAATTATGCGTCCAGCGTCTAATGAAATAATATCAAACTTTAGACGCTTATCTCACGGACCTACAGTATGGGCTTGGTAGCAGCACTATCTATGGGAGACTTAGGTGTAATTGTTTTATTCGGAGGCGCAGATTTCGAAACACTTCCACTTGTTATTTATCAGCTAATGAGTGCCTACCGTACAGAACAAGCCATGGCATCCGCCGTAATATTAGTTTCAATTTCAATAGGAATTTTCTTAATCTTTGACAGAATTGGAAAGACAAGAAATGCTTAAACTTAATTTTTCTTTGAAAGAAAGCTATTTAACGATTTCTACCAACATTTCCTTAGAACCCGAAAAAATTTACGCAGTAGTAGGCCCTTCTGGTGCTGGCAAATCAACCTTTTTAAATCTAATATCTGGCTTCACTTCTATTTCTAGTGGCTCCATAATTTGGAATGGACAGGAGATTAACCATCTACCTCCAGCAAAAAGAAGTGTATCAATTTTATTTCAAGATAATAACCTATTCCCTCACCTAAGCGTTTGGCGAAACTTAGCACTGGCTGTTACTCACTGGCCAAAAATTTCCAGAGATAATGAGGAGAAACTAAAGGCTGTTATGTCAGAAGTTGGAATACTTGGCCTAGAAAACAGAAAACCCTCACAACTTTCAGGAGGACAGCAAAGTCGCGTAGCTTTAGCAAGAGTTTTACTGCAAAAAAATAAAATTTTGCTATTAGATGAACCATTTTCTGCATTGGGCCCATCTCTCAAAGATCAAATGTTAGAATTAATCAAAAAAATTGCTAAGAATAAAAAATTATTAGTTTTAATGGTCACCCACGAGCCAGCCGATGCAAAAAAAGTCGCATCTCAAACACTCGTCGTAAAAGATAAAAAGGTGCACCCTCCGCTGAGCACAGAGAAAGCACTGGATCCAGTAAATGGGCCATTAGCTGATTATTTATGAAATCAATAAGCTATAAGACATATCTACTTAGGTCAGCTGATTTTGATAAATCACCAATATTGCTCTCAACAAACTCTGAGTTTATCTCAACTGATGTTCCCGACTTATCAGGAGCAGTGAACGATAGCTCCTCAAAAACCCGCTCCATTACAGTGTAAAGTCTACGGGCTCCGATATTTTCTACACTTTCATTTACATCGGCAGCTATTTTTGCCAATGCGTTTATTCCTTCCGTGGAAAATGTTACTTCAACTCCTTCTGTTGCCATTAAGGCTGTATATTGAAGAGTAAGAGCGTTGTCTGTTTCTGTTAAAATTCTGACAAAATCTTCTTCTGTTAAAGCGCGCAATTCAACTCTAATTGGCAAACGGCCCTGAAGCTCCGGCAGTAAATCAGATGGTTTTGCTACGTGAAAAGCACCTGATGCTATAAAAAGTATATGGTCAGTTTTAACTGTGCCATGTTTAGTAGATACAGTCGTACCCTCTATTAAAGGTAACAAGTCTCTTTGCACACCCTCTCTGCTAACGTCTCCACCTCGCGCATCTGACCTTGCACAAACTTTGTCAATCTCATCGAGAAATACAATGCCGTTTTGCTCAACCGCATCTATTGCAGCTCGGGTGACTGTTTCATCATCTAACAACTTATCTGCTTCTTCACTCATCAAGACCTCATGGCTCTCTCCAACTGTCATTTTTCTTTTCACAGTTCTACCGCCCATCGCTTTGCCAAATAAATCAGATAGGTTCATCATTCCCATTTGTGATCCTGACTGGCCAGGTATATCAAACATTGGGAGTGGGTTAGAAGTATCATTTACGTCCAACTCTATTTCTGTTTCGTCTAATTCTCCAGAACGTAATTTTTTTCGAAACATTTCCCTTGTAGCCTCTCTGGCATCAACACCTGCTATCGCATCCAGGACTCTTTCCTCTGCAGCACGCTCCGCATTCGAACGGACTTCATCTCTCATCCACTCTCTTGTCTGATTTATAGACGCATCTACCAAATCTCTAACAATTTGCTCAACATCTCGCCCAACGTAACCTACTTCGGTAAACTTGGTAGCTTCAACTTTTATAAACGGTGCTCTGGCAAGCTTTGCCAAACGGCGACTTATTTCCGTCTTGCCAACGCCAGTAGGACCTATCATCAAAATATTTTTTGGATACACCTCGTCTCGCAAATCATCACCGAGTTGTTTCCGCCGCCACCTTGACCTTAATGCAACCGCGACCGCTCGCTTAGCATCTCGTTGCCCAATAATGTAACGGTCAAGCTCTGATACTATCTCTCTTGGAGTAAGATCAGTCATTTTTTATTCTCCAGAAAAAATTAAAGTGTCTCAACCGTAAGCTTCCCATTGGTGTAGACACATATATCAGCTGCTATTGCCATAGCTTGACGAGCTATATCTTCAGCGCTCTTTTTACTATCCATCATACCTCTGGCTGCTGCCAACGCATAATTACCACCAGAACCAATTGCTGCAACATTATGCTCCGGCTCCAAAACATCTCCAGCCCCAGTAATGACAAGCAATTGCTTGCCATCAGTAACAATCAGCATAGCCTCCAGTTTTTGGAGATACTTATCTGTCCTCCAATCTTTGGCCAACTCCACAGATGCTCTAGCCAACTGACCAGGCATCGCATCCAATTTAGCTTCTAAACGTTCTAACAGTGTAAATGCATCCGCCGTAGACCCAGCAAACCCGGCCACCACATCATGTCCACCTGGTGACAACTTTCGAACCTTCTTAGCCGTCCCTTTTATAACTGTTTGACCCAAGCTAACTTGGCCATCACCGGCAATAACTACTTTTCCGCCCTTTTTAACACCAATAATTGTGGTGCCATGCCATGTATTAAATTCCGGTTGTGCCATTGGGTCTACACCTCACCAAAAAACTGGCTTAAACAATACTTTAGTCTCGAACAGAACAAAAAGGCTAAATTTCGAATTAAGATCTAGATACTTTCTTCAATCCAACTTTGTAGTGCGGCTTTTGGAGCGGCTCCGGCACGATTAGAAACTACCTCACCATCTTTAAAGATAAACAATGCTGGAATTCCTCGAACACCCATCGAAGCAGCTGCACTAGGGTTTGTATCAACGTCAACCTTTGCTATTTTGACTTTTCCTTTTAGCTCCGTTGCCAACTCTTCCAATGCAGGCCCAATCTGTTTGCATGGACCGCACCATTCTGCCCAAAAATCTACTACTACAGGTATGTCTGAATTCTTAACTTCTGTATCAAATGTTGCATCGGTTACTGCTACTGTTGCCATGGAGTTCTCCTAAACTTGACCTGGTAAGAAACTATGATCGCATAGTAGAAAGGTCAAGTCATTCGAATGGGTTCTATCGAACTTAAAGCTGTATTTACATCGATTTTCATTAACTCTGCTGAATGGGTCCAAATAATTCCTAATTCTATATTTTTTTCTGGAAATACTTTTTGCATCGATGCAGCATACGCACCCATCTGTTGTAGAATCCCAAGGGGTACCTGATCAACGCATGAAGGCACCTCCCGATTAGTTTTAAAGTCGATTATGCATGCTAAGTCTTCAGACAATACAAGCCTATCAATCACCCCAAAAATAGGTAACTTTCCAAGAGGCTCCACAATTGTTGAAAACTGGACCTCTGCTAAAGTCTCAGGAGCAAATATAAATTCAAAACTTGGGTTATTTATTATTTTTTTTGCCTGCTTATAAGCTTTGTTCTGAATTTCGTCAGACACATTTATATCTGCCCACTTTAAAATATTAGGCAGTGTAGTTTGCCAGTTATTCGGATTAATTTTTGGTAGTTTCTCCAAAAGCAGATGCACTATAGTACCAAAAATCTTAGCATCATCACCGTGAAGTTCATTATCAATAGTTTGAATAGTCTTAGAGCCTGATAGATTTGACGGGTTAATAAATTTCTCAAGTTTTAGTGGTGACTTTACGTTTTCTGTAAAAATAGTTGGCAAATTTACTTCTATTTTCTCTTGAATTAAATATTCAGAAGAAGGGTCATAACACCAATCAACATGCTTATGGCAAAGACCTTCACCATTCAAAAATTTCTCTGAAACAGCATTAAGATCAACAAGGCCTTTCTCAATTTTTTTATACCAACTATTACCAAAATCGGATACATTACCTGCTGCGGCCACTATCAACCAAACCTCAGACCGCGTTAATGCAACGTATAACAAACGGTCGCGTTCCTCAGCGTTTTTTTGCTTTTGGCTATTATAAATTTCAGTTGTTTTACTACACCGCTCCGTGCTGGAAAACTTTTTCAATGCAATATTATCAGTAAATAATATCTCATCTGACAGATCATCTTTGAAGTCATTAGTCTCAGGTAAAATTACTATTGGAGCTTCCAGTCCCTTGGCACCATGAATAGTCATTACTCTAATTTGATTCATGGAGCTATCGAATTGCCTCTTAATTTCAATATTTTCATCAGAGATCCATGACAGAAACCCCGTCAAACTTGGTATCTCAGAAATTTCATAATTCATTGCCTGGCTCAGTAATGTGTCGATACCCTCTTCTGCTTCTTTTCCAAGTCTACCAATTAATAAAGACCGTCCTTTGTGAAGAATTAATATTCGTTCGATTAATTCATAAGGCCTCAAAAAATCAGCAACAGATCTTAGGTCCTCGAAAACATTCAGCTCGTTTGAAAATTTCTTCGGATTTTTTCTCATTGCTTGCCATAACGTCATATCCTCACGAGAATGGGCCAGGTCAAACAACTGCTTCTCATTCCAGCCAAACAATGGTGACTTTAAAACTGCCGCTAGTGAAAAATCATCGTCTGCATTATCAATAAATGAAAGAAAATTGCATATATCTTTGATCGCAAGCTCACCGGCTAAACGCAATCTATCAGCACCGCCTATTGGCAAATCGACATCTTTGCAGGCCCTTATTATTTCGTGAAATATTTCTGACCGGCGCTGAACAAGAATTAAAAAATCACCTGCCCGAACTGGACGAAAGGTAGGCTTTTGCTGGATATTTTTCTGCTCTGGTATTTGAACCCTCTGATCTATCATTCTTTTTATTTCTTGGGCTATCAATCGGGCTAAACTTATAAAATGATTAGCATCACTAATCAGCTCCAATGGTTCTTCCCATTTTAACAAATTTGGATTCATTGTTTTTGGAATAATTGGCCATAAATCAATACGACCTGGTAAATCTGCCTTGAATGCTAAATGGTTCCGCCCCCAACCAAAGCTATCCTTATTGGTATTTCCAAAAATTTTATCAACAAGACTCAAAATGGTTTTTGAAGATCTAAATGAGTAGTCGAGAGAAGCCACTTGCAGATTTTTATCAGCCCCTTCTAACTTTGCTGAGAAACTATCACGAACCCTATCAAGTTGAGCTGGATCAGCACCCTGAAATGAATAGATGGATTGCTTTTGATCTCCAACGACGAAAATTGTTCGCGGCTTACTTGATCTTGCGCCCTGCCCACTTGTTAATTCTTGAGCTAAAGTTTCAATCACCCTCCATTGAGAAGGACTAGTATCCTGAGCTTCATCAACTAAAATATGATCTATACCACCATCTAGTCGATATAACACCCAGTCCGCAACTTCTGCGGTAGTAAGAAGATTGACTGTGATGTCTATCAAATCGTCAAAATCTACAAGACTTTTGATATGCTTTTGAGCTTTGTAAACCGCCAGAAACGTTTCAGCGAATTTGTGAATGGATAATGAAGCCTCAGCTGCCCGATAAGAAAGTCGCCTACTCCTGAAGTGTTCAAGACGAACCATAAAGTCATCAATATCATCCATAAAATGAATTAAGAAACTACTTCTCACTTCTTTCGTTGAAAATTTTCCTAACTTCGCCGTGAATGGAGATTTAGCACTTTTGCCATAAAGAAAAATTTTTTCGAGAAGCTGAATGCTGGCCAAATTAATAGAAGCAATTTCAGATAGTTCTTTAGCAGTCTTTTGATCAGCCTTACTTGAAGATTTTTTTAAGCAATCAGATATCTTTCTAACTAAATTTAGGGTATTTTGTTCAAAATGAGCACTTATATCCTCGTCTATTGAAACATTGCTATTTAGATTAAAGGCTTCAAATATTTCTACACGGCTTTTATTTTTTGAAAAAACATGCCTTTTTGAAACAATTTTTAAAATTATCTCTTCCCAATTACTTGCATTGGCAATCTTTAAAAAATGTTCAAAACTTTCTTGGGTTAATTTATCTTTAGAAATCAGCTCAAGAACTTTCAAATAAAGTTCACGCTGTCCTCTTTCATCTAATTCTCTAAACTGTGGCGATATACCTGCCTCAAGAGGAAATTTTCTCAATAACGATGCGCAAAATGCATGTATTGTTTGAATTTTTAATCCCCCGGGCACCTCTATAGCACGCGCGAACAATGTTCTTGCCTTTTTAAGCTCCTCGGTCCCGAGTTGCGTATTAACACCCATCTCAAGAAGACTAAAATTCAGTTCCTGGTCTGCTAACATTGCCCATTTTCCAAGCCGATGAAACAGCCTATTTTTCATTTCCGCCGCAGCAGCTTTTGTGTACGTTAAACATAAAATTTGCTCTGGCTGTACACCATCGAGGAGTAAACGCGCGACCCTATCTATCAAAACTTTTGTCTTACCAGATCCAGCATTTGCGGTCAGCCACGTTGATAATTTGGCATCTGATGCAGCTATTTGAGCATTTGTTGCAGAATTAGTTTTCATAAAATTTCAATTTCACATTTATCAGATGTATCCCATTCACCATAACGTGAAATTTGATCATATGGAGAGTAGTCCTGTTTTAAGAAAAGAGCACGCCGAGCCTTAAAGCCTGTTGAGAGCATTAGATAAGCAGAGAGCAATTCACCTAGCTTAACCTCAAACTCTTCTACACTCTCCAAATCAACCGGAATATGTATTTTCTTTACGTTTGGCTTAACTGGAACGAAGAAAGCGGCGTCCACTTTAGTGCTACTAATTCCTTCAAAACCACCGTTTTGCAGGATCAGTGAAAGTAGATAAAGCTGTTTATCGTAAGCAACTTGCTGTTTTAAAGATGGTAAAGTTCCTGACTTGTAATCATAAATAATTGCACCACCATTTTTATTCAAATCTATTCTGTCAGCTTTTCCAGATATTTCAAAATTTAAGCCCCCAATATACAATTTACCGCTTCGTTCAAAAGCTGAAGGCGTAGCCTCCTGTTGACGCTCGATTTCGTCTTTAATAAATGACAACGAGATATCGTTTATTCCCTTTCTCCAGAAGTTTTGCAGGATTTTATTTGAAGTACCGACTTTAATTACATCGGATGCTATCTTCTCCAGATTTTCTTGGTGGCTCTTTAAATCAGCATCAGAATTCCAATTCATCACAAAATTCTCAAAGATTGAATGATAAACGATCCCGCGTAACGCGTAAGCAGAAACCTTATCTAGACGCTCCAACGGTTCAATTTTTAATATGTGACGAGCGTAAATAGAGTACGGATCACGGATTAACGTTTTGATTTCTGTTACTGATAGTTTTTTTGGCCTTACTTTTAAAGGCGGGATTGGTTCAGGCCTAGAGGGCTTTTTTATATTCTTTGTTTTTTCTAATTCATTTAAAAACAATAAATGTTGAGAACCTCGACTTCGCATATTTTCAAGAGCAAGTTTCCCTCCATTAGAATTAAGTCCCGCAAGTAAGTTAATTAACCTATTTAGCCAACGTGACGGAGTTGTTTCCGATTCAGAGTTTCTCTTAGATCTAGTTATCCAAACTTCATTTGCACCCATAGCTTGTTGGAAATCATGAGCTGATAGACCTATCCTCCTTTCAGGCAGTAGTAGTCCGGCATCTATACGCATTTTTCTGTTCATCCATTGATCTGGCTCTGGCTGCGCTGGCCAGACACCCTCATTCAGACCACTTAAAATTAGTAAATCTGTTCCATTGGCACGAGCTTCTAGTGTTCCCCAAATTAAAATATTATCATGTGAAATATGCGAATTTCTTACCTCATAGCTAGAGAAAATTGTATTAAGCATTTTATTGTAATCTGAGGAAGAAATTGATGGCGCAGAACTGGCTACCGCAAAAATATTATCAACTATCTTTTTCGCCATCTCACCAGCATCATTTTGCCATAAAGAGCCAGACGTTTTTTCTTCTAGCGGATCGCAACCCACTGCCAGGTACTCAGCTGTAGATATATGTTCACAAAGCCAATACCCCAGTTCTTGCTGTCCCTCATTTTGAAATTTTTCTAAAAAAATTGATAACCATTTTACCCATTTTTGAGAAAATTCCTGATTATTTTCTTTCAAAAACTTATTTAGATGATCAACAGTGGGATCAATTATTGTATTTTTTCTAAGAAAAGTTTCTAGTTTTGTTACTAGACGCAAATGTTTCCCACGGTTTTCGTCATCACTATGACATATTGGGTTTTTTAATATTGCAATTAATTCAGAAGCAGTTGGCGACCTATTAAAAATTGCAGATACTTTTCTGAGAAACCGCCCTGGCAATGTTAGATGAAATGAGAGTCCTGCACTATCATCCGGAATAATTCCCCATCTCAAAAGTTCAGCAGTTACTTGGCGAGCAAGTCTCCGATCTGGAGTCACCAGAGCGGCTCTTTTGTTTTGGTCCGCTGCCTTTCTTAAAACCATTGCTATGGCCAAAGCTTCTTCTCTTTGGTTCTCAGCTTCAAATAAACTTAACCCTTCACAGGCACGATCCAAGCATTCTAGCTTAGGACCTTCTGACATCCAACTATCCGTGAAAGGCGCTGGACGCAAAGCAAGGGAAATTAGTTTGTTGCGAGGAATACTTGGGGGTGATCCTGTCGGCCAAATATCAACATCCTTATATTTGACGTTTAAACCTTTGAGCATTTTAACAAACCGATATTGGGGGTGATCTTCACCAATAAGTGGATCAGAAATACTGCCTAAAACTGTTTCCGGCATATGAAAATCAAATCCAGGCAACACAACAACACCCTTATTGAGCCCATAGATTCCTTTTATTAATTCTAAAGTCGTACCACGTGAACCAGTTGACCCCGCTATAAAGATGTAGTTTTCTGGCGGGAATTCTTCCCAACCTTTTAGTAATGCGCGAACTTGATTTCTTTGAAAACCTTCAGAATCTGGCTCCAAATTTCTTTTCTCAAGATAGGTTGTTACGATATCGACAAAATGCAGAATACGTTGCCAATGACCTGATTGGTCCTCTACATTTAATTTTTTTATTATACTCGGTGTGACGTTCTCACCCTGTAATTCATCTATTAATTTTGCTAAATTATCAGTGAGATCATAAAGTGCCGATTTTGATGCTAGATCAGGTTGCTGTTCGATTAATTTTTGAACCAAAACCATTAGCTCAAATCTATATTGCAAATGCGACTTAGGATTTGGGTCTTTAAAAGTGCCTATCAATTCTGATAAATCCGACACTACATGTACTTTAGGAATTAGGATTGAACCTAATGATGCAAACTCTTCCAATAATCGAAGTCGCATACGTTTGGTGTTTACTACTATATTTACTCTAGCCAAAACTTCTGGAGGATGAGCTGAAAAAAATTTAAGAATCCCAGAAGCCAAAGACCTTGGAAAATCTACTCCACAAGGCATCCCAAATATTTTTTTTTCTAGTATCATGAGAGTTGGAAAATAAAGATAATTCTGGCCTTAATCAAGCTACCAAACTATCCTTTTCCCACAAAAAGGATTTTTATTTTGCGATAAAATTTTCCGAAATAGCTTCAATACGCTTGCTCCACGTATTTGAGCAAGTCCAGCTGAACTTGACCTTTCGCTGCTGTTCGCTAGAGATCAAAATCTCTAAATTGAGAGCATTTTCTGGCACTATCTCAAGCGCCAAATCTGGCCATTCAATCAGGCAGATTTTCTCCTCAAAAGCTTCAGAAAGACCCAATTCTATCAAAGCTTCGGCGCTTGTTAGGCGGTATAGGTCCACATGCCAAATTTCACCTGAATTTGTCTCGTATGTCTGAACCAAGGTAAACGTTGGGGATGGCACTTCTTCCGGATAAAGTTGCCGGGACTGAATGAGTTTTCGGCAAAAATAGCTTTTGCCAGCGCCTATTTCTCCCGACAGCAATAGAGTGTCATCAAACTGTATAATCTGACCAATTTGTTTGGCGAGCTCAGCCATTTCCTTTTCATTGATACTATTAGTTTCAAAAGTCTGATTAAGCAAAATGAATTCTTTCATAAATATAGGATCTTACGAACGCTAATATTACTTTTAAGTAATCTAGAACACCTGTAAGTTTTCATTTTCACCCAAAAAATTATTTTGCGCTTCGATATCTGATCTAAGCCAAACAATTTCAACGATAGCGCCAATTTGGGTAACATTTTTTGAATTTTCAATTTCTTTAGCGCCACCATTTGAAAAACTCAGCTTTGCATTTGTTCGCTCCAATAAGGTTTTTGCTATGAACAGGCCAAGTCCCATACCTTGATAATCTATCTGTTTGAGGCGAGGTGAAGAGGCTTTCCGATAACTTACAAAAGGATCCCCAATCCGTGAAATCATTTGCAAAGGGAAACCGGGACCATCATCATTGATTGCGATTTTTATATCTGTTTCACTCCAACTGAGCACAATCCACACCTTATTATTTGCAAAATCAATCGCATTTTGAATCATATTTCTAAGACCATGAATTATCTCTGGTCGACGTTGGATTAAGGGTTGCGATATATCTTCTTTTGATTTTAGATTCAGCTCAAAAATAATCTCTTTCCCGCGATCCGAGTGAGGCTCTGCTGCTTCTCGAATAACTTCAGATACGGGCGCATTACGCATATGCTGATCATCTTTACCAGCTTGACCCATAGACTGCAGAATATCACGGCAACGATCCGCTTGGTCTCTTATTAAAACGGCATCTTCCCAGAGGTCTTTTTTGTCCTTTAATTCATCCATTAACTCACTACTAGCCAGTTTAATAGTTGCTAGTGGTGTACCAAGTTCATGCGCCGCTGCTGCAACGACACCCCCTAAATCCGTGAGCTTTTGTTCTCGAGAAAGCGCCATCTGGGTAGCAAATAATGCATCTGACATATCGTTAACTTCAACCGTAACCTTCCGAGAATAGAAACTTAAAAATAGCATTGAGATAACTATAGCAGTCCAGTTTCCAAAAATAAAAATATTGGGTACTCTTAAAATAAACCCTTGTTCTGTTAATAAAGGATAATTGTAATTAGCCAGCAAAGTGACTGCAAATATGGCTATAATGCCAAGCGAAAAAGTATATCTTACAGGCAATGAGGTAGCAGAGATAGCGACAGGAGCAATAACTAAAACTGCAAAGGGATTGTTGAGCCCGCCAGTAAAAAAAAGCAGTAAAAGTAACTGCAGTAGATCAAATAATATCATTGCCATATTTTGCTTTTCAGATAAACGTTCATTTTCCGGAAAAACAAACATAGCTACAAGATTGCCTGCAACTGATATTCCAATGGCAAAAATGATTAGATCTAGCTCTAAGCGCAAATTGTAAAACTGCACAGCGACCAGAACTGCCGCACTTTGACCAAGTATTGCAACCCAACGCAATAAAATCATTGTTCGCAGTCTTATCCATCGACTACGTTGATTATCTCTGGAAACTGTTAACGCATTTTCGGGTATCATTGTCGCACCCTCTTTATTTTAAAAGATATTTTTTATAGCTCATGTATAACAAGGTGTCGAGCCAGTTCAAGAAAATGACGAATATGAAAAATATTGTTTACTTATCAGCCGCGTCATTATTCATACTTATTAGTCTGACATATTTAGCTACGACTCCGATCTGGCCATTTAATACAGAGGATAGGTTTTCTCAATGCCGAAATTCAAAAGTCACCGGGGGCTCTGGAAGTATTGGAGGAAAACTTGATTTAGTTTCTACCGATGGCCGAGCTGTTTCAGAAGTTGAAATTTTTTCACAACCATCATTAGTTTACTTCGGTTATACTTTTTGCCCAGACGTTTGTCCGTTACATGTTTCCAGAAACGCTGATGCTGTAGATATGCTTGACGAACGAGGCATACAAACAACACCAGTTTTTATATCTGTTGACCCAAGCCGAGATACTCCCGAGGTTTTGACAGAATTTGCAGAAATGATTCATCCACGGATGCTTGCTTATACTGGGAGCGAAGAGCAAATAAGGGCTGCAAGTAAAGCTTATAAAACTTACTATAAAAAGCAAGAAAGCAATGATGAATACTATCTGGTTGACCACTCAACAATTACATATTTGGTATTACCAAAGTTCGGCTTCGTAGAGTTTTTTAGAGCTGATACTTCTCCAGAAATTATGGCTGAAACAACAGCATGTTTTGTCGAAAATAGTTAATTTTACAAGACATTTGACCACAAAGTATTAGTTATCTAAAAAAACACACGACCAAAGGCAGGAGACAACCCGTGAAAGAGGTTGAAAAAAGATCAATTGGTGAAGATAACTCACTACTTATTTTAGATGACGACGAACCATTCCTACGCCGTTTAGCTAAGGCAATGGAAAAACGTGGTTTTGCAGTAGAAACAGCTGGTTCAATCGCTGCTGGTAGTGCAATAGCTACTGCTAGGACACCTGCCTATGCAGTCATTGATCTAAGACTAGCAGACGGAAACGGACTGGACGTAGTAGAAATTTTGCGCTCAAAACGACCAGACTGTCGCATAGTGGTGTTAACTGGGTACGGTGCTATAGCGACGGCCGTCGCTGCCGTTAAAATTGGGGCCACTGATTATTTATCAAAACCAGCCGACGCAAACGATGTAATTAATGCTCTTTTAACTAGGGATGATGAACTTCCACCACCCCCGGAGAACCCTATGAGCGCAGACCGAGTGAGATGGGAACATATTCAAAGGGTTTATGAACTGTGCGATCGAAATGTTAGCGAAACTGCAAGGCGCCTAAACATGCATAGAAGAACACTTCAACGTATATTGGCAAAGCGCAGTCCAAAATAAATATTTACATTCTCAAATCGAACCTTTTCGAAATGCAAGTCTGTTTGTATTCATTTTCAAATGTAAAATATTCACAAAACCCTAAACTTTTATAATATCCTATCGCACCTTTGTTCGTAGAGTTCATTGTGGCACTAATAGAGCGCATCCCTTTATCATTGGAAGCTAATCTTGTAGCTTCAAAAAGTTGCTTACCTACACCAAGACCCCTCACATTTTTTGAGACATAAGTAGCTATCAATCCCCAATCTGAAGGCAATTTGTCTATTCCAGACCAATTTGGATCTGACCATTCAAGAAATTGAAAACCAATAATTTTTGTTCCTTGGGTAGCAACGTGATTGCAAAGGGTAAATGGATTTGTAAAATAATTCCTCTTAAAATCTACTGGCGTCGTGGTACTTTTTTGAAGTGTAAGACTACTTTCATTAATGATCCCATTTAAAATATTGGACATCTCTTTAATGTCACAATATTCAGCCTTTCTCACAGAAAATATCATTTCCTGTTATCCAGTAGAGTAGAGCATTTCTCTATATAGTCACTTCGAACCAGGGCGGGCGGTCGGATCTGAATTGAAAATTTAGTTAAATAAGACTTGTCAAATTTTCCAAAAAATTTGTCAGCCTCATGCTTTGCAAATCCAGCTATCTCAATTGCCTCTAGCCAAGCACTAATTTTATCGGCTTTCTTTATTTTTTTCTTTAGATCTAGCGATATTTTTGCGGGCACGCCAAACCTTCTATGAATCGCTTCAGTTAGTTTTTCATCCAACGTTTCGTAGCCATAACCAACTGCTGCCTTCACCGGTGATATAAGATCTCCAAGTACATATTCCGGTGCATCGTGAAGCAAAGCGACTAATCTAGCTTGTGGGCTACTGTTAGGGTTAAATTCACTAAAAATTCTTTCGACCAGTAGTGAGTGCTCCGCAACAGAATAAGGGAAGTCGCCACTTGTTTGGCCATTCCAACGAGCAACAAATGATAAACCATGGGCTATATCCTGAATCTCAATATCTAATGGCGTCGGATCTAGTAAATCTAATCTACGTCCAGATAACATTCGTTGCCATGCGCGCGCTGGTTTCATAATACTACCCTCAAATGAACTTTTTAAATACTTTAAACAAATTATTGATTAATTGCAGCCTTGTTTTAGTTGTGGTAGCAGACGTTAAAACGGAGTTTAAATATGGCTAACGATTACATAGTAAAAGAAATTTCACTTGCAGAGTTTGGACGCCGGGAACTCGATATAGCAGAGACAGAAATGCCTGGTCTAATGGCACTCCGCGAGGAATACGGTAGTTCAAAACCTTTGAAAGGCTCTAGGATTGTTGGTTCTTTACATATGACAATACAGACAGCCGTTTTAATTGAAACATTAGTAGCTCTTGGAGCTGATGTAAGATGGGCATCTTGCAATATATTCTCGACACAAGATCACGCAGCGGCAGCTATAGCGAAAGCTGGTGTTCCTGTATTTGCAATCAAAGGCCAGTCTTTGGAAGAACATTGGGATTACTTGGACCGATCATTTCAATTTGAAAATGGTCCAAATATGATCTTAGACGATGGAGGTGATGCAACACTTTATGTTCTCTTAGGCGCTAGAGCTGAAGCGGGTGAAGAAATTCTTTCCGTCCCCCAATCGGAAGAAGAAGAAGTGGTAAAAGCTCAGATTTATAAAAGAATTAAGCAGTCCCCCGGTTGGTTCACTAAAACTAGAGATGCTATCCGCGGTGTCTCAGAGGAAACCACAACGGGAGTTCATAGACTTTATGACCTTGTGAAAAATGGGCAGCTCCCCTTTCCCGCTATTAACGTAAATGACTCGGTAACAAAGTCCAAGTTTGATAACAAATACGGGTGCAAAGAATCTCTCGTCGATGGCATTCGCAGAGCTACAGACACAATGATGGCAGGCAAAACCGCAGTAGTGTGTGGCTACGGCGATGTAGGAAAAGGTTCTTCTGCCTCACTTAGAGGCGCAGGAGCGCGTGTTAAAGTCACTGAGGTTGATCCAATTTGCGCATTACAGGCCGCGATGGATGGTTTTGAAGTAGTTGTCCTTGAAGATGTAGTATCAGATGCTGATATTTTCATCACAACTACAGGAAACAAAGATGTCATCCGTATAGAGCACATGAGAGAAATGAAAGATATGGCCATTGTCGGAAACATCGGACATTTCGATAATGAAATCCAAGTTTCACATCTGCGAAATCACAAGTGGACAAATATCAAAGAACAAGTCGACATGATAGAGATGCCAAATGGTAACCGGCTAATTCTGTTGTCTGAAGGTCGCCTTCTAAATCTAGGAAATGCAACCGGCCATCCTTCATTTGTGATGTCTGCATCATTCACTAATCAAGTGCTGGCACAGATTGAGTTATGGACAAACGGACAAAACTACAAAAATGAAGTGTTTATTTTACCAAAACATCTTGATGAAAAAGTAGCGCGCCTTCATTTAAATCGCATTGGCGTAAAATTAACTAAGTTAGCAGCAGATCAAGCCGATTATATTGGAGTTACACCAGAGGGACCATATAAACCAGAGCATTACAGATATTAGTAAAGAATAAATTTATTCTTTCTTAGGCGGCCTTGATAAAAGGCTCTGTATTGCCACACTTACTGAAATTTTACCTACCACAAGGTTATTAATTGCTGCCATTACTGGCGTATCAAGTTTAAATTCTTTCGCTTTTAAAATTATAGCACTGGAAGTACTGGTGCCCTCTACCGTAATATTTTTATCAAACGACTGCTGTTTTCCAAGTGCAAGCCCATATCGGTAATTTCTAGACTCAGAGGACATGCATGTTAAACTTAAATCTCCTAAGCCAGACAGGCCTGATAACGTTTCTGGTTTTGCACCAAAATAAGGAGCAATACTTATGATTTCTGAATACCCGCGCGTCATTAATGCGGCACGAGAGCTACTTCCATAGCCAGCACCAATAGTAACCCCACACCCAATAGCGATAACATTCTTCAAAGCCCCGCCAAATTCAGCTCCAATTGGGTCATCAGACCAATAAAGCCTTAATGTTTCTGTTCCCAATTCGCTTTGAATAAACTGTGCCAAACCTTCTACTTTAGAAGCAACGGTCAGCGCAGTAGGAAACCCTGAAGCCAAATCTGCAGCAAAACTTGGACCAGTTAATACTGCTGTCTTATTTGATGCCATCTCAAGGATTGAAGTTGGTCCCTGACCAGTAGACACTTCAAAGCCTTTGCAGCATGCAACTAGTATCTTCCCCTCCAGACTTGATCTATGTAACTCCACTAAAGATCTTAATTGTTGCATAGGTACAGCAATTAAAATTATGGAACAATTTCCCATCTGATTGATATCATTTGTCACTATGATATTCTGAGGTAGAATATAGCCAGGTAATCTTAACCGATTTTCCCTTATTTCCTGAACAGAGTTTACTACATCTTGATTTCTTGTCCAAAGTATTAGCTTTTTATTTGTAGATGATAAAGAAATCGATAGAGCGGTTCCAAAAGCACCGGAACCAATAATTCCAAATGTCATGCTTTAGCTCCCCTCTTTCCACCTCCCAGCATTGGTGGTTTTTTTTCATCTAATGGCCATCTAGACCTTGGTGACAGAGAATAATCGTCTTCTTGCCCAAGATCATATAGTTCCCCGGCAGCGTATGCTATCATAGCTGCATTGTCGGTACAAAGCTCTAGCGGAGGTGCCATAAAATCAATTTCCAAGTCGCTGCACACAGATGATAAATTTTGACGAATTTTCTCGTTTGCAGCAACCCCTCCAACGATTGCAAAGGTTTTCAAAGCTGAAGATCTCTTTCGCGCCTCAATTATTGCTCGCTTCGATTTTCCTACAAGCACATCAGAAATTGCCGCCTGAAAGCCCGCGCAAAAGTCTTTAACATCTCGTTCGTACAGCCCACCTTGCTGTTTATCTAAATCCTCTAGGGACCTAGAAACAGCGGTCTTTAAACCAGAAAAAGACATATCACAATCATCGCGGTTTAAGAGTGGCCTCGGAAAATCAAATCGTTTAAAATCACCATTGATAGCTTCCCTTTCGATGGACGGCCCCCCTGGTTGTTCCAGACCCAACAGCCGTGCTGTTTTATCAAAAGCCTCCCCCGGAGCATCATCAATAGTACCACCTAACCGTGAGAATTTATTTGCAGACTCCACTATTACAAATTGGCAATGACCTCCTGATGCGAGTAAAATTAAATATGGATATTCTAAATTTCCAATAAGGCGCGGAGTTAAGGCATGACCTGCCAAATGGTTAACACCGACCAAAGGTAGGTTCGCACCGTAGGCCAACCCTTTGGCACACATAACACCAGCAACCACACCACCTATTAAACCTGGTCCAGCAGTAACACCAATCAAGTTTATATCTAATAAGCTTAACTTAGCTCCCACCAAAGCCTCCTTTACAACCGTATCTACTCTCTCTGCGTGCGCCCTTGCTGCAATCTCCGGGACAACTCCACCATACTTTTCATGTAACGTATTTTGGTTGACCACTACTGACGAAAGTATTTTTGAATTACCTTTTTCATATGATACGATGGCAGCAGCTGTATCATCGCAGCTACTTTCTATACCTAAAATTACATGAGCAGATAACTTCAATTCAAACCCCATTGTACGAAAGTTTCCAGGCAGTTACCATTACAGTAGATGACATACAACGAATTAAAACCTAAATTGCTTATTACAAGGCCTCTAAATTCAGCCAGTGATTTCGCATCTTTTTTTGAAAAAGAGCTGCAAAAAAATCAAATTATAATATCGCCAGTGCTCAAAATTAAGTTTTTTAAACGACCAAAAAAACTGCAGAAAAGCCATTTCGTTATTTTTACGTCATCCAACGGAGTAAAAGCTGCAGGAGAAGCCTCTAATAGCAATATAAGAGCAATGTGTGTTGGTAATAGAACAACAAAACTTGCATCGAGTTTTGGTTATTCAGCTGAAAAATTTGGTGATAACGTTGAACAACTGATTATCACGCTATGCAAAGATCGAAAAATCAAAGAAGAGATCCTTCATGTTCACGGCAAATATACAAAAGGCAACGTTGTAACCAAATTGAGGGGAGCAGGGTTTTTATGCAATGAATGGGTCGGATATGATCAAGTAGCTACTAAGCTATCAATTTCGGCTTTGAATGCTGTTAAAAGAGGCAACAAAATAGTTTTACCAATTTTTTCAGAACGCACAGCTCTCTTGCTTAAGGAGCAGATTTCAACATTCGATAAATGTCATATAATTGCTATTAGTTCGGCAGTAGAAAATGTATTTTTGGGCATCAAACTGGGCTCTATAAACAGAGCAAAAACACCAGATTTAGCAGGCATGAGATCTCTAACCAAAAAGATTCTAAAGAACGTGTTGCTTGAGTAATTTACTTCAAAAGATTAGTTTATAATCAGGTAATATTTTTATTTAGGTAAAAAATGACAGACGAGAAAAAAACCACAAAAGAGAATACCAAAGCTAAAGTGGAAGAATCTAAATCTGATAAAAAAGAAACCTCACCAAAACCTTCAACTGAAACAATTACCAGCACTCCAGATAAAACTAAAATTAAAGCTATACTTATTCCTGTTTTTTTTGGTGCAATACTTGGAGCAATCATAAGCTTTTTGCTAAGTTTTAGTCTTATTCCAAGATTACCTATCATGAACGAATTAAAAGCAAGCCAAGAAAAATCTATCAAAAATTATGATAATCTATCTGTCCAAATGAACGGGCTAAAAAAAATGATCTCTGAGATAGAAGGTAATATTCAAGAAGAAGTTGATATAGTGCCAATTGTGACTGAGTTAGAGGAATTAGGAAAGAAAATGCAAGAAATTGAAAAGTATGATTTTTCCCAGACCGGTGTTAGTATCGAAAAAATTGAAGCTCTCATAGATGAACGAACTAAGATATTTTCAGAGGAAATCTCTTCGTTAGGTACAAAAATTGATAATAATATACCTAACGATGTGCCGATCAGTAAAGAAAGTTCTAACGTTTCTTTGGATGAAGCATTGCTATCAATGCAAAGGGCAATATTAGCAGGTTTACCATTTCAAAAAGCTCTTAGGGAATATGAACAGGCTGGTGGCGATGATGCACCAGCTATTTTAAAGTCTTTAGCAAAAACCGGTGTGGCTACACAATTTGATTTGGTCCAAACTTTTCCACAATACGCAAGAAGGCTTTTAAAAAGTGACCAAATCAATGAACCTGTAAAAGAAGAAGGCGGTTTAGACATTACGAAGTTTCTAAAAAAATTCGTGAAAACAAGATCAACTAGCCCTCAATTGGGAAATAGTAGTGACGCCATTCTTTCTAGAGCGGAATATGCTGTCAAAAATGGTGATATTAAAAAAGCATTAGACGAGCTGGACCAATTACCCTCACATTTACACAATGAAATTCGAGATTGGTATATGGATGCAAAAAATCGTTTAGAAATCAATACTGCTATAAATCACTTGACCTATTTTCATACAGATTAGGACACTTAGAATGCTACTATCACTATTTAAAATAGTTTTTTTTATTGTGATAATCGCTATTATTGCGCTTGGAATAACCTATTTGCTTGATAATGAGCAAACTTTTTTAGGTGAAGTGTTCATAAATATTGGCACAACTGAGTTTATACTCAGCCCTATTCAAACAGTCATATTTTTGTGTTTGGTCATAGTGTTAGCAATAATAATGCTAAAACTGTTTTCATTCTTTTTGGCAATCTTGAGCTTTATTAATGGTGATGAAACTGCCATAACACGATATTTTTCAAAAAATAGAGAGAGAAAAGGATTTAACGCTCTATCTGATGGATTGTTAGCGTTAGCTTCAGGAGAAGGCGCCACCGCTTTAACGAAGGCAAGTAAAGCGGAAAAATATCTCAAAAGACCTGAATTGACAAATGTACTACTTGCACAGGCGGCAGAGCTTTCAGGAGATCTTAAAAAAGCAAATGAGACGTATAAATCCCTAATTCAGAATCCAAAAACTCGATTTGTAGGCCTACGCGGGATGCTCAAACAGAAATTAGCAGAAGGACAGACAGAAGTGGCAATTAAACTTGCCAAAGAAGCTTTTAATATAAAACCGGCACATATTGAAACACAGGATATTCTATTACAGCTTCAAGCTGAGTCAGGTGATTGGCGAGGAGCGCGCAAAACGCTCGGAACAAAATTTAAAAAGGGCGCAATTCCCAAAGATATACACCGTCGTCGTGATGCTGTTTTGGCGCTTGCCGAGGCTAAGGATCTATTAGCTGAGGATACTTCAATAGAAAAACAAGAAGCAGCTATTGAGGCAAACAGATTGTCACCAGACTTAGTACCTGCTGCGGTTCTCGCTGCTCGCGCATACATACAGCGGGATAACAAACGTAATGCGAGCCGCATAATTAACAAAGCCTGGCAGTCACAGCCACACCCTGATCTCAAAACAGTTTTCTATGAAATATACCCAAATGAAAGTGAAGAAGATAAACTAAAACGGTTACAGAAGCTTTGCAGGTTAAACCCAGACCATTTAGAATCAAAAATTTCTCTTTCAGAGCTATATTTAAAACAGGAAAATTTTCCTATGGCGCAAAGGGTACTTAATAAAATTAAAAAAGAAAACCACGACGCTCGTGTTTTAACACTTATGGCAGTGAACGAGAGGGCTAAAGGCGGAAAAGACGCAAAAATTCGTGACTTTTTGAACCTAGCAATAAGCGCAAAGCGCGGACCACAGTGGATTTGTGCAAAATGCAACAGTATCCACGCAGATTGGGAACCAATCTGCTCAAGTTGTTCTGCAATGGACTCGTTAGAATGGAAAGTGCCACCTAAAGACCCTACTGATTTCACTGTAAGCGAGGATTTACTTCCATTCTTAGCTAACGAAAAAATGGTTGAAATTCAGAGAAAAAATTCTGCGTCAGAGAAACTGTCACCAAATCAAGATGATGAAAAATAAATTCCAACAAAAACCTTATACTTGCCGATTGCCGCAAACTTACCTAACTAATACTCAGAAAGTGAGAGAGTAGCACTATGATGGCAATTTATGGACCTTTACGCTTAATACTGGATGTGGCTTTTTTTATAATGGTTGTACACATTGTGTTTAGCTGGCTTATTTCATTCCAGATCTTAAATCTACGTCAGCCTATCGTAACTCAGATTTGGTTAGGGTTGAATAAACTCTTAGAGCCTATCTACACTCCCATAAGAAATATTTTACCAGACACAAGACCACTAGACCTAGCACCATTGGTAGCATTTGTAATCCTGATATCATTGAGAGATTACATTTTACCAGAGTTACTACTCAGATAGTGCATGATTTAATTTGCTTATCCCATATAGATATTATGTACTTTTAAACTAGGAAACTGGACGAGAGTATCAAATAGTCCTAAATAATTGGTACAGCTTTTGGAGATTAAATGTTAGTAGTCGTATCACCTGCAAAAAAACTTGATATGTCGCCCGTTGATACGGAAGTGACATCAGTGCCTAAGTTTTCAGACGAAGCACACAATTTGGCAAAGATAGCATCGAATTTAGGCAAAGATGGTCTTATTTCAGTAATGAAAATTAGTGAAAAATTGGCTGACCTAAATTTACAACGGTTCAAGTCTTTTGGAAATCAAGATAAAAAAGCTGCTGTGTTTGCTTTCGCTGGTGACACGTACCAAGGATTTGATGCTTCAACGATAAATTCAGACGGATTACGTTGGGCGCAAGACCATTTACGTATTTTGTCTGGATTATATGGTGTCCTTCGTCCTTTTGACGAAATTGAACCATATCGACTTGAAATGGGAAGCAAGTTTAATATTGGTGATAAAAAATCACTTCATGATTTTTGGAAAGTTCGAGTATCAGAAGCACTGAATGAAGCAGCAAAAGAGACAGATTCTGAGTTTCTAGTTAATTGTGCAAGCCAAGAATATTTTGGCTCTGTGGCAGCAGATATACTGAATACGAAAATTATTACCCCAGCTTTTTATGAAAGTACCGAAAATGGCATAAAAATTATTAGTTTCTATGCAAAAAAGGCCAGAGGAGCCATGGCGCGGTATATTATGGAAAACAGAATAAGTGATCCAAATTCGTTGTTGGAATTTGATTTAGGAGGTTATAAGTATCAGCCTGAAAAATCCACCTTAGAGGCTCCCGTTTTTGTTAGAAATTAAGAACCTAAAAAAATGGTAAATGCTTACAGGATGGATCAAGGCTAAAATTTAAGAAGGATACTATTATGTCGGTTTTGGTTTTCGGGCATAAATCCCCCGATACAGACTCCACTGGAGCACCCATAATTTGGGCTTGGTATCTAAACCATATTCTAAAAACTGATGCAGAGCCAGTTCTTCTCGGAAAACCGAATAGCGAAGCACTTTTCATGTTAGATTATTGGGGCATAGATATGCCTCGCATAATAGATGAATTAGATAATGGAAGCTCCGTCGTAGTCGTCGATACAAACAATCCTGATGAACTACCTGATAATATCAACAAGTGCGATATTCTGAGTATTATTGACCATCATAAGTTGGTTGGTGGCCTAGAAACAAGCTACCCTATCGATGTAATAATCCGCCCACTAGCTTGCACAGCAACAGTTATGATCGAAATAATAGGTGAAAATTCAAAAGAAATGCCCAGCAAAATTAAGGGTGCCGCGTTAAGCTGTATTTTATCGGATACTCTTGAATTTCGAAGCCCAACAACCACAGATTTGGATCGATCGACCGCCAAGAAACTCGCAGAAGACTTAAAGATTGATGTGCAAAACTTTGCTTCAGAGCTATTCAAAGCGAAATCAGATGTCTCAAATTATACGGATCCCGAGTTGATTTTGATGGACTCTAAAAAATACGATGTCGGCGGCAAAAAACTCAGAATATCTGTTATGGAAACTACGCAGCCCCAAGAAATACTCAGAAGAAAAAAATCTATACTTGAGGCGATGAAAGATATTGAAGCAGAAGAAGGCGTTGATCAAATTTTATTCTTCGTTATTGATATATTGAAAAAGGAAGCGATCCTTTTTGTACCGAACAGATTAGTTAAAGAGATTGCAGAAAAGTCATTCGGAACTAGCTGCGTTGAAGATACGGCAATTTTGCCAGGTGTACTTAGCCGAAAGAAGCAAATAATACCACAACTCAAAGTATAAATTTTCTAGTAAATGGCCGGCTCGGTAATAAAAGTGACGCATATCATAACAAGCCTAGATGAAATTTCCCATTACTATGACGCATTATTCGTTGACCTTTGGGGTTGTGTACATAACGGAATTGTAGCGTATACGGCCGCTGTAGACGCACTTATAAAATATAGAAAAAATGGCGGCAAAGTTGTTCTGGTTACAAATTCTCCAAAGCCAAGAATTGGGGTTGAAAAACAATTACTTCATTTCAATGTACCAAAGATATGTTACGATACAGTTGCTACATCAGGTGATAGTGCCAGAGTGGCAATGTTTACCGGTGTAGTAGGAAAAAAGGTTTTTTTTATTGGGGAACCCCGAGATCAGTTATTTTTTGAACCAATCTCTATTATAAAGTCACCTATCAAAATTGAACAAGTATCAATACAGAATGCGGAGGGTATAGTTTGTACTGGACCTTTCGATGGGTCTGCAGATCCTTCTGTAAATAAAGAGGATTTTTTGTTTGGTGTAAGTAAGAGCATGAAATTTTTATGCGCTAACCCTGACATAGTTGTAGATCGAGGAGAGGTTAGACAGTGGTGTGCTGGAGCTTTGGCAAAAATGTATACAGAAATGGGTGGAGAAAGTCTGTATTTTGGAAAACCACACAATGCCATTTATGATTTAGCTAGAATGCGATTGGCAGAACTTGGAGCTCCAATTGATAGTAAGAAAATCTTAGCTATAGGAGACGGTATTTGCACTGATATAAAGGGCGCCAACTCTCAAGAAATTGATAGTTTGTTTGTAACTGGTGGTTTGGCAGCAAAAGAAACCCAAACATCCTACAGCCCAAACCCAGAAGCGCTGGAAAAGTATATCACAAAGCAAAAAGTGCAGTGCACCTATAGTATTGGGTACTTACGATAACCAAAATTTTGATCAATTGTTTTAAGTTAGACAACTTTAACTTGATTTTCTGCGCTTGCAAAGTAATAAAGTTACACTAGATTACGGAATCAGGAAGTAATATTTCGTCTTGAAATGAGGTTAGCATGCTAGATAATCAGCCACGCGGAACAATTTGCATTGAAGATATTGAAATGGGAATGACTCGTTATTTGCAAAAGCACGTTACCGATAGAGATATAGAGATGTTTGCAGAGGTTAGCACAGACCATAACCCAGTGCATTTGGATGATGATTATGCTCAAGATACAATATTTGAGGGAAGAATTGCTCACGGTATGTTGACAGCAGGTTTGATTTCTGCAGTCATTGGAGAACAGCTGCCAGGTCATGGTGCAATTTATATGAGCCAATCATTAAAATTTTTAGCTCCAGTAAGGCCAGGAGATTTGGTCTATGCTGAAGTAAAAGTAACAGACATTCAAATTGATAAGCGTAGAGTAAAGCTTGACTGCAAATGCGAGGTAGACGGGAAAAACGTTCTTGTTGGTGAGGCCATGGTACTGGCACCTAGCCGCAAGTTTGATTAATCTATTGTACAGTAAATAAAAAGCTGTCTTGCACCACAGCTCGACTGGCGCTACTTCATTCACTATGAGAATAATTAGAGATTATGAGTATGTGGATAGGAGTGACACTAATGCTGTCGCAGCAATTGGTAACTTCGATGGGGTACACCTAGGACACCAAGCAGTTTTAAAAAAAGTCCACAGTATCGCAAAAGAATTAAATGCACCCCGTGGGGTTATTACTTTTGAGCCGCACCCTAGGAGTTATTTTGCCCCAAATGCTCCATCTTTTCGCTTAATGAGCTCCTCCGCAAAAGCAACTAGGCTGGAAAAGTTAGGCGTAGACAAGCTATACGAGTTAAATTTTAACGCTGCGCTATCAAAGTTAAACCCTGAAGAATTTGCTAGTAATGTGTTATACAACGGTTTGAGGCTACGGCATATATTAGTTGGTGAAGATTTCTGTTTTGGAAAAGATAGAAAGGGAAATGTGCAAACTCTTAAAAGGTTAGGAAATGATCTGGGTTTTGGCGTTACTTCTCTCGAACTCATTAAAGGTGAGCATGGTGAGCTTTCTTCAACGTCTATCAGAAATTTATTATCACAAGGAAAGCCAAAGGAAGCTGCCGGTCAGTTAGGACATTGGCATAGGATTGAAGGACCGGTAATTGGAGGTGAGCAACGAGGCCGTGTTTTAGGCTATCCAACTGCAAATATGGAATTACGAGACCTGCATATACCAAAACTGGGCGTTTATGCTGTGCTTATTGACATATTAGATGGGCCCCACAAAGGGAGCTATAAGGGAGCTTCATCTCTAGGCGTTCGGCCGATGTTTGGTCAAAACAGTCCAAATCTAGAAACTTATATTTTTGACTTTTCTGGTGATATTTATGGTGCTCAAATATCAATTGCACTTGTCGAATATTTGAGACCAGAATTAAGCTTTGATAATGTCGAAGCACTCGTTGAGCAAATGGCTTCTGATTGTGAAAATGCTAAAAAATTTCTTTCCATGTCATGACCAATAAAAAGAAAAACGACCCCACATTTTCGTATAAATTTTGGGAAAATAAGCCTTTAGAGAAATTAAATTTCAAAGAGTGGGAAGCACTTTGTGACGGTTGTGGAAAGTGCTGCCTGAACAAAATTGAAGATGAAGAAACCGGGCAGGTTTTTTTAACAAGGATCGCGTGTCGTCTCTTCAACGATGAAAGTTGCTTATGCAGTGACTACAAGAAACGTCATAAACACGTTCCAGAATGTATAAAACTTACTCCAAGCACGATTAAACAAAATGCTTATTGGCTACCATCAACCTGTGCCTACAAATTACTTTACGAAAAAAAACCATTACCAGCATGGCACCCCTTATTGACTGGACAAAAAGAAACTACACATGATTCAGGAGTTTCTGTAAGAGGTTCTACTATTTCAGAAAAATCTGTAAATGAAGATGATTGGGAAAATTATATAATTACGGATCCGAAATGAACTTTGCCTTAGACAATACAAGCCCTTTACCGACCCAAATTCTAAAAAAAATAAACGATGTAAATCATTGGTACCAAATTAGTTATGGTGAAGATGATTATATGCGTGAACTTACAGATCGTATTAAAAATCAAGGTTTTCTACTGTAAGTGCATTTTGTTGGATAAACTCCCGCCGCGGCTCAACAACCTCACCCATTAAACGAGTAAAAAGATCATCTGCTTCGGCCGCATCATCTATTTTTACCTGCAAAAGTGTTCGCGCATCAGGATCTAACGTAGTTTCCCAAAGTTGGTCTGGATTCATCTCTCCTAAACCTTTATACCGCTGCAAATTTAAACCCTTTTCACCCTCAACAAAAATAGACTCTAATAAATCTAATGGTCCATGAATAATCTGGGTTCGATCTTTTCTAAGTAATCTTGCAGGCTTGCCGTATACCTCATTCAGACTTTTTGTGAAGCTGCCTGTTTTTCTGGCTTCACCAGATCTTAGCATTGACCCATCAAGTGTCCGCATTTCTTCCACACCTCGCAAAATTCGAGTAAGCTTGATACCGTGATCTTGTGTTGGGCGACCATTCCAACCTTTTTCATACTCCAACGCTATTAGGTTTAAACGCTCAGCTACTTTATCAGCTGTACCCTGCAAGTCTGAGTCAACTACTCCAGGCACAAAAGCCCCAGCAATGGCTGCTTGTTCTAAAATATGTCTAGGATAATGCGTTGGAAAAGCCTCAAGAACTCTCTTAAGCTGACGCGCTTCTTCTACGACCCGAATTAAATCCTGTGAAGAAATTTCTGATCCATCCCCTAATCTCAGAATGCTACCTTCACTCCCTTGCTGAATTAGGTAATCCTCCAGCGCAGATTGGTCTTTAAGGTAAACTTCTGATTTACCTCTTGCGACTTTATACAAAGGAGGTTGCGCAATATACAAAAATCCCCCCTCGACTAATTCTGGCATTTGACGATAGAAAAACGTAAGTAATAACGTTCTAATATGAGCCCCATCTACGTCTGCATCGGTCATTATTATTATTTTATGATATCTCAATTTTTCTAGATTGAATTCATCTCTTCCAATACCAGTCCCTAATGCCATTACCAAATTTCCAATTTCTTGGCTGGCCAGCATTCGATCAAAACGAGCACGTTCTACATTTAAAATTTTTCCTTTTAGTGGTAAAATTGCCTGAGTACGTCGGTCTCGTCCAGTTTGAGCAGAGCCTCCCGCAGAGTCTCCCTCAACAAGAAAAACTTCTGCCTTTGATGGATCTTTTTCAGAGCAGTCCTTTAACTTTCCAGCTAGGTAATTGACATCCATTGCCGTTTTGCGGCGTGTTAATTCGCGTGCTTTACGAGCAGCTTCTCTCGCCAAAGCCGCTTCGATAATTTTACTTACTATAGTTTTTGCTTCATTAGGGTTTTCTTCAAACCACTCAGAAAGCTTTTCATTCATTAGTCCCTCAACAGCAGGCCGAACCTCTGATGAAACAAGCTTATCCTTAGTTTGTGAACTGAATTTTGGATCTGGAACTTTAACTGAAAGCACACATGTGAGTCCCTCACGTGCATCATCACCAGTGAAGTTCACCTTCTCCTTTTTTGCTATACCACTAGATTGAGCATAATTATTTATTGTTCTAGTCAATGCCCCTCTAAAACCAGCCATGTGGGTTCCACCATCCCGTTGAGGTATATTATTAGTAAATGGCAAAACATTCTCATGGTAACTATCATTCCACCACATTGCTACCTCAACGCCAATCTCATCGCGCTCACCAACAAAAAAAATGGGCTCTTGCATAATTGAAGCTTTGGAACGGTCTAAGTATTTTACAAACTCTTTCACTCCCCCTTCATAATAAAGCTCTGTTTTTCGAATTTCTGCAGGACGC
The DNA here is from genome assembly GCA_001627925.1 of Rhodobacteraceae bacterium REDSEA-S34_B6. Taxonomy (GTDB): domain Bacteria; phylum Pseudomonadota; class Alphaproteobacteria; order Rhodobacterales; family Rhodobacteraceae; genus Salinivivens. The sequence continues at coordinate 21,761 of LUQC01000053.1, read as the reverse complement.
TCATCAATCAATATGATCTTTACTCCTGAGTTTAAAAAGGCAAGTTCACGAAGGCGCTTTTCCAGTATTTCGAATGAATATTCCAAGTTAGAAAAGGTGTCAGTAGACGCAAGAAACCTTACCTCTGTTCCTCTTTCTTCGCCGGCTTCTCCCAAAACTTTAAGGTGTTCTACCGTTTCACCATGCTCAAACCGTGCAAAATGTTCTTTGCCATCGCGCCATACTCGTAGCTCTAACCATACAGACAATGCGTTTACAACGGATACGCCAACCCCATGCAAACCACCTGAAACTTTGTACGAATTGCTATCAAATTTACCACCAGCATGAAGCTGCGTCATGATTACTTCTGCCGCAGACACCCCTTCTTCTTCGTGAATATCTACAGGTATGCCTCTGCCGTTATCTCTTACTGAAACACTGTTGTCTGGACAAATTTTTACCTCTACATAATCTGCGTGTTTAGCAAGGGCTTCATCTATTCCGTTATCAACTACTTCATAGACCATATGATGCAAACCAGAGCCATCATCGGTGTCGCCAATATACATCCCAGGCCTTTTTCGTACTGCTTCTAAGCCCTTGAGAACCTTAATAGATTCAGCATCATATTGTTGGTTGTCTTGCTCGATTTCGGACATTAATGTGACCTTTTTTATAATTTGTCTTAGTATACCTATTTTTTGGTCAAATGTCACGTGTTTCGGTGTATTAACAACTTAATATTTGCCATCAATTTTCATATAACTTGCCTCTTTTTTTGTTGCTGGTAGAGTATTAAAAAAGGAGTGAATATGAAAATCGCTCAAGTAAAATCAAATTTAAATTTTTGGCGTGAACGCACAGATCTGGCCGCTGCTTTTCGATGGACAGCAAGACTAAATATGCATGAAGCTGTGGCTAATCACTTCTCACTAACCGTAAGCAACGATGGAACTAAATTTATTGTAAACCCCAACATGGTGCACTTTTCACGAATAAGAGCTAGTGATTTACTTGAGCTTGATTCACAAAACCCCGACACACTGAAGCTGCCAAATGCACCAGATCCAACTGCGTGGGGTTTGCACGGCGCACTTCATAGGCTTTGTCCTCATGCAAAGTGTGCAATGCACGTTCACTCAGATTACGCAACCATTTTAGCAAGCCTAGAAGACAGTAACCTACCAGCGATAGACCAAAATTCTGCGATGTTCTTTAATCGTGTAATAGTAGACAATAACTATGGTGGACTAGCATTCGAAGAGGAAGGCGAGAGGTGTGCAGCGCTTTTTTCAGATGCAAAAAAAAAGGTTATGATAATGGGTAACCATGGGGTCTTGGTAATTGGCAGTAATGTTGCAGAAACTTTTAATAGAATGTACTATTTCGAGCGTGCTGCTAGAACCTACATTAAGGCGCTACAAACGGGAATGAAACTTAGAGTTTTACCAGATGAGATTGCAGAAAGAACTGCAACCGAACTCGAAAACTATCCGAGCGATGACAGTAAACATTTAGAAGAGTTAAAGAAAATTCTGATCAGTGAAGGATCAGATTTCCAATCTTAAAGTTTAATAAAATTAAACTGTTTTTAAATGAGAATGATTATCAATTGCATTGACAAAAAGATTTATCTTTCTAAGTATTAAACTGTTAACTTTCTAAAGAAATAAAATAATGCGCATCATCGATAAAACTATTTCACGGAACGTAGCGTACGTATCCCTGTTTTTCTTTTTTATACTCACCAGCCATCTTTCAGCAGAAAAATTCAAAGCTGTTACGACTTTTACTGTCATCGCTGACATGGCACAGAATGTAGCTGGTAATATTGCTATCGTTGAGTCAATCACCAAGGCTGGGGCAGAAATTCATGGATACGAGCCCACTCCAAGAGATATCGTTAGGGCACAGGATGCAGATTTAATATTGTGGAATGGTTTAAACTTAGAGCTTTGGTTTGACCAGTTTTTCTCAAACCTCTCCGATGTCCCAAGCGCCATCCTGACAGACGGTATACTCCCAATAGATATTAGAGATGGGGAATATGCTGGACGACCAAATCCTCATGCATGGATGAGCCTCGATAGTGCACTAATTTATGTAGATAACATAAGAAAAGCGTTTGTTGAGCACGACCCTGAAAACGCTTCGACTTATATTAAGAACGCAGAAGCATATAAACGCGAGATTAAGGATACAATTTTACCATTGAGGAATGCGATACTGAGGATTCCTAAAGATAGGAGATGGCTAGTTTCGTGCGAAGGTGCATTCAGTTATCTGGTTAGAGATTTTAAAATGAACGAATTGTATCTTTGGCCAATAAATGCTGGCGCACAGGGAACTCCAAAACAAGTGAAAAAGGTCATTGATAGTGTAGAGAAATATAATATCCCTACAGTTTTTTGCGAAAGTACTGTTTCACAATCACCAGCCAGACAAATATCACGAGAAACAGGAGCAGCATACGGAGGTGTTTTATACGTTGATAGCCTCACCAAAGCGGATGGACCAGTACCAAGTTACCTTGATCTTTTAAAAGTAACGTCCGAAACAATATTGGCAGGACTAAGCAATTAAAACTCTTTTATTCCATTTAACGATATTCACTTAAGGAAACAAAGCACCTAAATGATCGAAGCAAAGTCCGGCATAATAACTAGCGATCTAACCGTAACTTACAACAACGGAACCACAGCTTTACGAAATGTCTCCTTTGAAATACCCACGGGCACAATAACAGCATTAGTGGGAGTAAACGGTGCTGGAAAATCAACCTTATTCAAGGCGCTAATGGGGTTTATACCTACTGTAAAAGGTGAAATCTCAATTTTGGGTCAATCTGTAAAATCTGCGCTTAAAGAAAATTTTATCGCATATGTACCACAAGCAGAGGAAGTAGATTGGTCGTTTCCAGTGCTGGTGCAGGATGTTGTCATGATGGGCCGCTATGGCCATATGGGCTTTTTTCGGAAAACGAGACAACAAGACATACTGGAGGTTGCGAATGCCTTAAATCGTGTTGGGATGACCGATTTTAAAGACCGGCAAATTGGTGAGTTATCCGGCGGTCAAAGAAAAAGAGTTTTTTTAGCTCGCGCATTAGCACAAAAAAGTAAAATTATTTTGCTGGATGAACCCTTCACAGGAGTGGATGTAAAAACCGAAACTGCAATAATCGAACTTCTTGGTGAGATGAGAAAAGAAGGAAAAATAATGCTTGTTTCAACACACAATCTTGGGTCAGTACCAGAGTTTTGTGACAGAACAATTTTAATCAAGGAAACGGTATTAGCTTACGGTAAGACAGAAAATACCTTTACACGTCAAAATTTAGAGCTCGCATTTGGTGGTGTTCTAAGGCATTTTGTTCTCAGTGGAACCGATCTTCATGATGACGATGACCGGCGCGAAGTTCGTGTGATTTCAGATGACGAGCGTCCCTTCGTCTTGTACGACAGTGATACGAAAAGTGATAAAGATGCTTGAAGCTTTATTGGAACCATTTTCTTATAGTTATATGGTTAATGCGATGTGGGTAAGTGCTTTAGTGGGAGGCGTCTGTGCTTTTCTTTCAGCTTACTTAATGTTGAAAGGGTGGTCGCTGATAGGTGATGCTCTCAGCCATTCAATAGTACCAGGTGTAGCAGGGGCATATATTCTAGGACTACCATTTGCTCTTGGCGCGTTTGTCGCTGGCGGACTAGCCGCAAGCTCAATACTTTTTTTACAACAGCGATCCAAACTTAAAGAAGATGCCATAATAGGAGTTATTTTTACATCTTTCTTTGGTCTCGGTTTGTTTATGATATCACTGTCACCAATGTCCGTGAGCATCCAAACTATCACCATGGGTAACATCCTTGCAATTACACCAACAGATACATTTCAGCTTGTGATAATTGGTCTTGTGTCTCTTTGTGTTCTTGCGACAAAGTGGAAAGATTTTATGGTTACATTTTTTGATGAAAACCATGCACGTTCTATTGGTTTAAATCCAGATTTACTGAAAATACTATTTTTTACAATTTTAGCCGCTTCTTGTGTTGCCGCTCTTCAAACTGTTGGGGCTTTTCTAGTAATTGCCATGGTAGTTACACCTGGAGCCACTGCCTACTTGCTTACTGATAAATTTCCTAAATTACTCATAATAAGCGTGATTATTGGAACATTAAGCAGCTTTTTTGGTGCCTATATTAGCTACTTCCTAAATGGTGCTACCGGTGGAATAATTGTTTCAATTTTAACTTTTATATTTATTTCCACTTTCATCTTAGCACCAAAACATGGATACTTTAAATCCAAAAGTCGAACAGCGTTAGAAGCAGACACTAATTATGGCTGACATATTAGTTACCCCATTCCATTATAGTTTTATGATAAATGCTTTCATAATAGCAGCTATCATATCCGTACCAGCAGCTCTGCTTTCATGTTTTTTGGTGCTCAAAGGATGGTCGTTAATGGGAGACGCAATAAGCCATTCGGTACTTCCAGGAATAATAATATCATATTTACTGAGTATTCCATTAATCATTGGCGCATTCTGCTCTGGCATGGTTTGCGCAGTTTTATCAGGGTTTTTAAGCGAAAATAGCAGGCTCAAACATGATACTATAATGGGTATAGTCTTTTCTGGAATGTTTGGATTTGGAATTGTTTTATATTCAAAGGTATCTACGGAAGTGCATCTAGATCATATATTATTTGGCAATATACTCGGTATAACTTTTGAAGACTTGCTTATATCATTCTTAATTTCCAGCATGGTTACAATTCTCGTAACCATAAAGAGACACGACTTACTGTTACATACCTTTGATCCAATCCAAGCGCGTTCTGTTGGGATCCCTGTTCGCTTATTACACTACAGCTTTCTCGCGATGGTATCCGTAACAATAGTAGCCACTCTATCAGCAGTGGGAATAATACTATCAATCGGTTTGTTGATAGCTCCCGGAGCAATAGCCTTTTTGCTAACGCAGAGATTTAACCAAATGCTTATCATTGCTACATTAATTTCATTATTATCGAGTTTTTTTGGTATTTATGTTAGCTTCTTTATTGATAGTGCGCCCGCACCAACAATTATTCTATTGCTCACGGCATGTTTCATAACAGCACTGATTGGCACGAACAGAAAATTTAAAACACGTTAAATACTATATCAGCTAATACTGTATTGATATATTTCTGTGCACATGCAAGTGTTCAATGTTTATGAGACATTCCTGGTCGTAAAGAATGAATGATAGTTTGACTAATAGAAATGAAGGATGCGAGCTTGACATCGACTGGGTTATGTCACAGAGCGCAAACACCTCAGCAATCGAACGTCGCGCTGCTACTCTTGGCACACGCAGATCAATAAAAAAAGCTCATCAGGCCGCTTGGCTACTGAAAGCAATCTCCTGCATAGACCTTACGACGCTATCTGGAGACGATACAGCAGGTCGCGTAAAAAGGTTATGCGCTAAAGGGATCCATCCTATTAGGCCAGATTTAACAAGAGCATTGGGAATGGACGGCCTCCATGTTGGAGCTATATGCGTATACCATGAAATGATTGAAACCGCCATTGCCGCCTTGGGTAATAGCGGCATTCCGGTCGCCGCCGTTTCAACCGGCTTTCCTGCAGGTCTGTCTCCATTTAAAACTCGGTTATTAGGAGCCAAAGAGATAAATATTGTTATTTCGCGGAGGCATGTCCTGACTCAAAACTGGCAGGAACTTTTTAATGAAGTTAAAGCATTTCGTTCTGCCTGTGGAGATGCACACCTCAAAACAATCTTAGCAACTGGTGAGTTAGGAAGCCTAAGAAATGTCGCGCGTGCGTCAATGGTTTGTATGATGGCTGGGGCAGATTTCATTAAAACCTCAACAGGAAAAGAAAGTATTAATGCAACGCTTGGTACGTCCATTGTAATGGTGCGTGCAATCCGAGAGTACTGGGAAAAAACAGGGTTTAAAGTAGGTTACAAACCAGCGGGTGGCATATCGAAAGCAAAAGATGCACTAGTTTATTTAAGTCTCATAAAAGAAGAATTAGGCAACGATTGGATGGACGCTTCTTTATTTCGCTTTGGGGCTTCAAGCCTTCTTGGAGACATTGAACGACAGTTAGAACACTACTTAACTGGAAATTATTCTGCTAATTATCGGCATCCACTGGGGTAAAACATGCAAATAAAAAGTATCTTTGATAAAATGGATTATGGGGAAGCACCCGAAAGCGCCAGAGAAGCCCAAAATTGGTTGAAGAACCATAATTATACTTTTGGTAATTTTATAAATGGCAAATGGAAACAATGCGAAGATCATTTCAACACCGTCAACCCTGCTAACGATCAAGTATTAGCAAAAATTGGTCAGTCCTCTCCATCTGATATAGATTCTGCAGTTAAAGCAGCCAGAGACGCTCAAAAAAAATGGTCCAAAGAAAGTGATCATGCGCGTTCCCGCATTCTATATGCAATTGCGCGTCTCTTGCAGAAAAACTCTCGGCTTTTCTCTGTCTTGGAAACCCTGGACAATGGAAAACCAATTAGAGAATCTCGTGATATTGATATTCCTCTTGCTCAAAGACACTTCTATTACCATGCTGGAATGGCTCAATTAATGCAGGCTGAGCTTCCAAAGCGTTCTCCGATAGGAGTTTGTGGTCAAATTATTCCCTGGAACTTTCCACTCCTAATGCTTTCATGGAAAATAGCTCCTGCCATCGCCATGGGTAATGCTGTGGTGCTAAAGCCTGCAGAATACACGTCTTTAACAGCCCTTTTATTCGCTGAAATATGTACATCTGCTGGAGTTCCAAATGGCCTCATAAATATTGTAACTGGCGACGGAAAAGTCGGCGAAATGATTGTGGGACATAAAGATATAAATAAAATTGCATTTACTGGTTCAACAGAAGTTGGAAAATTAATTAGAGAACGAACAGCTGGCTCCGGCAAGTACTTGACACTAGAATTAGGTGGAAAATCGCCTTTTGTTGTTTTTGATGATGCAGACCTGGATAGTGCCGTTGAAGGGGTCGTTGATGCAATTTGGTTTAACCAAGGGCAAGTTTGTTGTGCTGGGTCTCGCCTATTAGTTCATGAGGCGATTTCAGAAAAATTTTATAATAAACTCAGAAATAGAATGAAAAATCTACGCTTGGGAAGTCCCCTCGACAAGTCAATAGACATGGGGGCAATTATAGATAAGAAACAGCACAAAAAAATTAGTGGAATGGTTTCTCAGACTCAAGGAAAAGTCTTTCAAGCTGGCTCACCATTACCCCAAGAAGGATGTTTCTTTCCTCCAACCCTAATAACAGACTTGCATACTGCAGATCCACTCATGCACGAAGAAATCTTTGGTCCAGTGTTGGTAAGCACAACGTTTAGAACCCCTTCGGAAGCTATAGAACTATCAAACAATACTACGTTTGGGCTGGCAGCCTCCATATGGAGTGAAAATATAAATCTATGCCTAGAGCTCGCACCAAAAATTAAGGCAGGTGTAATATGGATAAACGGAACAAATATGTTCGATGCTGCTGCTGGGTTTGGTGGGGTAAAACAAAGTGGGTTTGGCCGAGAAGGTGGATGGGAAGGCCTATTAGCTTACAGTAAACCAAAGAACCAGTTCTCACCTAAGATCAAAAGCACGCCAGTTAAAAACCAAATTAGCAAGACTGACTATATTGACAGAACGGCAAAGCTTTACATCGGGGGAAAACAGTGTCGCCCAGACAGTGGCTACTCTCAGTCAATTGTTGATCATAACGGAAAACCTGTAACCCAAGTGCCTTTATCAAACCGCAAAGATATTCGAAACGCCGTAGAAGCCATGAACTCTGCAAAAAATTGGTCGCATTCCACAGCACATCTTCGGGCTCAAATCTTATATTATATGGCTGAAAATTTATCAGCAAGGAAAGCAGAATTTGCCAACACTTTGCAAGCTCTCACAGGAAGGTCTGATGCTCAAACTGAAGTTGAGCAAAGTATTCAGAGATTGTTTTTCTATGCTGCTTGGTCGGATAAGTTCGATGGGAGCGCTAGAAGTGTACCTCTCAAAGCAATAGCGCTCGTTATGAAAGAAGCAATAGGAAACTGTGGCGTTTTATGCGATAATCAGTATCCTCTACTTGGCTTTATATCTGTAATGGCCCCATTATTCGCTACAGGTAATCGCTCAATTATTATTCCCTCTGAAACCTTTTCTCCTATTGTTACTGATTTTTATCAAGTCTTAGACACCTCAGACGTTCCTCCTGGGACCATTAACATATTAACTGGCAAACATGCAGATCTAGCAATAGAGCTTGCAGGGCATATGGATATTGAAAGTGTCTGGAGCTTTTCTCCTTCTGATGTTTCAAGGGATATAGAAAAAGCGTCCGTAAGTAATTTAAAACGCACATGGGTTAACAATGGTTGCGGGAGGGATTGGAATAGTGAGGAGGGCTTTGGTAGAGAATTCCTAGAGAACGCGACTGAAAATAAAACTATTTGGATACCCTATGGTGAGTAGCGACTATCAGGATACTTTTATTCTTCTTTCTCTTCTCTTAATTTTTAATTTCTTATTCCGTGTTTTATATTTGTTTTTCTTAAAAAATTTAGATCTACCTTTGCTACCCTCATAATTTAATTGCTCATTTTCAAGATGGGTAAGCTGAAACACTATACCGCCCGCAAAAGGGTCTACCTCTGAAAGCTTCACCCGAACCGACATTCCTAATTCCAGCTTTAGCCCAGTTTCTGAACCAATCAACCTGTTCGCAGATTTATCATATTTGAAATATTCATTAGCTATTGTCCTTACCGGAACAATGCCATCTGCACCCGTCTCATCTAGCCTTACAAAAATCCCAAAATTTGATACCCCACTTATACTACCACAAAAATTATTTCCAATTCTTTCCGACAGGAAATGCGCAAGGTACCTATCATTAGTATCTCGCTCTGCAACCATAGAGCGCCGCTCAGATTCAGATATTTTCTCTGCTGTACTGTGAATATTATCAATATCTATATCTTTAAGACCATCATCGCCCAGCCCAACTGCAGATATCAAAGCGCGATGAGTAATGAGATCAGAATAACGCCTAATTGGTGATGTAAAGTGGGCATACTGAGACAAAGACAAGCCAAAATGACCAAAATTTTCTGGCGAATAAAATGCCTGATTCATAGAGCGTAGTGCCGATAGATTTATTAAGTCACGAAAGGGTGCTGACTCTGCCTGAGCTAATAGTTCATTAATATGGGAAGCTTTTATATTTTGACCCTTTGATAACTTTAATCCTACCGAAACCGCTGTCTTTCTCAAAGCTTCAATCTTTTCTTTATCAGGCTCTTCATGCACCCTAAAAATTGTAGGTGTTTTTTTGTTAGATAATGTCTCTGCTGCACAAACATTCGCAAGAATCATAAATTCTTCTATAAGTTTATGTGCCTCTAACCTTTCTTTGAATCTAACGTCTTTGACTATACCTTTTTCATCTATTTCTATCTTCCGTTCTGGAAGGTTCAAATCTAGAGGACTTCTAGCCTTTCTTGAAATTTTTAGACAAGAATAGGCATCATAAAGTGGTTTAATGACAGTATTTACAAGATCCAGAACTTTCGGTTTTCCTTTACCTTTATCAATAACTTCCTGAACTTCGCCATACTCAAGAGATGCCCAAGATTGAATTACTGCACGCGTAAACTTATGACTTATTTTATTACCTACTGAGTCAATTTTTATTTTTACAACAATACACGCTCTCTTTTCCCCCTCATGCAAACTGCAAAGATTGCCAGATAAGTTGTCTGGAAGCATTGGAACAACTCTGTCAGGAAAATAAGTGGAGTTGCCCCTGTGACGTGCTTCATTGTCTATTGCATCGCCAGATCGGACGAAGTGTGCTACATCAGCTATAGCTACCCATATTAAATGACCACCAATATTTTTTGGATCGTCATCCGGTTTTGCATAACAAGCATCGTCATGATCACGGGCGTCTTTAGGATCAATCGTGACAAAGGGCACGTGCGAATAATCGTCCCATTTTTTATTTTGTAAAAAGGAGGCTTTTTTAGACTGAAGAAGTACATTTTCTGGAAAAATATTGGGAATCTTAAGTTGGTGAATTGCAATAAGAGATACAGATTTTGGAGCAGAAGGATCGCCCAACCTTTCAGAAACTCTAACCTTTTCAGAGCGAATTCTTCTTCCAGAGTCAATTTTTCTGAATTCAACTAATTCTCCATCTTCAATAACCACACCTTTGTCCAACTCTACCAACCAATCTTTGCCAGATTTATCTATCGATTTAACTCTCGGCCCATTTGGCGTAATTTGGAAAATTCCAAGTTTTGTTTGAGGATTATCGTCTATTTTCTTTATAATCTTTCCAACATAGTCGAAATTGTTAGAATTGACGGGTTTAATCCGAGTCAGAATTCGGTCGCCATAGGATAAGAAACCCGTGAACTTATCATGCTCAATATAAACGATTGGCTCGTCTCCGGCCTCTTCCCAAGAAACGGGACGTGCAAAAATCTCACCATCCCTGGTTGGCGCCATAACTTGTAAAATGAGAATTTTCTCCATAGTCTTTGAAGAATTATGAGCTTTATTAGTCTTCACAAAGAATCCAATATTTTTCTCTCAGCCGATATGGGTATAAACTTAAACCCTGTACTACCCTCTAGATAACGTATGATTTTCATTTATCCAGGTCGTATTTTCATAATACAAAATCGATGAATCGCCTAGCCAAGACGAAATTAGGATGTTTTTTTTGTATAGTGTCATAATCGATGCCGTTGTCGATATCACGTAGCATATCACAAGCAGCCCATCTGTCAGTTTCCAAAGTTTTTATAGTATCGTCGAAAGCATAGTTTGATGACCACCGCACTTTTGTGAAAGTCTTTTTTGATATCTTCCTAATTTTTTTTGCACCAAAAAGCCAAAACCCGCCATCGAAAGTAGGTCCTAAAACGTACTCGTTCCTACGTAAAATCTTAAAAGCCCGATCTATCTTTTCCTTACTTACACCTGGAATATCAGAACCAATTATACAAATCGGACCGACGCGAAAACTATCTAATATCTTGAGCATTCTTTCTCCCAACCCTGACATTCCCTGAGAGATCCGCATCAATTCAGAAGGCCAAATCCTACTATTTTGTCCCTCAATATCTGGAGAAACAGCAATTACAGTTTCCCACTTAGGGTGTACAACATTTCGTATAAGCGATAAACTTTGATGTCTATACCACCAAGCAGATTCAATCATTCCGATATCATTTCCCAACCGTGTTTTGACTTTCCCAGGTCTTGGTTCTTTTACCATAATCACCAAAGTTGGTTTATATTTCGGCAAAATAATTTTCCAAAATGCGAGTATAGACTTTCTTTAAATTGCGGATTTGACTTATCTCAACCCTCTCATCAATTGCATGCATAGTCTTTCCCACTAGCCCAAATTCCACGACGGGGCAGATGTTTTTTATAAATCTTGCATCAGAAGTTCCACCCGTCGTCGACAAAGACGGTTTAACCCCAAGTTCTTGCTGGATAGAATTGCAAATTATGTCAGATAACTGCCCTGGAGGTGTCAAAAAGCTTTCCCCGGACGTATGCGTATCAACTGTAATTTCTGTCCCAGTTTTTTCAGCAAAGTCTTTTGAAGTTCTTTCCAACCATTTTTTTATAGACTCACTGGTATGATTATCATTGAACCTTATATTAATCACGGCTTTTGCCATTTCTGGGATTACATTAGTTGCAGAATTTCCAGTATCAATGGAAGTTATGACTAGGGTCGATGCATCAAAATGTTCGGAGCCAATATCCAAACTTTCTTCACTAATAGAATGCATTAACTGCACTAGTGCATTAAGGGGATTTATTGCTAGCTGTGGATAAGCGGTGTGCCCTTGCAGACCCTTAACACAAAACCTTGCTGTAATTGATCCCCTACGCCCAATCTTTACCATTTCACCGAGGTAATCCGGACAAGTCGGCTCACCCACCAAACAATGGCTTATTTTTTCATTATTTTTCTGCATCCAATCTAGAATTGCAGCCGTTCCGTTTTTAGCTTCCCCTTCTTCATCTCCCGTAATAGTAATAACGATAGAACCATTTGGCGGATTTTTTGATACAAAATCTATGGCTGACGCGACAAATGCCGCGACACTCGACTTCATATCGGTGGCACCTCGACCAAATAAATAGCCATCCTTCACCTCAGCCCCAAAAGGGTCTACTGACCATGACTCTGCATTTCCAACCGGCACTACATCCGTATGCCCATTATAACCGAAACTTCTTTCAGCTCTCCCCGAACCCCAGCGAGCAAAAAGATTTTCTACTCCCCCACGGCTAATTCGAGAGCATATAAATCCATTTTTATTTAGCAAATCCTCTATCAAAGTAATTGCCCCCGCTTCTTTTGGTGTTACGGACGGACATTTTATGAGTTCAGCTGTAAGGTTTACAGGATCAATTTCATTCATAATTTCACCTAAATTGGTAACAGTTTATTTACCACTATGGCCAGCTCCCTTGTTTCTTTAATCAGGCAGTCGGCTCCTGCTGCTCTCAACTCATTTATTGATCCATATCCATAGCTCACTCCTATAGATTTAATCAAGTTAGATTTTGCACCAATAATATCGTATCGTCTGTCACCTATCATTAAAGCATCGCTGGGTTGAGAACCTGTAGTACTTAATGCATGTTGCAATAAGCTGGACTTATCAGATAATGAGCCATCCAGATTAGAACCAAACTGATATGAGAAATATCTCGATAGCTGAAAATACTCTAATATGGAAATAGCCGAAGCAGTTGGCTTTGATGTTGCAACACCAAGCATATAACCCATCGATTTTAATTCCGAAAGCTGCTCTGGAATACCAGTATAGACACTATTTTCGATATATCCTTTTACATCGTATCGCTCTCGATACAAATCAACAGCGTAATTTAAATCTTCCTCCGGAACACCTAGCTTATTAAATGTGCCCCAAAGAGACGGTCCCACTACCCAGTCACTTTCAGGTCCAAGCTTTTCTAGTTTCATTTTATCAAGAGCATAGTTAATGCATGCCTTTATTCCCGGCCCAGCGTCCGTCAATGTCCCATCTAGATCAAAAAATATGATACGTCTCAATTTACTATGTCTTCCTCTGTTTCATTTCCAAATAAGGGCATAACATCAGCTACTATGACAGAGTTTTCATTTAGGGCGCGCAACATGATTTTGTTTTCCTCCAGATCAATTTCATGTCCATTTTTCAATCTCTCTTCAATTGAACCATAGCCAACTACATTCAGTGGAGACATATTAGAACGCTTCAACGTTGCAACTGCTTCTCGAACCGCTTCCTCTTCATCAATTCCAGTAGAATAACAAATTAATGTCGCACCAATAGAGTTTCTTGGAAGACCATCATTTTTTGATCGGCCTAGACTTACCTCTAAAGTAAATATCGCGCGCTGTTTTCTATTTTTATCAATAATTTTTTTCATAAACCAGGGGTTTGTTAATTTCATCGATATTACATTTAGATATCATATACTAAATTTTACTGACATAAAAATTCCGTGTATCCGGAAATCTATCTAATGCTTCTTTAATAGTTTGAATTTCAATTTAGTTGCGAATATTAAAATTATTCAATAATGCATAAAAAGGTAATTAAAAGGAAAGCCCATGTACCGATCTAGAACCTCCACTCATGGAAGAAATATGGCTGGGGCACGAGGCTTATGGCGTGCCACGGGAATGAAAGATGATGATTTTGGTAAACCAATTATCGCTGTCGTAAACTCGTTCACACAGTTTGTTCCAGGCCATGTTCACCTCAAAGATCTGGGCCAAATGGTGGCTCGTGAAATAGAAAAATCTGGCGGCGTCGCTAAGGAATTTAATACTATTGCTGTCGATGATGGAATTGCCATGGGTCATGATGGGATGCTTTACTCTCTACCATCGCGAGAAGTTATAGCCGACTCGGTTGAATATATGGTGAATGCACATTGTGCAGATGCAATGGTTTGCATTTCCAATTGTGATAAAATTACCCCAGGAATGCTGATGGCAGCGATGCGTCTCAATATACCAGCTGTTTTTGTTTCCGGCGGACCAATGGAGGCCGGCAAAATAATTTGGGACGGTAAAGAAAAGGCATTAGATTTAGTTGATGCAATGGTTTACGCTGCAGACGAAAAATATTCTGACGAAGAAGTTGCAGAAGTTGAGCGATCTGCATGCCCAACATGCGGATCTTGCTCTGGAATGTTCACTGCAAACTCAATGAACTGTCTTACAGAAGCTTTAGGGCTTTCACTACCTGGAAATGGATCAGTTTTAGCAACTCATTCGGACCGACAAAATCTTTTTCTGAGCGCCGGTAGAATAATAGTTGAAATAGCTAAACGTTGTTATGAAAAGGGTGATACATCTGTTTTACCACGGTCCATTGCTTCTTTTAAGGCATTCGAAAATGCAATGACGCTGGATATTTCCATGGGTGGGTCGACCAATACTGTTCTCCACCTATTGGCGGCGTCATATGAAGGCAACGTTGGTTTTACAATGGATGATATAGATCGGTTATCTAGAAAAGTACCTGTTTTATGTAAGGTTGCTCCAGCAAAATCTGATGTTCATATGGAAGATGTACACAGAGCGGGCGGTATAATGGCAATTTTGGGCGAACTAGACCGAGCTGGCCTCATTGATACAAGCTTGCCGACGGTTCATAGCAAAACATTATCTGACGCCCTTAAGGTTTGGGATATTTCTCAAACAACTGATGAGAAAGTTTTGTCTTTCTATAAAGCCGCACCAGGAGGCGTTCCGACCCAAACAGCATTTTCACAAAGTCGCCGCTTTGAAAAACTCGATCTTGATAGAGCGGAAGGTGTTATTCGCAGTAAGGAAAAGGCCTTCTCACAAGATGGTGGTCTTGCTGTGCTTTATGGAAATTTAGCAGAAGACGGCTGTATCGTTAAAACAGCTGGTGTTGATGAAAAAATATTAAAATTTACTGGTCCAGCTTATGTTGTTGAAAGCCAAGATGATGCTGTCAATGACATACTGACAGGAAAGGTTAAATCAGGAGATGTCGTAATAATTAGACATGAAGGACCTCGTGGGGGACCAGGAATGCAAGAAATGCTCTATCCCACCAGCTATTTAAAGTCGAAAGGTCTTGGCTCTGCTTGCGCACTTGTTACAGATGGGCGTTTTTCCGGCGGCACCTCTGGTTTATCGATAGGACATGTTTCACCAGAAGCGGCAGAGGGCGGCACAATTGGGCTGGTAGAAACTGGTGATGAAGTTCAAATCAACATACCTGAAAGAAAAATTCATTTAAATGTTTCTGATGAAACACTTGCTAAACGTCGTATTCAACAAGATAAAAACGGCTGGATACCCAAAAAGAAACGTAAGCGGAAGGTGACCACTGCCCTTAAAGCATATGCTGCATTAACGACATCTGCTTCTAAGGGTGCTGTACGAGTGGTAGACTAGGAGCCGTCATACCAAAAGGTGTACTTCTATAAATTATTAATCACGGAGAAGTTCATTAATTCCCGTTTTGCTACGGGTTCTCTCATCAACTCTTTTAACAATCACTGCACAGTATAAACTTATGTTATTTTTGCTTGGCATTGAACCAGAAACGACTACTGAATAAGGAGGAACTTCTCCATACATTACCTCTCCTGTTTCTCGATCTACTATTTTGGTCGATTGCCCTATGTAAACTCCCATCCCCAAAACTGAACCCTCTCGAACGATTACACCTTCTACCACTTCCGAACGGGCACCTATAAAACAATTATCTTCTATTATTGTCGGAGAGGCCTGCATTGGCTCTAATACGCCACCGATACCAACACCTCCAGATAAATGTACGTTCTTACCTATTTGGGCACAACTGCCAACCGTAGCCCATGTATCTACCATTGTTCCTGTATCTACATATGCACCAAGATTTACAAATGAAGGCATTAGAACAACTCCTGGCGCTATATATGCAGAACGTCTTACAACACAACTTGGTACAGCTCTAAAACCTGCTTCTTTCCAATCTTTAGTGTTCCATCCTTTAAACTTATTATCAACTTTGTCCCACCAACCTGAGTTCTGCGGGCCACCCTCGTGTACCTCCATATCTTTAAGTCTAAAGCCGAGCAAAACAGCCTTTTTTGCCCATTGGTTTACGATCCAATCACCTTTGTCATTTTTCTCAGCAACACGTAAACTTCCAGTATCAAGAGCGGATAAAGTTGCTTCAATAGCTTTTCTCGTTTCACCAGTTGTTGAAGGGGTTATTTCTTCGCGAACATTCCAAGCAGCTTCTATAGCATTTTCCAGCTCTGAATTTGACATATGTTTCTCCAATAATTTTCTGTGCTATATATTTTAAGATCAATCGATACAACGAAAAATCTTTTACATAAGTTAAATTTTATAAACTAGAGAGTTCTTCAATCTGTCTATTATGACCTACTACGGCGTAGGTATATATATAAAGCACCATAGCCACCGTGTCTTTGGTGGGCCTTTTCGACTTGGAGTATTAAATTAGACAACCTTGGTTCCTTTAACCAAAGAGGAACCTGCGATCTGAGTACCCCATTGCGTTGCGGAATAACATAACCAGGATCAGAGTTTTTACCTTTTCCTGTTATCACCAATACTAGTCTTTTCTGTCTATTGTGAGAAGAAACTATAAAATTTAATAAGGCTGGATATGCTTGTTCTAGTGTCATGCCATGAAGATCCAGCCACACCTCTGGCTCGAGCATGCCTTTTTTCAGCTTGGCAAAAGCCTTCATATCCATTTTTACTTTTTGAGCACCAGTTGAAACGAACCCTTTTTTGATAGCTATATTTTCATTTAATTGCGGCCTGAGGGCTCTCTTAGGGGGGGCATTGGTGGGTTTACTATTTTTTGGACTAATTTGACCCGAGCTAATGTCACTTTCAGTCAGAGTTTTATCGTTAAGGGGTAGAGTAGACTTGGCTACTTTTTCCCAAAGCTTTGTTTCTTCCAGACTAAGTTTCCTCATTTTCATGATTTTGCACTCAGAGACTTATGAAGTGGGCCTCACTACACAGTTGAATAACTATTCTAACTACTTGTGGCAACAAGGAGCCAATTCGGATCAGATGATGACAAATCACGAGAGAACGTCCATGTGTCTCGCTGACGTTTTACCTGTTTAGCATCACCCTCCACAACCTCACCATCTTTATTTTTCACAACTGACGAAAGCTCTCCCGTAAATGCAACGGAAAGTTCTGCTACATTAGTTTTATCATCAAAGTCTGCATTTTTTAAGCTAAGCTCTCTTATCCCATAAAACTCTGCCTCAACCTTTAGCTTCTTTTTTGCTCGCATATCGATTACTTGCTGAAATGCGTCTTTCACATCTTCGTCAAGGAAACTTTCAACATCTATTAAATCACCGTTTTCAAATGCCATTAGTATCATTTCATATGCGGACCTTGCTCCAGTCAAAAAATCATTCACCATAAAATCTGCGTCTACTTTTTTCATGCGCGCCAAAGCTTCAGCAGATGGACTTTTTTTGTCAACATTGTCAGTAATGTCCGTATCTTCACCGCCATCAATTACGCGAAAATCTCTAGATTTTTTGGGAGGAGCAGCATCTTGTAATGGAGGTTTTTCAAAACCTTCGCGGGTACCCAGTACATTCTTTAATCTTAAAACCAAAAAAATGGCTATTCCTGCTAAAACAAGAATTTCAATAATTGCTGGACTCATTTCACGCTCCTGATCAGTGCGATAGTGGTAATTTTACTTTCAACTACTTATGTAGGTGCTAAAGGTGTTAATGTCCACTAAAGTGAAATAAGGATAATAAATTAGATGTGGCTTTTTCTTCTATTTTTTACTGTACCAGTAATTGAGATCGTCTTGTTCATTAAGGTAGGTGGTACAATTGGCCTAATGCCAACAGTTTTTATTATATTAATTACAGCCATTGCAGGAACTGTGTTTGTTAAACAACAAGCCTCACAACTCTTCGATTTATTCAAACGTAAAGCGGGAAGATTGGAGGACCCTTCCGAACCTATTGGACATGGTGTATTAGTTCTTTTTGCGGGGGCATTATTGCTTACACCAGGCTTTTTCACAGATTTTATTGGTTTCCTTTTACTTATCCCAAATTTTCGATATTGGCTGTTTAGAAAACTTGAACAAAAATTCATTCATGTGGGTCGTTTTGATGAAGGTACTTCATATCAAAACAAAACAATTTATGATGCCGAATATAAAGATGTCACACCTAATGACGGATCACCTTGGAAAAAAAATACCAACCCTAAAGATTGAAATCTTATAGAGTGATCAGATTATAGTATTGCTCGACAGGAGAATTTAATGGCTAAGAAAACAGACGAAATAACACCGCCAAAAATGAATATTCTTGCGCAGTATGTAAGAGACCTTTCTTTTGAGAACATTCTTGCACAAAAAGGGATCGATGGTGAGTTGAACCCAGAAATACAAGTTAATGTAAACATAGACGCAAAAAAGCGCAAGACAGATAAACAGTTTGACGTAATAATAAAACTTCGCGTTGATAGTAAATCTAGTAATACAAATAATATTCTTTTTGTGTTGGAGCTAGATTACGGCGGCATCTTTCAAATCGAAAATGTCCCAGACGATCAATTACATCCATATTTACTCATAGAATGCCCCAGAATGTTGTTTCCATTTCTTCGTAGAATTGTGAGTGATGTTACTCGTGATGGTGGTTTTCCACCACTAAATTTAGAAAACATAGATTTCTTAAAATTATACAGGCAAGAAATAGACAGGAGAAAAAATGCAAAAGAAAAAAATGGATCTAAAGTGAAACACTAGGGGGTGCTACACCTTTAAAATTTCTGACCACATTGAATGGTCCCCAAGCTGCTTAATAAATTTTCTATGCCTATTTTCTTCGTCTTTTGTTAGCCTTGATTTCAAATTTTCAGCCCTTTCACGTATTCTTTTTGCTTTTTCGGGATTACTACTATTTCCATGTTCAACATCAGTAATATTTAGCGTGAAATCGGGTTGTTTTCCTCCAACCAATTCTAAATATACTTCGGCTAAGATTTGACTATCAAGCAACGCGCCGTGTACCACTCTTGCTGAGTTATCAATTTTAAACCTTCTACAAAGAGAATCTAAAGAAGCGGGTGATCCCGGATATTTTTTTCGTGCAATAGCTAGTGTATCTGTCGCTCTTTCAAATGGTATCTCTTCTTTTTCACTCTTTATTAATTCTGCATTAATGAACTTCATATCGAACATAGCATTATGAATGACTAACTTCGCTGATCCTATAAACTCCAAGAATTCATTAACAATTTCTGAAAATTTAGGTTTGTTGGAAAGAAACTCATCGCTTAACCCATGTATTGCAAACGCCTGATCTGGCATAGCCATAAGTGGATTAATATATTGATGATATTCTTTTCCTGTGGGAACGTGGTTCATTAATTCCACTGCCCCAATTTCTACTATCCGGTGCCCATCTTCTGGGTCCAAGCCAGTAGTTTCCGTATCTAAAACTATCTCTCTCATTATATTATACTCGCAACATATTGAGTATTTCCATTACTTTTTCTTCAACCATCTCATGAGATGTTGTCTCAATGGTAAAGTCAGAAAGTTTGCATTTTTCTTCACTGGGCATTTGTTTTGAAATCAATTCTTTGTAATAGTTATCACTATTATCAGTTCTCTTTTTTAATCTTTCTATTTGATTTTTCGCACTAGTAAAAACACATACTGTTTTATCCATTTCTTTATCCAGGCCAGTCTCAAATAAAAGCGGTATATCAAAAACTGCTATGTCTGCGATATTTTGATTTTGAAAATCTTGTCTATCTGCTTGTATAAGTGGATGTACAATTTTTTCCAACTCTTTAAGTTTTTCAGGCTTCTCTTTCAAAAGCAATTTTAGCTTATTCCTTGATATTGAACCGTTTTCTACTGAAGTGGGGAATAACTTAGACACAGCTTTCACTGCTATACCACCTTTTGAATATAGTTTATGAACGGTCTTATCAGCATCCCAGAGCGCACAACCATGTTTTACAAAAATACCTGCTGTGGTTGTTTTTCCCATTCCTATAGAACCTGTTAACCCAATCTTTATCATTGGCTGATCAACAATTCGCGCAAATTTTCTGAAACGTCTGGCTTCACACCAAACCAACGTTCAAACCCAGGTATTGCTTGATGGATTAACATTCCCAGGCCATCTACTGTGCGACAGCCTCTTTTAGCAGCATGTTCCAAAAAGGATGTCTTTAGTGGTGTATACACAATGTCTGTAACAAGAGTGTTTTTTTTCAGACCGTTCAACGGAATTGGAAGCTCTGCTTGACCGTCCATACCAAGTGATGTTGCGTTTATAACAGTCGATGCATCACTGAGGTAATTTTGAACTTTCATCCAATCTACAACTTTGATTTTAGCTCCAAAATCAGACCTTAATTGGTCGGCTCTCGATCTTGTCCTGTTAGCGAGTATTACTTCATTTGATCCATCTTCAAGTAATGCCCCCAATATTGCTCGCGACGCTCCGCCTGCCCCAAACACTACTGATATACCTTCGCTGGCTGACCAGTCTTTATATTTGGATTTTATATTCTGTAGAAAACCATAACCATCTGTATTATCTGCATAAATTCTACCATCTGGCAAAAACGTTAGAGTATTAGCCGCACCAATTATTGCTGCTCTATCCGAAATTTTATCGGCTATTTTTAATATTTTCTCCTTGTAAGGTATCGTTACATTTGCTCCTACGAAGCCTAAACCACCGAGAGCTCGAATGCTGTTTTCGAAATTTCTTGGATCTATATCAAGTGGTATGTAGTGGCCATCTATATCAAATAATGACAACCAATAATTATGAAGTTTGGGTGATTTAGAATGGTTTATAGGATGACCCAATACTGCTGCCACTGGTATAGTAGATAAGCTCACTGTTCTATTACTCCTCGATTTAATAGGTGGCCTACTAATTGTATTATTGGTAAACCTAGCACGCTAAAATAATCTCCATCTATTTTGGAAAAAAGAGAAATTCCAGAATTTTCTATTTGGTAGCCACCGACACTATGTTTTATGTCATCCCAATTATCTTTAACATATTTTAATATATACCGATCTGATAGATTCCGCATCGTCATACTTACTGATCCAACGAAACGCCATTCGGGTTTTTGCGCATTGTAAACAACACACGCTGCATGAAGCTTATGTTTATTTCCTTGAAGTTGTTTAAGTTGATAAATTAATTCATCCTGATCTTTCGCTTTAGATAGTATTTTACTGTTAAAGTCTAAAATTTGATCGCAGCCTATAACGATGCTATCAGGAAATCTGTTTGATATTTTCCTCGCTTTCATATCTGCTAGTACGTCTGCTATGTCGTGTGCTGGATAGTTGTTACTGATATAAGATAACTTCACTTCTTTCTCATCTATCGCTGGATCAACAGTACTGAATTCAATACCTGCTTTCTCCAGAAGTAATGATCTAATTTGAGATTTTGATGCTAATACTATCCTACATGTCATGTTAATAAATCTTTAATATCTAAGGAAGTTTTAAAAGTTCTGTTTTGTTTTAAACTTTCTAATCGTTTTTTTTTTTTTATAATAGATTTTTATACAGTGGATAAGGATAAATTAAAGTATAGTTTTTTTGTTTATTTTCTTGTGG